>CAYQAS010000001.1:0-79767 GCA_964415525.1 uncultured Solibacteraceae bacterium
GATCCTCCAGCGCCAGCGTCACCGCCTCCTCGTCCACCTTCATCACCGGGTCCCGGCTCGTGGTCTGGTTGCACGCCGCCAGCAGGGAATTGAGCGTGAGGGGGTAGTACTCCGGCGTCGCCAACTGCTTCTCCATCAGGCAGCCCAGGACACGGATGGACAGGGGATCGAGGGGCGCTTCCAGCACGGCAACTCCGATGGCAGGTGCGATCACGAATGAGATGCGAAGGGAGAAGATGCCATGATCCGAGTGGATTGGGGTGCATTCCCATATGAATGGACGTCCTGGTGATCGGTCCGATGCACCTGAACAGGCCAGTCGTTGAAAGGAAGGAATCGCGAAAACGCGAACCGCCCTCCGGGCGCGCGAAATGGGGATTAGGGACGGTGCCGACTCTTCTCAAGCGGGGAACTGGCTGGCCCTAATGGCCGGTCAGTCCCCATCTTGCGAAGCCAGCTGCGTGCGGCCGGGGGCCGGAGGCCCAGCCGGCTCCGCAATGGGCGTTTCGCGCCTTTCGCGGTTCCAGCGCTTTTGGCTGATGCAGGCCGACAACCAGGAAAATCAATTCACCACAGAGGCACAGGGGACGCCGAGAAAGCATAGAGATTCAATGACCGCGCTCTGGGAATCCTCGTGTAAGCCTCCGTGTTCTCAGTGTCTCCGTAGTGCGATTTATTGGTTTGAAAGCTACTCGGTATCATTCGCGCGGCCGGATTCGCGTCATCCACGGTTTCAGGGCTTTTACGGCGGCGGCTGAGGGAGAATGGAACCGTTCCATTGCTCCGGAGGCTCCATGCGGTCCCTGTTCAAGCTGATGCTCGCATTCTGTTTCGCAGTGATCGGGCTGACCGCCGGCCCGAACAAGCCGGTGACGGTTCCCCCGGAGGCACGGCGGGTCCTGGCCCATGTCCAGGCCACCGGTCAGCCGCTGCCGGGCTATGTCGGTGGTCGCACGTTCGGTAACTTCGAGAAGCGCCTGCCCATGAAATCCTTGCAGGGCAAAAAGATCCGCTACCAGGAGTGGGACATCCATCCCAAGGTACCGGGCAAGAACCGGGGCGCCGAACGCCTCGTGACCGGCGATGACAAGCGGGCCTGGTACACCGCGGACCACTACGCCAACTTCGTGGAGATCAAGTGATGACGACGCCCCTGATGCTGCCGACGGCGCCCTACTTCCACCTTCAGAACGCCTGGGAGGGCGCGCCGGAAGCCACGGTCTGCGTCGTCCAGGGCAGCCTGTGCGCCGACGAGGCCGGACTCTTCCGCGCCTTCGCCGAGGCCTGCAAGCTGCCGGACTACTTCGGCGGCAACTGGGACGCCCTAGACGAGTGCCTGACGGACCTCGAGTGGCTGCCCACCCGCCACATCGTGCTGGTGCTCCTGGGCGCAGGCGGCGTGCTGCCGGGCAACGAGAACGCCCGGGAGATCCTGGTGGAGATCCTCGCCACCACGGCCGAAGCCTGGGGCGAAGCCGCGGATGAGGCCTATCCCATGAGCTTCCACGTCGTGCTTCAGGACACCGATGAGGCCCTGGCCCCCTGGAAGGAAGAACTCACCGCCCAGGCCGTCACCTTCAACTGACCCACCCCGAAAGAGGAAGGGCGGCGCTCCCCGGCGCCGCCCTTCTTGTTGCCGTTGAGATGTCCTACGCCGCCTTCTTGGCGGGCAGCGCCTTGGCGGCTTCCGCGATGGCCTGTTGCGGCAGGTAGACCTTGCCATCGGTGGCGTTCAGCACCGCCACGCCTTCCAGCCGAACGGATGCCTTCCGCCCTGGCAGGTGGAGCAGGTTCGTGGCAAGGGCGACTTCCGCCGACCGGCCATCGCGGCTCAGACGCAACACGCCCGCCGTCGCGTCCACATCTGCCGTGAGTCCCGCGGCCTGGGCGGCGGCACCGGCCTCCACGAAGAGCCGTTCGTTCAGTGCCTCAAAGGTGAAGCCCATGGCCGTGGCCAGATGGCGTCCGATGGCGTCGTTCTCCCAAAGCCCGGCCACCCTTCCGGGCCCCCCACTGAAGAGGGTGACATCGGCCCCGGTGTGACCGCCCGTGGTCCAGCCGAGGCCCGTGCGCCGGGAGAGCATCGGCCCGAGGAGCGTATTCAGGGTCTTGTCCTCCGGCTTGTCCTTCAGCTTCGCCGCGGCATCTCCGATGCTCTGACGCTCCCCTTCCAGCAGGTGCCGAAGCCCCATCTCCCGGTCGAGCAGGTCCAAGACCGCGGATTCGGAGAAGGCCTTCTCCCGCCGCACCAGGGCCGCCACGCCTTCCGCCGTGAACCGGGCCTGACGCAGGGGCTCCACCACGGAAGCGAAGCTGGTCTTGCCGTATCGGGGCCAGTCCCGGGTACCGATGGTGAGGCCGCCGTTGGCGTGATCCGAAAGCACGACCACCAGCGTGTCCGGCTGCCGCTCGGCGAAGGCCAGCGCCTCGCCCACCGCATCGTCGAAGGCCAGGAGGTCCGTCACCATCCCCACGGGATCGTTGGTGTGGGAGGCCCAGTCCACCTTGGAACCCTCCACAAATAGAAAGAGACCATCCTTCTCGCCCTTGGGATCCGCCGCCAGCAGGGCCAGGGCCTTGCTGGTCATGGCGGCGAGGGAAGGCTGCTCCGGGGCCAACTTCGGACGGTCCAGGTCGAAGGCCATATCCACGTCCGAGAAAGCGCCCCACACGGGCGTTTTCTGTGCGGCTTTCAGCTCGGAATCCTTCTGCACGAAGGTCACGCCCTGGGCCTTCAGCACCGCCACGAGGTCCTTCTGGTCCTTCCGCTGGGTGAGGTGTTTCAGCCCGCCGCCCAACACCACATCCACGCCCTGGTGCACCTGCTGGAGGGCGATGGCCTCGTAGGCCTCGCGGTGAGGCACATGGGCACTGAAGGCCGCCGGGGTGGCGTGCTGGATCTGGCATGTGGCGATGAGCCCCACCGCACGGCCCTGCAGCTTCGCCCCCTCCAGCAGCGTCGCCAGGGGCGCACCGGGGCGCTTCGAGGGCTCCACCCCCGGGATGGTCACCCGCCGGGGCTCGATGGCGAGGGTCTTGTCCTCCGCCTTGCGCCCGCAGGCATAGGCCGTGGCGCCGGGTGCCGAATCCGTGACGAGCGAGTCGGCGCCGTAGGTGCGCACCACACCGGAAAGGATCGGGTCCACGTGGAGGGGCTTGCCCTTCACCCACCGCGCCAGGGTCCAGGCCTCCGGCGCCGTGCCGTCGCTCAGCATCAGAATCACGTGCTTGACCTTGGGAGGCGGCGCCGCAGCACCCAGACTCAGGGCCGCCAGCAGCAGGAGGGGACGGAACGACATCGAAACCTCGCAAGACAAGGCTTCCAGCTTCCGCCACTCCCGGCGCCCGACCAAGGGAGCGGGCGTAAAATCCATCGAAAGAGGTAGGTTCACCCCTCGCCCAGCATCGCCTCGGCATCCTCGAGGGCGGCATCGCTGCCCACGAGCCCGATGACATCGCCCTCCTCCAAGCGGCGACTGGGATGCAGCGGCACCGTGGAGCCATCCTTCCGAAGGAGGAGCACGAGGCTCACGCCCGCCCGACCCGGAAGATCCACCTCCCCCAGACTCCGGCCCAGGCTCGGACAGCTGGACCCGATGCGAAGGGTCCGCAGGCTGCCGTGCGGAGCGGGCGCGGCGGTTTCCCCCGTTGGCCAGGGATCCCGAACCCGCGCCAGGAGCCACTCAGTGCCTCCGGGAACCTCCCTGGCCAAGCGCCGGGCACGCAGGAGCTGGAAAACCACGGTGAAGGTGAATACCCCCAGGGCGATGGCGAGCAGCGGCCCACGGGGGGCGAGGGGTTGGAGGAGGGCTACCAGGGGCAGTCCGACGGTGAGCACCACGGCGACCCGAAGGCCGCCCGCCAACAGGTGACGGCCGCGGCGACCGCTGCCTTCCGCCTCCGGGCTGGGCGCCAGCACCGCCATCTCCCGCGCCAGGATGCGCCCCTGGCGGAGGATGCCGAGCACCAGCAGCGCGCCGAGCATCCCCAGCAGAATTGCCGCAAAGCCCTGAGCCGCGAGGTGTCCGAGGTGGATCCGAGCCTCCAGCATCTGCACCGAACGGGCAAAGAGCAGGTGATGACCAGCGGTGAGCAGCAGCAACAGCGCCGCGTCCAGCAGCAGGAACAAGGCGGGCCGTCGCAAGGCGCGCCCTTCCCCGTGGCGGATGCCCCGACGCCGCAGGCTCTCCGCCCAGGCCTGATAGAGCCCCAGGCTGTTCCGGAAGCCCGCGGGCAATCGCTCTTCCACCTGGGCGGATAGGGCCCGGGAACTACGCAACAACAGCGGCGTGACCACCGCCGTCAAGAGGCCCACACCCACGACCACGGAGTAAAGCTCCGGCCGGAGTGCCCCCAGGGCGATGCCTGCGCCCACGAGGATGTAGCCGAATTCCCCCGCCTGCCCCAGCGCCAGCCCCGTGCGCAGACTCGTGCGGAAAGACAGTCCCGCCAGGAGGCCGGAGCCCGTGAGGCCCAGGGCGTTGCCACCGATCACCAGGGCCGACAGCAGCAGGATGGTGAGCCCGTGGGTCCACATCACCATCGGCTGCACGAGCATCCCCAGCGTCACGAAGAAGACCGCGGTGAAGAGGTCCCGCACCGGCGCCACGAGGTGTTCCATGGCCCGTCCCCGCCCGCTCTCGCAGCCCAGCATCCCCGCCAGGAAGGCCCCCAGGGCGAGGCTCAGTCCCGCCACCGCAGCGCCCACCGCCAGCCCGAAGCAGAGACCCAGGGCCGCCATCAGCAGGGCTTCCGCAGGCAGCCGATCCGCGATCCGCCGCAGCAGACGCGGAACCAGGAGGCGTCCCAACCCCAAGACCAGCACGAGGAAGACCACCAGCCGGATGAGGGCTTCCCCCAGCCCTGGCATCCCTGGCGTGCGGCCCTGCACGAGGGTCGGAAGGCCCGTCAGCAGAAGAATCGCGAAGAGGTCCTGGATGACGAGCACGGAGAAGACGGACTCGCGCACGGCGCGGGGCGGGCGCTGCTCCTCGAAGAGCTTGGAGAGCAGCATCGTGCTGGATATCGCCAGGGCCGCCCCCAGGAAGACCGGTTCTGCGCCGTGGAAACCCAGGAACCGCGCCGCCAGAGAACCCAGGGCCATGGTGAAGCCCACCTGCACCGAACCCATCAGGAGGGCCGTGGGCCCAGCCAGGGCCAGGCGGGCGAGGCTGAACTCCAAGCCGATGCCGAACATGAGCAAAATCACCCCCAGGTCCGCCAGGGTCCGCAGACTAGCCTCCTCCCGCACCAAAGGCACCGGCGCCAGGGGGCCCACGAGGAGGCCCGCCAACACGTAGCCCAGCACCGACGGCAGGTGGAGTTTCCTGCAGGCGAGGCTCGTGAGGGCCGCGACACCGATGATCAGGGCCAGATCCAGGAGCAGATTCGGTACCGCGTGCATGATTCGGAGTATGCCCGGCATCCCAATAGCTTGGGAGGCGACCGATACTGGAGCTTCCCGGGAGGAACCGTGCGGGCCATCTATCTCGACCACAACGCCACGACGCCCGTGCTGCCGGAGGTCCTGGCGGCCATGGAGGCGGCACCCTTCGGCAATCCGTCCAGCCTTCACGCATTCGGGCAGGCGGCCAAACGCGCCCTGGACGAGGCCCGGGCCCGGGTGGCCCGCTTCGCCGGGGTCGAACCGGACGAGATCGTCTTCACGAGCGGCGGCACGGAGGCGGACAACCTGGCCATCAAGGCCGCCTATCGATTCCGCCGGCTCATCCTGTCTACGGTGGAGCACAGCGCCGTGCGGGAGCCCGCCGCGGCCCTGGAGGCGGAAGGCATCCCGGTCTGGCGTTTGCCGGTGGATGCCGAGGGCCGCGTCGATCCCGCCGCCCTGCCGCCCCTGCTGCAGCACGGTCAGGCCCTCGTCTCCGTCCAGGCCGCCAATCACGAAGTGGGCACCCTCCAGCCCATCCAGGCCCTCGCCGCGCTATGCCGCGAGCACGGCAGCCTCCTCCACACCGATGCCGTGCAGGCCGCGGGCCGCATCCCCCTGGGGGATCTCGGCGCGGACCTGCTCAGCCTCTCCGCCCACAAGCTTGGCGGTCCCAAGGGCGTGGGCGCCCTGGTGGTGCGGCGAACCGTCTCCCTGGAGCCCCTGCTCCGGGGCGGCGCCCAGGAGTTCCGCCTGCGGGCGGGCACCGAGAACCTGCCGGGCATCGTCGGCTTCGGCGTGGCCTGCGAGATCGCCCGGGAACGCCTGGAGGCCCGTGCCGCCCACACTCGCCGCCTGAGGGACCGCCTGGAGACGGAAGTCCTCCGAGCCTTCCCCCAGGTGCGGCGCAACGGTGCCAGCGACCTGCGTCTGCCCAACACGCTGAGCCTCACCTTCCCCGGCCTCCTCTCGGATGAACTGCAGCTGAACCTCGACCTGGAGGGCATCGCGGTGGCGACCGGCGCGGCCTGCGCCTCCGAGGCTCGCAAGCCCAGCGCCATCCTCCTCGCCATGGGCCGCACCAAGGCCGACGCCCGCGCCACCCTGCGGTTCTCCCTTGGCGAATCCAACACGGACGATGATGTCGATTGCGCCGTCCAAGCGCTGAAGGTGGTTCTGGAGCGGATGGGATGACGGAGCAGCGCATGTCGAAGGGTCGGATGGTCGTGGCCATGAGCGGGGGCGTGGACTCCAGCGTCGTGGCCGCGATGATGGTGGAAGCGGGCTGGGAGGTCATCGGCGTGACGCTGCAGCTGCGGAGCTGCGATGAGCGCCAGGGCAGCAAGTCCTGCTGTGCGCCGGACGCCATCACCGGAGCCCGCGCCGTGGCGGGGCAGCTGGGCATCCGGCACACGGTGCTGGACTGCCGGGAGGTCTTCGCGGAGAAGGTCCTGCAGCACGCCTGGGATGAATACCAGCGCGGGCGCACGCCGAGCCCCTGCCTCTACTGCAACCGCGACATCAAGTTCGGCCTGCTCTGGGATCACGCCGCCCGCCTCGGCGCCGTGAAGATCGCCACGGGCCACTACGCCCGCCTGGAGCACACGCCGGAGGGCCCCGTGCTGCACCGCGGCGAGGACCGCAACAAGGACCAGTCCTACTTCCTGAGCTACCTCACCCGGGAGCAATTGGAGCGCCTCGAACTGCCCCTGGGCTCCATCACGAAGCCTGAGGTGCGGGAATGGGCGCGCAAGCTGGGCCTCGCCACCGCTGACAAGCACGAGAGCCAGGATGCCTGCCTCGCCCTGGACGGTCACACCCTGCCGGAAAGCCTGCGGATGCGCTTCGAGGTGCCCGCGCGGCTCGGCAACTTCGTGGATGCCACCGGCAAGGTGCTCGGTCCCCACGAGGGCTTTCACCGCTACACCATCGGTCAGAGGAGGGGCCTGGGCATCGCCCTCGGCCAGCGAGCCCACGTCGTGTCGCTGAATCCCGAAGACGGGTCCGTCGTCCTCAGCACGGACGATCACGACCTGTTCTCCAGCGGCCTCGAAGCCACCGGCATCCACTGGCTGGGCCCGGTCCCGGAGACCTGCGAGGCCCAGATCCGCAGCCGTCACCGTGCCGCCCCCTGCAGGGTGGAGGCCCGGGAGGATGGGGCAGCGGATGTCCACTTCGAAACGCCCCAGCAGGCGGTTGCCCCTGGACAGGCCGTCGCGTTCTATGACGGCGAACGGCTGCTCGGGGGCGGCTGGATCGAGCGGGGACTGCGTTAGCGCTTCTCCAGCGCCTCGAGTGGCGCGCGGCACCGGTTGTTTCATGGGTCATCCAGGCAAATCGAGGTCCGCCCGCGGCCTGGAGGGGCCTCCACGGGGCTCAGGCATGTGGGTATAGACTGCGGAGGCCCCCTCCTCCACGCCCTACCTGTTTCCCACCTGGAGGTCGGCCGGTCCAGAACCGCTCATGACATGACCCTCCGCGCCCTGCAGTCCTCCCTCGATGCCGCCGCCGACCTGCCCCTGTCCCTCCAGGTGGCACGCCTCCTCGTGCGGGAGATCCGGGATGGCCGCATGAAGCCCGGGGAGGCCGTGCCGGGGTCCCGGGTGTTGGCAGAGGAACTGGGGGTCAGCCGTCACGTGGCGATGTCCGCCCTGCGGGAGCTGGAGCTGGAAGGCTGGGTGGAGAGCCGGCCCGGGAGCGGCACCTACGTGGCGGTGCGGCTTCCTGCCGACGCGCCCCGTCACTGGGGCAACGCGGGGGCAGCCCCGGCCCTGGCGGAGGCACCGGCCTTTCGCCTGCCGGAATCCTTCGCGCCCGGGACCTCCCTGGCCCTGGGCATCCTGGACCTCTCCGAGGGACTGCCGGACGCGCGCCTCGCCCCCAAGGAGGCCCTGGCCCGGGCCTACCAGCGGGCCCTGCGCCGCCACGGGGACGACCTGCTGGGCAAGGGCGAGCCCCGGGGCAACCAGGCCCTGCGGGACCATCTGGCGGAACACCTGCGCGCCCACCGCGGCCTACCCGCGGGCCCAGAACACATCCTCGTCACCCGGGGGCCGGCCATGGCCCGCACCCTCCTGGCGGCCTCCCTGCTCCCGAGGGGCGGCCACCTGGCGGTGGAGGATCCGGGTCAGCCGGAGGCCTGGGAGACCTTTCGCGCCGTGGCGGATGCGGTGCTCCATCCCGTGCCCGTGGACGGGGACGGCCTGGACACCGACGCATTGGCCTCCCTGGCCCGCCGTCAGAAGCTGGACGCCGTGCTCGTCACCCCCCGCCGCCACCTGCCCACCACCGTCCCCCTGGCCCCGGAGCGCCGACACCACCTGCTGGCGCTGGCCCGCCACCACGGCTTTGCGGTGATCGAGGAGGATCCCGATGCGGAGCTCTTCGGGAGCGCGGAGCCCGCCCTGCCCCTGGCCAGCGGAGACGGCGAGGGGCTGGTCGTCCACGGGGGCTCCTTCGCCCACACCCTGGCGCCGGGCCTCGGCCTGGGCTTTCTCGTCGGCCCACGGACCCTCGTGGACCGGCTCGCCCGGGCCCGGCAGCGCCTCGACCTGCAGGGGGACCGGGTGCTGGAGTGGGCCGTGGCGGACCTGATTCGGGACGGCGACTACGCCCGCCACCTCGCCCGCTGCCGCCAGGTCTACGCCCAGCGCCTGGAGGACTGCCTGGACGCCCTGCCGGTGGATCTCGGACCGGAGTTCGCGACACGCCGACCCGACGGCGGCCTGGCCTGCTGGATCGAGACACCCCCGGATCTCGACCTGGAAGCCTGGGCCCTCCGCGCCCGGGAGGCGGGCCTACGCCTGCGCCCCGGCGCCCGCCACGCCTTCGACGGCCGTAGGCTCCCGGGCTTCGTCTTCGGGCACGCCGCCCTGGAGGCGGGGGAGCAGCGCCGGTCCCTGAGAACCCTGCGATCCCTCCTCGAGCGAATCCATGGCTGAATCCCGCCCCCCCGAGCGCCTCGGCGACCTGCGCCTCATCCGTCCCCTGGGCGAAGGCGGCATGGGCTCCGTGTGGCTGGCCTATGACGAGGCCCTGGGCCGCCGCGTGGCGATCAAGTGGGTGCGCCATGCCTCCCCCGCCCTCGTGGAGCGCCTGCAGCAGGAGGCCCACCTCCACGCCCGGGTGGAGCATCCAGCGGTGTGCCGCCTCTACCAGGTGGGCGAGCACGAGGGCGCGCCCTACCTCGTCCTGGAGTTCGTGGACGGCATGACCCTCGCGGAAGCCTCGCCGCGTCTCGAAGCGGCGGAGCTCCTCCGCCTCTTCATCGCCCTGGCGGACGGCGTGCATTCGGCCCACCGCCAGGGCCTCATCCACCGGGACCTCAAGCCGGGAAACCTGATGGTGGCGAAGGACGAGGAGGGCGGCCTGCGCCCCTACGTCATGGACTTCGGCCTGGCCCGGGACACCTCGGAGGATGGCCTCACGGAAGCCGGGGTGGTGCTGGGCACCCCCGCCTACATGGCGCCGGAACAGCTCACCGGGGCCTGGCTCGATCCCCGGGCGGATGTCTACGGCCTGGGAGCAAGCCTCTTCGCCGCCCTGACGGGCCGCCCGCCCTTCCTGGGGGACCGGGAGCAAGTGCTGGCCCAGGTGGGCCTCAAGGAGGCGCCGCCCCTGCGAAGCCTGCGGAAGGACCTCTCCCTGGACCTGGAGACCCTTGTCGCCACCTGCCTCGCCCCGGACCCCGCCCGCCGCTACCCCGGCGCCGCGGCCCTCCGGGACGACCTCCAGCGGCTGCTGGACGGGCAACCCATCCGGGCGCGCCGCGCCTCATGGCTGGAACGGGGGTTGCGCTGGACGGGTCGGAATCGCCTGAGCGCGGGCCTCGCGGCGGGAGTCATCGTCCTGGGACTCGGCCTTGGGGCCACCTGGTTCGTCCTGCACCAGCGAGCTCAGATCCAGTCGGAATGGGCGCAGCGCTTCGACCAGGAGGCCCTGCGCATGGACAGCATCCTGCGCTTCGGCCGCATGCTGCCGCCCCACGACACGGCCAGGGAGCGGCTCCAGATCCAGGGCCGCATGGACCTCCTCCGCCACCAGATGCGGGGGAGCCGGCTCAGCCGCGGCCCGGGACACTGGGCCCTCGGGGAGGGGCACCTGCTCCTGGGCGAGGTCGAGGCCGCCCGCCGGGAACTGGATGAGGCCTGGGCGAGAGGCTTCCGGACGGCGGAAGTCTCCCTTGCCCTGGGCCGCTGCCTCGCCCTGCAATACCAGAACGCCATCGCCACCACCCAGGGAGAGCTGGACACCCAGGTCCGGGAGGCGAAGCAGGCCGAGGCGCGGCGCAGCTTCCTGCAGCCTGCGCTGACCCACATGGGACAGGCCAAGCGGGGCCTGGGGGCCCTGACCCTGGAGGACCAGGCCCGGCTCGCCATGGCGGAGGACCGCTTCGACGAGGCCACCCGCCTCGCCCGCCTTGCCCGGGAGGCGGAGCCCTGGCGCACGGATGCCCTCTACCTCCTGGCCCGGGCCCATGTCCTGCGGGGCCGCGAGCGCCTGGACACGGGCCGCATCCCGGCAGGCCTGGCGGACCTCCAGCAGGCCCTGGACCTGATCGCCGAAGCCGCCCCGGCGTCCCCCAGCGACGACCGCTTCCAGGACCTCACCCGCTTCGTCTGGCTGCTGGGCGCCCCTCACCGCTTCCAGGACCAGGACCCCCTGGAGTGCCACACCCGCTCCGTAATCGCCGCGGAGCGCATGCTGGTCCTGAATACGCTGCGCACAGACAAGCTCTACAACGTCGCCCTCGCCCTGGGCCAGCTCGGCAAGCGCCACGCCGCCCTGGGGCGGGATCCCGAGCCCTGGTTCCAGCGGGCGGAGGACCTCATGCAGGGCGTGCTCCGGGCGCCGGCGGGCCGCTATGCAGCCTCCGAGCGGGGCAAGGCCTTCGAGCGCCTCGCCAACCTCGCCTACATGCGGGCCGTCCAGGCCGTCAAGGCCAAGCGCGACCCCGAACCCCAGATCCTCCCGGGGCTCGCCCTCTGCCGCCAGGCCCTCGCGGAAGGCCTCGGCCAGTGGGAGACCCACCAGAACCAGGCCTTTCTGGAGATGGTCCGGGCGGACTGGCAGAAGGATCACAGGGGGAATCCCATCCCGGCCCTCCGGCGCGCCATCGCATCCCTCCAGGACTGCGCCCGCCTCAATCCCAGCGCCGACAGCTATGCGAACCTCGCCGAGCTCTCGAACCAGCTGGCGGATGCCCAGGCGAAGCGCGGCCTCGACCCGATGGCCACCCTCGCCTCCTCCCGGCAGGCCCTCGCCCAGGCCCTGTCCGTCCACCCCGACAACGCCAATGCCCTCGCCCTGGAGGGCGACCGGGCCCTGGCGGAGGCCCGCTGGTGTCAGGGTCACGGCGGCGACCCCCTCCCCGCGCTTGCATCGGGAAGGGAGGCCCTGGCGCGAGCCGCCGCTGCGGCCCCCGATGAAGCCTGGATCCACGCCAGCCGGTGCCTCCTCCACGCCTTCGCCGTGGAGGTGGCGCAGGCCCGAAAGGCCGATGGCAGCGGCGACCGCACCCAGGCCCTGGAGAGCGGACGCAGGGCCCTGGCCCTGAAGCTGCCGGACACCGCCGCCGTCCGCGCGGCCTTGGCAAAACTCGGGCGCTGAGGACCGCCCCCTTCAGCGGGGTGGCGTGCTGTGGGGGAAGTCCCGGTGATGCTCGACGAGCCAGGTGGCAGTGGGCATCCCATCGCGGCGCTCAAGCACCACGTCCCAGCCGCCGCCATGAGGAGAGCCCGCCTTCGGAAGGGGATCCGACCAGGGGGCGGACGCAGTCCCTCGGAATCCGTCTCGGGGCGCGGAGATGCCGCATAGGCCACGGCCACCCGGAACCTGGGTTTCCAGCCGAAGCCGAACCCCATGCCCGAAATCCACGGTCATGACCGTTTCCGACGCGATCCGGAGCTGCCCCTCGGCCCTGGCCCAGAAACGCAGACCTTGGCCGTCAGCACGGGCAGGTACCCCGATCAAGCAGGCCAGACACGTGAAGCGGAGGAAGCGGGTCATGCCCCCATCTGCCCCCGCTTTCCTTTTCGCGATTCCGCGCGTTCTCAGTTTCGGCCCACCACGCCGGTCAGCGGGCTGCTGGCGCTGGCGTAGAGGCGGCGGGGCATGCGGCCGCTCTCAAAGCTCAGGCGCCCGGCGCGCACCGCGAGGTCCATGGCCTCGGCCATCTTCGTGGGCTCACCGGCTTCCGCCACGGCGGTGTTGAGCAGCACGGCGTCGGCTCCGAGTTCCATGGCGACGGCGGCGTCACTGGCGGTGCCCACGCCGGCATCCACGATCATGGGCAGACCGTAGCTGTCGCAGATCTCCTTGATGAGCAGCATCACGTATGGGTTCTGCACACCCAGCCCCGAGCCGATGGCACTGCCGAGGGGCATGATGGCGTGGACGCCGAGGTCGCAGAGTTTCTTCGCCAGGATGGGATCGGCGTTGATGTAGGGCAGCACGATGAAACCCTCTTTCACCAGCTCTTCGCAGGCGCGGTAGGTCTCCTCGCCATCCGGGTAGAGGCTCTTGGTGTCGCCAAGCACTTCGACCTTGATCCAGGGGTTGTCCAGGGCCTCCCGGGCCAGGCGCGCCACGCGCAGCGTGTCCTCGCGGGTGAAGCACCCGGCGGTGTTGGGCAGCAGATGGATGTCCTTGGGGATCCAGTTGAGGATGTTGTCCTCGCCCTGTGCGTTCAGGTCGAAGCGCCGCACGGCGAGGGTGACCATCTCCGATCGAGCCGCCTGGTAGCAG
Organism: uncultured Solibacteraceae bacterium; assembly: GCA_964415525.1. Classification (GTDB taxonomy): domain Bacteria; phylum Acidobacteriota; class Holophagae; order Holophagales; family Holophagaceae; genus CAZPUI01. The sequence continues at coordinate 13,133 of CAYQAS010000001.1, forward strand.
GCCTGCATGGTGGCGAAATTCTTGTATTTCCCGGTGCCCAGAACGAGGCGGTTGGTGAAGGTCTTGCCGGCGATGGTGAGCATGGGCACTCCAGAAGGGACGACGATCCAGTATGGCGGAAGCCGTCCGCGGCTTCAGTGATCGCCACCGGATAGACTGGGAGTGGAGCACCTGCCAGCCCATGTCCATCCCTTCCCTCATCCGCCCCTGCCCCTTCTGCCGCAAGCCGGTGGACTGGACGAAGACGCCCACCATCCCGTTCTGCAGCGAACGCTGCAAGACCCGGGACCTGGGTGCCTGGAGCGAGGAGTCCTATCGCGTGGAAGGAAAGCCGGAAGAGGAAGTCAGTGAGGGTTGGAGCGAGGACACCGAAGACTGACCTCCCAGCAGCGCCCGACAGGTGCCCGCTGCGACCTTGTTCAGTCCACCGTGCGAGCCACTGCCGCGCGTGAAGACGCTCCGGGGGAGCGTCCGATAGACTAGAGACATGACGCCCCCTCTCGACGATCTGAGCGGAAAGACGCTGCGCGGCGTCCGCCGTCTCGTAACGGGGCTTCCCATGCCCACACCCGCCGCGGTGAAGCGCTCCAGCCTGCGCCTGCTGGCTACGGTGATGGATCCCCGCCAGGAGCGTCCTCCCTTCTTCAGCGCCCTCCACGACCTGTTGTCCCAGGACGGCGACGTGAGCCTCCAGGAGCTCATGGACAGCGCCGGGGAGCAGACCTACGGCCTCATGGTGCTGGTGAGCGGCCTCACGAGCTTCATCCCCGGCATCAGCATGGCGGGCGGACTGGTCGCGCTGGTGCTCGGGTGGGAAATGCTGATGGGCAGGCCCCATCCGTGGCTCCCCTCGCGGATCGGCCGGGTGAAGCTGCACCGCGGCCGAGTGAAGGACGCCCTGGCCCGCTTCGAGGGCTGGCTCAACAAACTTGGACGCCCGAAGCGTCCCGGGCGCCCCCTCAGCCGCAAGGCCATGGGCGCCGTCATCGCCTGGACGGCCTTCCTGCTGGCGCTGCCGGTGCCGCCCCTCATCCCCCTGGGCAACGCCCTGCCCGCCGCGGCCGTCTGCCTGCAGGGGGCCGCACTCCTGGAAGAGCGTCCCGGCTGGGCCTGGCTCGGCGTGCTGGGCATGTTCCTCACCACGGTCTACCTGGGGCTCAGCTTCCAGGTGATCCTGCACTACCTCCTGAAGCTCTGGCACTGAGGTGCGACCCCCGATGCGCTTCGATGCCCTCACCCTCTTCCCCGAATACTTCGATACCGCGCGCCTCGGCGTCGCGGGCCGCGCCTTCCGCGAACTGGGACACGCGCTGCACACCCACAGCTACCGTCCCTTTTCCGGCAACACCAACGGCCACGTGGACGATTCCCCCTTCGGCGGCGGCCCGGGCATGGTGCTGCGCCCGGAGGTGCTGCGAGACACCCTCGCCAGCGTGCCGCGAGAAGGCACGGGCCGCGTCGTCCATTTCACGCCTGCAGCCCCTCCGCTCCGCCATGCAGATGTGCTGGACCTGGCTCAGCTCGACCAGGTGATCCTCGTCTGCACCCGCTATGAGGGTCTGGACCAGCGGGCCGTGGAGGCCCACATCGACGTGGAGTACAGCATCGGCGAAGCCGTGCTTTCCGGCGGCGAACTGCCGGCGCTGTTCCTCATTGATGCGGTCTGCCGCTGGCTTCCCGGCGTGCTGGGCAACCAGGAGAGCGCCGAGGCTGACAGTTTTGCCACCGGCCTGCTGGACCATCCCCACTTCACCCGACCAGAGGTCTTCGACGGGCGACCCATTCCCGATGTGCTCAAGGGCGGCAACCACGGCGCCATCGCCCTCTGGCGGCTGCGGGAGGCCATGGTCCGCACCAAGCGCCTACGGCCAGATCTGTGGGACGCCTACCTGCGGGACCGACTCTCCAGCCTGCCCCGCCCCGAGCAGTGGTGCGCGTGGCAGGTGGAACACCCGGGGGCCTGGGATCAGCCGAAACCCAAGGGCTGGAAAGGCTGGAGGACGCAGCCATGAGGATCTTCCGGTTCTGGGCCCAGTTGGACGGTGACATCGCCCTGAAGGACGGCCGCCAGAAGGCCCGGATCCTGGTGGGGTCGAACATCTCGGAGGAGGATGCCCGCGCGGAGGCGGAGCGTCGCCTCGGCTGGGTTCAGGCCAAGGTCCTGGGTCAGGTTTCCGAAGCCGAAGGCTACGAGGTGGACATCCGGGAGACGGTGCTGGAGCTCCCCGCGGGAGATGCCGCCATCACGCGGAACCGCTATGGTGCCCACGTCCTGAACGCGGAGAGCCTTCCCATCTTCGATGTCGATGAGGTGCCCACCACCTTCTGGGATCTCTTCAGCCGACGCACTCCCGAGTGGCGGCTGGCGCGGATGCAGAAGGTCCTCCGGGAACTCGCGACCCAGCATGTGGCCGAAGGCCTGGGGTTCCGGCTCTACACCACCGCCAAGGGCTTCCGCGTGATCGTCGTCGGCGCCGCCATGATGCCCCGAGAGGTACGGGCGGGGCGCCTGGCACACGCCCTCCATGTGGATCCCCTCTACTGGACCCTCTGCCGCAAGCAGGGCTGCTACCGCGCCCGGCTTACCCCCAAGCCCCACCGCATGAAGGCACCGACCATCCGCGTCCCCTTCCCTCCTACGCCGGAGCAAGCCGCCGAGATCGCCGCGTGGGAGGAGGGCTACCTTGCCCGCACCCAGCACCACGCCACCTGCCACTTCGTCCAAGCCTTCGGCCCCACGCCCGACCATCCCCTGGTGAAGCTCCACGACCAGCGCACCGGCGCCCACAGCGACCGCAGGCTGGCCTGACCTCAAGGCGCTTCCCACGGCAGTCAATGCCGAAGGTGATGACGCGTATGGCGAGCCAAGGCCTGGATTCGACCGAGGGTCGAACCTGGACGCGCAGCGGCTGGATGCGCCCAATGGCGTCGCCCCCGATCGGCCCGCCGCCCCAGATTCCCCTTGGTTTCAAGGGCCTTTCCGCTACACTGGGAGGCCCGCTTTCCGCGGGAACGCGTGTCATGTCCCCGGGCGATCCCGCTGGACCGCTGACCTCTAGGAGATTCCATGAGCAACCTCATCGATCAGCTCGAAGCAAGTCTGCTTCGCCACGACCTCCCCCGCATCACCCCCGGCGACACCGTCAAGGTCCACGTCAAGGTGAAGGAAGGCGAGAAGGAGCGCATCCAGCTCTATCAGGGTGTCGTCATCGGCATCAAGGGCGGTGGCATGCGCACCAGCTTCACCGTCCGCAAGGTGTCCAACGGCATCGGCGTCGAGCGTATCTTCCCCCTGAACAGCCCCTCCATCGACAAGCTGGAAGTGATCCGTCACGGCAAGGTGCGTCGCGCCAAGCTCTACTTCCTGCGGGAGAAGCTGGGCAAGGCCGGTCGCCTCAAGGAGCGCCGCCGCATCGACACCCCCGCGCAGTAAGCCGGGACGCTGTCACTTCGTAACCGCCCGGAACCCCGGGCGGTTTTGCTGTACCTAAGGCCCTGAAAGGAACCCCGAATGCGCCACTCCCTTCTCCTTCTTTCCCTCGCCTCCTGCCTGAGCCTCGGTGCTCAGGAGTTCCATCCCGGCGTCCACGGAGGCCTGAACCTCCCCGTGGGGGACCTGGGCAATGCCCTGGACTCCCACCCGGGCTTCACCTTCGGCGGCCATGTCGGCATCTACTACGGCGGCGGCCATGAACTGCGCCCCCGGGCTGATTTCACCACCTACGACGGTGGCTGGGAGCCGGTGGGGAACGGCAAGTTCACCAAGAACAGCATCTCCGCCCTCAGCCTCGGCGCCGACTACCTCTACTACACCGAGCAGCGCCCCACCGGCTTCTACCTGGTGATGGGCCTCGCGAACCAGTGGTGGCACGTGAATCCCAAGGACGGCGCCAGCGAAAGCAACAGCAGCCTGAGCCTCACGGCGGGTGTGGGTTTCCGCCCCAACCGCATGTGGTCCTTCGAGGCCCGCTTTGCCACGGGCCAATTCCGCAGCGGAAACGGCCAGGCCACCCAGCTCCAGGGGGTCGCAAGCCTGCGACTCTGACCCTTTTCAAACGCCTTCGCGCCGCTCGGGTAACATCGGGCGGCGATTTTATTGGGGTCCCTTCCATCCTGCCTGACCTAAACCCAGCCCTGGCGGGGGCGTAACGACGTTCATCCCCTTTCGGAGGTTCGATGTCCGCTTTCCGCCCCTTCCTCGCCCTGGCCGCCTTGGTCCTTGTGTCCGCTCCCGCGGCCCGCGCCCAGGACTTCCGCTACGGCCTGACGCTTGGCACCCAGCTCCCCACAGCCGACCTCAAGGACTTCAACGACCGGCCCACCTTCCATGTGGGCGGCTTCGCGGACGTCAAGTTGAGCCACGGTTTCACGCTCCGCCCTCGGGTGGATGCCATCTTCGCGGAGATGGAGAAGACAAGCTGGGAGTACTGGACCGACGCCTCCAATAAGCCCCAGAGCGCCGAGTTCAAGCGGAACGTCTACGGCCTCGGCGCCGGTGTGGACGTGCTCTACGCCCTGCCCGTGAGCCTCAAGGGCCTCTACGCCACCGCCGGCATCGGAGTGCAGAGCCTCAAGACCGAGGCCCTCTACGGCGGTCTCAAGAACACCGAAACCGCCACCAAGCCGACCTTCTCCATCGGTGCGGGCTACGAGGTGAACAAAAACTGGAGCGTGAGCGCCAAATACGTCGCCTCCAAGTTCAAGGTCAACGTCCCCTACAAGACCTATTCGGAAGATCCCACCGCAGGTGGCTTCCAGATGAGCGTGCACTACACGTTCTAGACGCGATCGCCGCATCCTTCGCGTCGAACCGGGGCTCAGGCCCCGGTTTTTCATGTACCGGACCCATGGAGAGAGTTCCCACCTTGTTCAGTGTCGCGCCTTCCCAGGCGCCATTCTGCCCGCAACGGTTGCCCCCACCTTACTTTGCAAGGCATACTGCCCGATTCCAGGAATGCCTTTTGCCTGCTGGAGTCCACTGCCATGCCCCATCGCTACAAGACCGTCCTCCTCCTCGGCGCTCCCGGTTCGGGAAAGGGCACCCAGGGCAAGATCATCAGCCGGGTGCCCGGATTCTTCCATCTGGCCGTGGGCGACATCTTCCGCACCCTGGACATGACGAGTGAGCTCGGCCAGCAGTTCCTGAGCTATTCGACCCGGGGCGAACTGGTGCCCGATGCGCTCACCCTTGAGATGTGGCGCCAGAACATCCACGCCCAGACGGTGCTCAGCCTCTACAAGCCGAAGGAGGATCTGCTGGTGCTGGACGGCCTCCCGCGCAACCTGGCCCAGGCCAAGGCGCTGGAAAGCTATGTCAATGTCCTCAAGGTCATCCACCTCGCCTGCGAGGATGAGGAAGCGATGGTGCACCGCATGCGCCGACGCGCCCTCCGGGAGAACCGGATGGACGATGCCGACGAGAAGGTCATCCGGCGCCGCTTCGAGGTCTATCGGCGGGAGACCCAGCCCGTCCTCAACTTCTACCCCGAGTCGATGATCACCTCCGTGGACGCATTGGGCTCACCCGCCTCGGTGCTCCAGCAGGTGCTCCAGGTGTTGGTCCCAGTCCAGGACGCCATTTTCCACAACCCGCTGTAGGCCCCTCGAGAGATATGCAAAAGCGCCGCCCCTGGGGCGGCGCTTGCCGTTGTCGATGGGCTTGCTCGTACGAGTGACGCAGGAAAGCCTCTCCCCGATCCCGAAGGAGAGCCGGGGGCGGCATCCAAGCGCAGGGCCGCGGCCATGGTGCCCGGATTCAGGCCAAGAGGGTTCGGTCACTTGTTGGAAGAACTTGAACCTTTCCTGATGCATCCTCATGTCAAGCATGTCCCTGGAGGCCCCATGTTCCGCCCCGCCCTGCTCACCGTCGCCTGCACCACGGTGCTCTTCGCCCAGGGCAGCCGCTCGCCCACAACCAAGCTCCAGCGTGGCTTCACGAGCCTGTCCAACGGCACCTGGGAGCAGGCCCTGCGAGAGTGGAACGAGGATGGCACGCTGTCCCCAACCCGCTGTGATGACCTCCGCGCTCGGCTGGGCAAGCTGGGGCATGAACCCAAGAGCCTCGGGGATTTCACGGCCTTTCATCCGCCCCTGGTCCAGAACCTCTGGCAGCGGCACTGGGTACTGGCGACCTTCGACACCGGCGCGGCGTTCTTCTGCTTCGATTTCCAGTCACACAAGGGGGAATGGCGCCTCTTCAGGCTCGAGGTCTCCGGAAACCCCCAAGAGCTGCTCCCCAACCTTGACGAGAAGAGCCTTCCCGTGCGCGTGGTGGACGGGCGTTAGGCTGTCGGATCCAAACGGAGCCTGCCGCAGACTCAGAGCCCGTATTCCTTCCAGCGGCTCGACACTCGCGCCAGCACCTCCTCCGGGAAGGCCAGATCCCGCGGCCACTCGCGCTTGTAGTCATCGAAGGGCTTGTTCTTGCGGGTGGCGTCGATGCCCACCTTGCTGCCGAAGGCGAAGCGGTCGGAGGCGTGGTCCAGTACATCCAGGGGCCCGTCCGTGAAGAGCATGTCCCGGCGCGGATCGACATTCGAGGTCAGGCGGAAGAGGACTTCCTGAAGGTCGTGGGGATCGATGTCCTCGTCCACGATGACGATGCCCTTGGTGAACATGATCTGGCCCGTGCCCCAGATGGCGTTCATCACCTTCTGGGGGTGGCCGGGGTATTCCTTGCGCATGCTGAGGATGACGAGGTTGTGGAAGGCGCCCGCGGCGGGCAGGTGCATGTCCCGGATCTCTGGCAGCACGAGGCGCAGGAGCGGCAGGAAGATGCGCTCCGTGGCGAGGCCGAGGTACTCGTCTTCCTGGGGAGGACGCCCCACCAGCGTGGCGTTGAAGACGGGGTTTTTGCGGTGGGTGATGGCCTCCACATGGAGCACGGGGTAGTCATCCGCCAGGGAGTAGTAGCCCGTGTGATCGCCGAAGGGGCCCTCCCGGCGCAGCTCCGCGGGATCCACCCAGCCCTCGATCACGAGTTCGGAATCCGCGGGCACTTCCAGATCGTTCGAGACACACTTCACCATCTCCACGCCTTCCCCACGCAGGAAGCCCGTGAACATGACCTCGCTGAGCATGGGCGGCAGGGGGGCCGTGGCGGCATAGAGCAGCGCGGGATCGCCGCCAAAGGCGACCGCCACGGGCATGCGCTCGCCGTTCGCGTAGCCGTGGCGGGCCCGCGCGCCATCGTGGTGGAGCTGGGTGTGGAAGCCGAGGGTGCGGTCGTCATAGACCTGCAGGCGGTAGAGCCCCATGTTGCGACGACCGTCCTTGTAGCGGACGTGGCTCATGCCCATGGTGATGAAGGGGCCGCCGTCCTCGGGCCAGGTGGTGATCACCGGCAGCTCCGTGAGCCTCACCTGATCGCCCGTCCGCACGACCTCCTGACAGGCGCCCTTGCGCACGGTCTTGGGCATCCAGGCGCTGATCTCCGCGAGCATGGGCAGCTTCGCCAGTTTATCGAGGAAGGAGCCGCCGGGCTTCGGCACCGCCTCCGCCACCAGCTTCTCGATTCGGTCGCCGATGGCGTCCAGGCCGCGGGCCTCGCGATCCACCCCCAGCGCCATCTGCATGCGCTTCAGGCTGCCGTAGACGTTCATCGCCACCGGCATGCCGCCGCCCTTCGGCCTTTCGAACAGCAGCGCCGGACCGCCGCCCCGCAGCTTGGAGATGCGGTCCACGATGGCGGCCATCTCCAGGCAGGGATCCACCTCCGCCGTGATGCGCTTCAGCTCCCCGACCTGTTCGAGCTGCTTGAGGAAGGTCTGAAAGTCACGGCCCATGGTCATCTCCGAGGGGCAATGATCCCACGGCGCGTGATCGCCGCCGCGTCTGTCCTGAACGAGGGGGACCGCCCGGCTGCTTCGCACCCTCTGCGTCCCCCTCGCGCACCCCACTCAGCGATCGGGCCAAGCCCGCTCACTGCGTCCTCCCTGAACGAGGCGGACCGCCCGGTTGCTTCGCACCCTCTGTGGCCCTCGCGTCAGCCGATGACGTCGGCCAAGGTCTCTTTCAGTTTCTGCCGGGTGAAGGGTTTGCTCAGAAAGGCCTGGGGATGCTCCGCGTGTTCACCCGCCATGGCCTGACTGCGGTCGTAGCCGCTGACCAGGATCACGGGGACGTCGGGATCGAGCCGTCTCAGGGCCTCCAGGGTTTCCCAGCCATCCATGCCGGGCATGGTGAGGTCCGTGATCAGGCACCGGATCTCCCCCCCTCGCTGGCGGAAGTGCTCCAAGGCGATCTCGCCGCCCCCTGCCATCAGCACGTCGAAGCCCAGGGACTCCACCAGCGCCCCCATGGCCGTGAGCAAGGCAGGGTCATCATCGACCAGGAGGATCGTTCGCCGTTCCGAACGGGCGGCCTCACGGATGACGACCTCGGGAACCTCAACCACCGCATCAAGGCAGATCGGTAGGTGGATCCTGAAGCAGCTCCCCCGGCCCGGTTCACTCTCCACCGAGACAGCCCCGCCATGGGACTGCACGATGCCGAGCACGACGGAGAGACCGAGTCCCCGGCCCGTGAACTTGGTGGACCAGAAGGGATCGAACAGCTTCTCGACATCCGCCTCCTGGATACCGCTCCCGGAGTCCCGGACTTCGATCTGGACATACTCGACCTCGGCAGGCTGCCAGCGGAGAGGGAAGCGGTGCCGAATGGGCAGCGCGGAAGCAGGCCCAGTGCTCAGACAAAGGCGGACCGGGGCTGCCTTCCCCGTGGAGGCCTCCGCGGCGTTCAGCACCAGGTTTTGGAGGGCCTGTTCGAGCTGGTCCGCATCGGCGCGCAGCGTGGGACCAGGCCGGCCGCATGGGAGTTCCAATTCCAGGGCGCTCTCCAGGGATTCCTGCAGGGAGGGCAGCAGGTTCTCGCAAAGGGTGACGATGCGCAGGGGCATAAACGCCCCCGTGCGCTGCCCCAGGTAGGCCAGCATCAGATGGCTAATTTCCGACGCCCGTTCGGTCGCCTTGTGGGCCCGCTGGAGCCAGGGCGTGCCGGCCGCCTCGGGGTGCCGCGAGGCCATCATCTCCAGGTTGCCCATCACCACCTGCAGCTGGTTGTTGAAGTGATGCGCAATGGCCCCCGCCATCCGGGCAAGGCTCTCGGACTTCTCGAGCTGGCGGTTCCGGGCCTCCAACTCGGCCCGCTCGGCCTCCATCCGCTTGCGCCCGCTGATGTCCCGGACCATGAAAACGAGTCGCTGCGGCGTCCCTTGAGGCCCCGGGATGATGCCGCTGTTCACCTCGATGTCGAAGACGCTCCCGTCCTTGCGCCGGCCCCGGTACTCCCGTGTGCCGTGCTGCTCCCCCTGGAACATCTGCTGGATACGCGCCCGGGCCCGATCCACGTCCTCAGGCGCGACACACTCCAGGATGCCCAACCCCAACTCCTCTCCGGGACGGTAGCCAAACACGGCATGGGCCACGGGGGAGACCATCAGGATGCGCCCCTCCAGATCCGTGATCGTGATGTCGTCGGGCGAGGCGTTGAGGATGGAGCGATAGGTCTCCTCGCTCTCTCGAAGCAGCTCCTTATCCTCGAGCAGGCCCGCACTCAGCCGCTGGTTGTTCATGAGAATGAACCCCAGGGTCCAGAGGGACGAGGTGGCGAGAGGGACGAGGTAGGCCAGCACCTGGATGGGCGTCTGCTGTTCCACGGATGTGATGGCGGGCTGCAGGACAGCGGCCAGGGCCCGCACCACGCTGAAGGCCCCGTAGAACAGGAAGGCCGAGGCGGTGAGCAGGATGGAGGCCCGCAGGGCGGAATTGCGGCGAGAGAGCAGATCAAAGGCCGTGCACAGTGAGACAAGACCCATGGCAGCCGTGAAGGCCAAGGCCCGTCCTGAAACGCTCGGGGTGATGAAGATGCCGTGGTAGTAGAGGAGGAGGAAGAGCGCATAGGCCAGGAGGTAGAGGCGCCAGGTCCGGGGCTTGCCGAGGAAATCCTGGATGGCAAAGCTCAGCAGGATCTGCCCCGCCACCGCCATCGGCGTGGCGAGCAGGACCAGGGGCAGGAGCCGTTCGACCTTGTAGAAGGGCCAGAGGATCGTCCCCAGGGTGATCAGGATGCAGCCCAGCAGCCAGGGCCCCATCCCCCGCTCCTCCCGGTTGAAGCGGAACTGGATGGTGATCGCCAGGAGTTGGATCGCGAGGATGAGCCCGAGGACGAAAGCGAGCGTGCGGAGGTCGAGGAACATGGGGAGCCTTGGACGGGGTCCATGGAAGGATCGAAGACCATGGGCCTGCAGGACGGAAGCGCCTGAAAGAAGACTTATCGCCCCGAAGATCTCAACGGTTGAGACACAAGGCACAGCAAGGCCTGTTCAAAGCGGCCGGGCGGGTGCATAAGGGAGGAAACCCTTCATTCCAGACCCGGAGGCTCCCATGGCCCGTCCCCTCGCCCTGCTCCTGCTCGCGGGCACCCTGCTTCAGGCCCAGTCCGATCCCCGCCTGGCGCGGGCGAGCCGCTCGGAGCAGGACGGCTGGATCCAGGTGCGCCTGGAAGGCTCTCCCACGGAGATCGGCTACCAGCACGGCCACCTGCTGGCGCCAGAAATCGATGATGCTTTCAAGGCGCTCACGGGCCTGACCCGGGTGCAGACGGGCAAGGATTGGGCCGCCCTCCGCGGCCTGGCCCAGCGGTTCTTCCTCCCCAAGCTCGGAGAGGAATACCGCATGGAGCTGGAAGGCCTCGCGGTGGGACTCCGGGCGCGGGGCTACCGCTACGACCTGGTGGACCTGCTCGTGCTGAACGGCTGGATAGAACTGGCCTGGTACTACCTGCCCCTCCAGGCGGAAAAGACGAAGCCCGGCACGGGGCTGAACAAGGCCCCGGGCAACTGCAGCGCCTTCATCGCCACCGGCAGCTTCACCAAGGACGGCGGCATCGTCATGGCCCACAACGCCTGGGTGGACTACGCCATCGGCACCCGCTGGCGCATCGCTTTCGACATCCGCCCCGCCAAGGGCCAGCGCCTCGTGATGGACGGCTTCCCGGGCTCCATCCAGAGCGGGGACGACTTCGCGATGAACGGCTCCGGCATCCTCATCACCGAAACGACCATCACCGGGTTCAAGGGGTTCAAGGAGGACGGCGTGCCGGAATTCATCCGGGCGCGCCGCGCGGCCCAGTACGCCACCTCCATCGACAGCTTCGCCGCGCTCATGGGCGAGGACAGCAACGGCGCCTACGCCAACACCTGGCTCGTGGGCGACCTCAAGACCGGCGAGATCGCCAAGCTGGATCTGGGGCTCAAGCACCAGAAGCTCTGGCGCACCCGGGATGGCGCCTACGTCGGCTCGAACTTCGGCACCGACGCCGCGCTGCTCAAGGAGGAAACCACCTTCGACACCGTGAACCCGAAGTCCTCCCCCAACGCGCGCAAGGCCCGCTGGGAGCAGGTCATGGCGGAGGTGAAGGGCAGGATCGACGCGCCGATGGCCATGAAGCTGATGGCAGACCACTTGGATGCGACCCAGGGCAAGGAGGACGGCGGCAGCCGCTGCCTGTGCGGACACCTGGACCGGGATGCCACCGCGGCCTCGGAGTGGGACCTGCCCGCCTTCGCCCCCTTCGGAGCCATCAACGGCAAGGTGACCACCGCCGCCCTGGCCCGGAACTTCGCCTTCTGGGGACGCGCCGGCCACCCCTGCGGCATGGCCTTCAACGCCGCCTCCTACCTCGAAGCCCACCCGGAATTCCGCTGGCAGGCCGCCTTCCTGCAGGACGCCCCCAGCCGCCCCTGGTCCCTGCTTCGATTCGGGAAATAGACGCGACGCACCACGGGCTACAGCAAGGTCCTGTTCGAGCAGGTCTTCGATTGCGAAGTCGAGGTGGAGTTGCTCGAGGCCATCATGGTCGGGGGACGCCCGATGCCTGATGCGCATCGCGCCGAAGGCCGCCGTGTGGCCGGAGTAGGAAGGCTCCGGGGCATCATGGAAGCCATGCCCGTTCCCGGTTCTGAAGCCACCCGACTTGAGTACGCTGCCCGTATCAACCGCGTGATGGACCACGTGCAGGCCCACCTGGATGAGCCGCTGGATCTGGGAAAGCTGGCCCACATCGCCTGCTTCTCGCCCTTCCACTTCCACCGGATCTTCCAGGCCTGGACGGGGGAGACGCTGCAGGATTTCGTCCACCGGCTGCGGCTGGAGCGGGCCGCCCAGCGCCTCGTCTTCGACCGGAAGGCCTCCATCACGGACATCGCCCTGGACTGCGGCTTTTCCGGTTCGAGTCCCTTTGCCCGGGCCTTCAAGCGGGCCTATGGCGTGACCGCCAGCGCGTGGCGGGATCGCAAGAATGGGCAAGAGGGCACCGCGCCCCTGCCGGAACCCTGGAGGACGCGCCCCGTGGGCGCTTTTCCGGAGAATCCGATGCCCCGCTTCCCCCTCGACGTCCAGGTGCGAGTCCTGCCGCCCCTCCCCCTCGCCTACCTCCGCCACATCGGCCCATTCATGGGCGACGTGGCCCTCTTCCGCCGCCTCTTCACCCAGCTCATCGGCTGGGCGGACGGCCAAGGTCTGATGACGCCGGAGACTCAGGTCCTGAGCCTCTTCCATGACAATCCAAACCTCACGCCGAAGGCCATGCACCGCCTGGAAGTGGCCCTCTCGGTCCCGCCAAGCACGAAGGGCGAAGGTCCGGTGGGCATCCAGACGCTCGAAGGCGGGCGCTACGCCACCGCCACGGCCCGCGTGACGGCCCAGGAGATTCCCGCCGCGTGGAACACCCTGGTGGGCGACTGGCTGCCCGGCAGCGGCTTCCAGCCGGACCACCGCCCGGCGCTCGAGTTCTACCGGAACCACCCGGACCAGGATCCCGAGGGGAAATACCTCCTGGAAATCGCCCTGCCCGTGCGGAAGCTGTAACCGGCGGGCCCAGGCAGAAGATGGAAACCGCGAATGGGCGCAAATGGGCGCGAATGAGAAGAGGGGCGCGCCATTCCCTTTCCAACGGATTCACAGCAGACGGCTGAGCCGGGTCGACAACGGACTTCACTTTTCATTCGCGGACGTGCGAAGCGCGTACTCGCGCCCATTCGCGGTTCCAGCCTTTTCTTCCAGGCATCATGGATCCATGCCCCTCGACGTCTCCGAAGCCACCCGCCGCGAGTACGCCGCCCGGTTGAACCGGGTGGTGGACCACATCCAGGACCATCTGGCGGATCCGCTGGATCTGGAAGCCCTCGCCCGCATCGCCTGTTTCTCGCCCTTCCACTTCCACCGGCTGTTCCGGGCGTGGACCGGAGAGACCCTGCAGGCCTTCATCTCGCGGTTGCGGCTGGAGAAGGCGGCCCATCAGCTGCGCTACAGCCCCTTTAAACCCATCACGGAGATCGCCTTGGACTGCGGGTTTGGCAGCTCCAGCGCCTTCGCCCGGGCCTTCCGCGAACACCACGGCATGCCGGCCTCCGCATGGCGGAAGCGCAAGCTGGGTCAAGTCGTGCGCAAGGCGGGGAAAGAGATCCATGCCTCCGTAGCGGGATGCTCAGTGCTGCCGGGCTGGAGTGCCGCGGCATTGGAGATTCCCATGACCACCTTCCCCCTCACGGTGCAGGTCCAGGACCTGCCCGCCCACCCCATCGCCTACGTCCGGAACGTGGGCCCCTACAAGGGCAACCCTGCCCTCTTCGAGCGCCTCTACGGCGTGCTCTGCGGCTGGGCCGGGCCGCGCGGCCTGATCCAGCCCGGCACGTGCTTCATGAACCTCTATCACGACAATCCGGATATCACGCCGGAGGCGAAGCAGCGCATCGAGGTGGCCCTGTCGGTGCCCGAAGGCACGCAGCCCGCGGGCGAGATCGGCGTGAAGGTGCTGGAGGGCGGTCGCTACGCCATGGCCCGCATCGATATCCTGCCCCACCAGTACGAGGAGGCCTGGCAGAGCCTCGTCGCAGGCTGGCTGCCCGGCAGCGGCTACCAGTTCGACGACCGGCCCGCCCTCGAGATCTACCGCAATGACCCCGCCACAGATCCCAACGGTCGCCACATCCTCGACCTCTGCCTGCCGGTACGCCCTTTGTAGCCCAGGCGCCGCCCTTCGTCGCCCCACCGGCCCCGTCCGGGATCTTCCGTGGATCCCGTGCGGGGCCGGACCCATCCTGGGGGCATGCGCGAACGGAACGAGATCCTCCAACGCCCCCTTCGTTGGCTACTCAAGGCCCTCGGTTCCGGCGTCCTGCTCAGCGCCCCAGTGGCCTTCGGCATCTACGGCGCCTCGCTGCCCAGGATCCTCGTGTTCGTGACCATCGCTTCCATCTTCAGCCTGGTCATGTGGGCCGGCGGGGCCTTGATCGGCCCATGGATCTTCAAGGCCCAGCCGCACCTCAGCCCCGTGGGCTACGCCTTCCGGGCCCATGGGCTGTGGCTGCTGGCCTACGTGGGCCTCCTGGCGGTTTCGGTGTTCCTGATCCGCATCCTCCTGGGCCTCAACCTCGCCCGGAACCTGCAGGATCTCGCCTTCACCGCCATGATCGGCTACCTCATCAGCAGCGTCATCCTGGGCTTCAAACTCACCGAAACCGTGGCCCGGACGAGCCGAGAGCTGGAAGCAGCCCACGCCCGCGCCACGCTCCTCGCCCTGCGGGCCCAGCTCAGTCCCCACACCCTCTTCAACGGCCTGAACACCGTGGCTGCCCTGATCCCGGTGGATCCCGCCCAGGCCGAGGCCGTGGTGGAGGGCCTCTCCCGACTGCTTCGACGCATCCTGAACGCCCTGGAGCGGGAGGTCTGGACGCTCCAGGAGGAATTCGACCTGCTGAAGGACCTGCTGGAACTGGAGCAGGCCCGCTTCGGCGAACGGCTGCAAGTGACCCTGACCCTCGGTCCCGAGGACCAGGACCGCCCCGTGCCACCGCTGCTGCTGCTGCCTCTCGTGGAGAACAGCCTCAAGCACGGCTTCCGTCCCAAGATCGGCACCTGCCGCCTGAGCGTGACCGTGGACGGCCCGCGCATCACGGTCACAGACGATGGGGTGGGCCGCACGCCGGAGGCCCCGGAAGGCGTGGGCTTGCGCACGGTGCGCCAGCGCCTGGAGGCCCACGGGGGCACCCTGCGCTGGCGGGAGGTGCCCACAGGCGCCCAAGTGGAGGTGATGTGGTGAGCCCCCTGCGCTTTGCCCTGATCGAGGACGAACCCCCGGCGGCCCAGCGGCTGCGACGCATGGTGACGGAGCTGCGGCCCGACGCCGTCTGCCTCGCGGAGGCGCGGGATGGCGAGGCGGGCCTGCACCTGCTGGCCATGACCCAGGCGGACGTCCTCTTCCTCGACATCGAGTTCCCGCCGCAGGGCGCCTTCGGGCTGCTGGCCAAGGCGAAGGCAGAGGGACTGTCGCTTCCGCCCATCGTCTTCGTCACCGCCTTCGACCGGCATGCGGTGGACGCCTTTCGTTGGAGCGCCGTGGACTACCTGCTGAAGCCGCTCGAGCGCGAACGCCTCGCCGAAAGCCTGGAGCGCATCGAGGCCCGCAGCGCTTCGGCGCCGGACCTGGAGCCTCTGCTGGAGGCTCTCCAGGCGGTCAAACGAGACACGCTGCCGGAGCGTTTCACCCTGCTCTGGAAGGGCCGCCTGAAGGTCTTCTCGTGGCGGGAGGTCAGCCACCTCAGCACGGAGAACCGCCTGCTCTTCGTCCATACGCCGGAGGGCCGCTTCCCCTTGGACCGCACGCTGGATGAGCTGGAGAAGGCCCTCGCCCCGGCCTTCTTCCGCTGCCACCGCGGCGCCATGGTGGCCCTCGACCGGGTGCGCGAACTCATCCCAGACACGGGCGGCACGGGCGAAGTGCGCCTCGAAAACGGCGACCGCGTGAGCGTCAGTCGGGACCGCCTGCCGGAACTGCGCAAGCGCCTGGGCTAGCGCCTGGGCAGGTCGACGGTGTTGACGACCGCCGTGGCTTCGGCGGTCTGAGCCTTGGCCTTTTCCACCCGGAGACCCCGGAAGCGGGCGGTCAGGTCTCGCATGCTCGGTTCCAGCCGGGTGAAGGGGCCTTCCTGGGGCGTGGCCGCCGGGGCCAGCTCGAACGGCTCGGTACTGGCGAAGACCTTGACGATCTCGCTGCCGAAGGGCTCCGTGACCCGAAGTTCGAAGGCGTCTCCCGGCCCCGGAATGCGCAAGGCGACACCCGCGCGCAGCCGGGCCTCCGGGCGGTAGCGGTTGGGGAGCACCTGGATCCGCGTGCCATCCACCTGCTGATAGACGACCCGCACGTAGCAGTCCCGATCAGCCTTCAGGAACAGGTAGAGCGGTTCGTCCTTTCGGTAGATGCCGCCGTCCCCCCGGTCGAGCTGCACGTTCAGGCGCAGGCCGGTGGGCGCCACGTCCGTGTTCAGAATGGCGAGGCTCTGGGCGGCCTCGACGTGGTTTTCCGGCAGCAGCCGAAGGCCCGCCTGATCGATCCAGGCCCGGTCCAGGCGCACCTGGCTGGAGGCCAGCTCCTCGCCCGTCAAGGCTGTGAGCTTGAGGAGCAGGGAGACCTCCTTTCCCATCTCCAGATAGCTGCCGTGGACCAGCGCCTGGGCCAGTGGCCCCCCCTCCTGGCGGGCGGCCAGGGCGCGATCGAGGATGCGGATGTCGTCGAACTTGGCCATGCGCTCCGTCAGGCGCTGCTCGAGGTAGGCCCCGAAGGTGCTGGAGAAGCGGGTCTGACCGTAGACGATGCGGTCCACCATGGCGCGCAGCCCGCCCGGCAGGTCCGCACTGAGCGCATAGATGGCCCCATCCAGCCGCCCGTCCAGCCCCGGTCGGGCACCCAGGAGCGCCTTCGCCGCCGCATCCACCTCGCCAAAGGTGGGCAGGTCCGCCAACCCCGGCGCCCCACCCAGCACCCGCAGGAGGCTAACGCCCTGGGCATGGCGCTTCAGCAGGTTCCGCACCCGCAGCAGCCCCTCCAGATCCTTGGCGCCCCGGGCGCGTGGGAACACGTCACGGGCCTCCAGGGCCTGGGCCTTCAGACGCGCGTCCAGCAGCCCCGCCGCCCGGGTCCGATCCAGGACCGCCAGGGCATGGACCTCGCCCGACCGCGGATCCGTCCAGGTCTCCAATCGATCCAGGCCTTCCAGGTCGAGATCCGCCTGGGTCTCCACCAGGTTCTGGACGACCTTCCGGCCCTCGTTCACCTGAGCGCTCTGGAGCAGCGTCGTCTGGCTGGTGAAGGAGGCCCGCACCCGCACCCGCAGCACCGACGCCAACTCCTGGCGGGCGGCATTCCGAGCCTCCATCAGCCGTTCCGCCTCGGTGCCCTTGGGCCCCGAGAGCCCCACCGCCGTCAGGTAAGCCTGAGGGGGGAAGAGGCGGGCCAGTGCCCCCTCATCCCGCACCCAGGGCGGCGGGCCCGCCGCCAACAAGGTCGCGCAGGCAAGCAGAGGCGGAAAGGGAAGGGCGTGCATGGGACCCCCGTTCACTGGCCCAGCCGCCGCAGGGCGTCCTGGGCGCGGGGAAGGTTCTGGGCGGACGCCTTGCGGTACCAGACCAGCGCCTGGGAAAGATCCTTGGGGACGCCCCTTCCGTTTTCACACATCCAGCCCAGATTGCACTGGGCATTGGCGTCGCCGCCGTCGGCCCCCTTGCGGTACCAAGCCACCGCCTGAACCAGATCCAGGGGCACCCCGCGACCGTTGTCATACAGCACGCCCAGGTTGCACTGGGCCCGGGCATGGCCCTGATCCGCGGCCCTGCGGTACCAGGCGGCGGCCTGGACGGGGTCCGCAGCCAGGCCGCGTCCCGATTCGTACATCCAGCCCAGGTTGGCTTGACCGTTGGGATCCCCCCCTTCCGCCGATTTCCGGTACCAGGACACGGCCTGCACGAGGTCCACGGGAACGCCCCTTCCAACCTCGTATTGGTAGCCCAGGTTGCACTGCGCGCGGGGAAGACCTTGATCCGCCGCCTTGCGGTACCAGGCCACTGCCTGCACGGCGTCGATGGCGGTGCCTCGACCCGAGGCGAGCATCCAGCCAAGGTTGCACTGGGCATTGGCATCCCCCTGGTCGGCGGCCTTGCGGTACCAGGCCACGGCCTGGGTGAGATCCTGCGCGATGCCCTGCCCCAACTCATAGGCGTAGCCCAGGTTGCACTGCCCCATCGCATCGCCGGACTCGGCCGCCTTGCGATACCAACCGAAGGCCTCCACCGGATCCCTGCCCACGCCGAGACCACTGGCATAGGCGCGGCCAAGATTGGCCTGCGCCCGCCCGTAGCCTTGGTCAGCGGCCTTGCGGAGCCAGATCACGGAGCGGCTCGCATCCTGCGCCACCCCGGCCCCGTTGAGGTAGGCGACGCCGAGCAGGTCCTGGGCACGGGCATCCCCAAGTTCGGCCGCCTTCTGGAACCAGACCGCAGCCTGATTCAGGTCCTTTGGAGTCCCAATCCCCTGGGAATACATCACGCCCAGATTGCGTTGGGCCCCCGCCTCGCCTTGATCCGCGGCCTTGCGGTACCAGGCGACCGCCTGAGCCTTGTCCTGGGGGACGCCCCGGCCGAGTTCGCACAACCACCCATACATGGCCTGGGCGTTGGGCTCCCCCTGATCCGCGGCCTTGCGGTACCAAGCCGCCGCCTGCCCGGCATCCTTGGCGACCCCCCGCCCCTGGTCATACATCCATCCCAGGGCGCCCTGGGCGGGCGCATCCCCCTGATCCGCCGCCTTGCGGTACCACAGCAGGGCCTGCGCCTCATCCTTGGGCACCCCGGAACCCGCCTGATGCATCGAACCCAGGGACCGTTGAGCTTCCGGATCCCCCTCCTGAGCAGCCTGCCGGAAGGCGTCCAAGGCCTTCCGGTACCACGCCAGGGCTCGCCCTTCATCGATCCCCACCCCCTTGCCGTCGCGGTAGGCATCCCCCAGGCGCCAGGCCGAACGGGGGTGTCCCTGGGCCGCGGCCCGCTGGTAGAGGTCGATCGCCGCCGCCTCATCCCGAGCGACACCCGTGCCCCGGATCCTCCCCATGTAGGCATCCCCCAGCCCACATAGGCCCGTGGCGTCCCCTCCCTGGGCCGCCACGCGGAAACATTCCACCGCCCGCACGGCATTGCGGGGGGTCCCGCTGCCATTGGCGTACATGCGCCCGAGCTGGGCGGTGGCGGGAATGGAGCCGAGATCCGCCGCCTCCAGGAAGGCCAGGAGCGCCTCCTGTTCGTTCTTTGGGACGCCCTTGCCGCGCGAAAAGGCCATGCCCCGTTCGAAGGCCGCCAGGGCCCCAGCCCGCGCCGCAGGTTCCGGCCGGACGGGGGTCACCGTGGGCACCACCGCTGGGCCTTCCCTCGGGGCCACAGGAAGGAAGAAGAACTCACCCAGGGTCTGGTCGTAGAGGGCGGGCACCTGCTCATGCCCCACGGCCTGGGCCCGACGGACGACCTCCTCCCGCACATTCCGCAGCACCCGATCCAGGGGGATGCCGGGGCGGGTCATTTCCCGCAGCAGCACCCTCGTGAAGAGGCCGTTGGGATCGCGGTCCTCCGGTCCGAGGCTGTCCAGGGCTCGCTGCCCCGAACCCGCGGAGAAGAGCACCATCTGGCCCGTGGCCGCCGTGGTGATGGTGAGTCCCCGGCCCCCGATGGCCCGCCCGGCGCCCTTGAAAGGGTTGTCGCGGCAGGCGTCGAGGATCGCCATGGAGAACTTGGGCCGTTGATCCTGGAGGTCATCCAGCACGCGCTGCAACGGGATGGCCTCATCCCGCACCTGATCCTCGCTGTCCCCCCGGATGTCCACCGGCAGCAGGTAATTCGCCCCACCGAACTGCACGCCGTGGCCCGCGTAGTAAAAGAGCGCCACATCCCCGCCCCGGAGCTGCCCCTTGAAGGTGCGGATGGCCTCTTTCATGCCCCGCTCCCCCAGATCCTGGCGGAGGGTGACGCTGAAGCCCACCCGCTCCAGGCCCTGGGCGATGGCCCGCGCATCGGTGCGGGCGTTCTTCAGGTGCTCCACGTGCTGATAGGTGTCGTTGCCGATCACCAGCGCCAGACGCCGTTCCGAGAACGAAGGCTGGGGCACCGACCGGACAGGCGCAGCCGTCGTGCGCCGGGGGGGCTTCACCTCCTGGGCCAGGACCGAGGAGAGCGCGGTGAAGGTAAGCAGCGAAGCGAGAGGACCGAGCATGGCGGGCCGCTGCGGAAGGGGGATCGGCTGCAGGCTGGTGGGCCTTCCGGTCGGCGTGCCGAACAATAAGTTCCTCGACCTCCCCCTTCAAGTCCGAACGAAAGAAGATCCCGCCGCGGCGGCCCATCGCCAACGCCCCGAGTTGACCCATCCAAATGCGACCGTGAAAACCAGATCGGGGCGTCCTCCGCCGATGCGACGCGTCGTCCGTGGAAAGCGCTGGGAATTCACATCACCCGCTCGTCCCCTCGTTTCCCCCGTTGGTGCAACCCCGCTCGCGGGGACACTGGTCGCAACGGAACCTGCTCCTGTCGCCCAGGAGCCTCCATGCGCACCCTCGCCCTCCTCCTCTTCCCCGCCGCCCTCAGCCTTTCGGCCCAGGACGATCTCGCCACCGCCCTCAGCCGCGCCCAGGGCCTTCGTTCCGATGCGCTGCGGGATCTCCAGGGTCGGCTCGCCGCTTCCGAAGCGCCGGAAGCCGCCAAGGTCTACCACGATGCCTATCTCTCCTACGTGCTCGTGAACCAGTCTCGCGGGGCGGATGCCAAGGGCGCCGAGGCGATGACAGACCGCGCCCTCAAGACCCTGACCGGGCGCAAGGATGCCGACGCCCTGGCGCTGCAAGGGGCGCTCATCGCCCAACAGATGTCGTTCAATCCCTCTCAGGCCATGACCCTCTTCCAGAAGGCCGAAACCTGCCACCAGGCCTCCCTCAAGTCCGAACCGAACAACCCCCGCGCCCTGCTGCTGTGGGGCGTCTACACGCTCCACAAACCCGCCTTCGTGGGCGGGGGTGCCGACAAGGCCCTGCCGCTGCTGGACGCCGCCCTGAAGGCGGCGGAAATGGAAGCCAAGGCCACGCCCAAGGAAGCCTGGGCCCCCCGCTGGGGCCGCTTGGAAGCTCACGCCTGGCTCGCCATCGCACAGGCCCGAGACGGCAAGAAGGCCGAAGCCGAAGCCACCCTCGCCGCTGGCCGTGCTTTGGATCCCACCCACGGAATGCTCGGCTACGCCTCCGGGCAGGTGGCAGCCGCAAAACCCAAGGCATGAAACCGGCACGAGCCTTGGAACGACTCATTTTCATAAATTCCTACCTAGTTATCGGGAAACCTCAGCCTGAGAAACGAGAGTGAATGAACCACGAAACGCGCGAAACGCCCTTCGGGTGCGCGAAATGGGATCAGGGACGGTGCCGCCTCCTCGCAAGCGGGGGACTGGCGGCTCTCATGGCCGGTCAGGCCCCCGCTTGCGAAGCCAGCCGAATGCGGCTGGGGGCCGGAGGCCCAGACGGCTCCGCAACTGGCGTTTCGCGTTTTTCGCGCCTTTCGCGGTTCCATCGCTTGTGGCTGAGGTTTGTAGATAATAAGAAATCACCATATCCCATAAACACGACAGATATCGAGAGCCATAGCTACTCGACTTAAAGCCTCATATATCACTATTTTTTGGTGTTCTTTTATCCCTTTCATCCTTGTTGAAATCGCCTTAAAATCCATGCGTTCGAATTTAACCCAAACAGAATCGATCGCACTTAAGCCATAAGTCGTTATATATATACACTTACTGGTTTATTTGCCCCACGATGTGCCAAACAGGATAAATAGGATTTAACAAGGATAAAAGGGATGAAAGTGATGCCTTTGTCAGATCTATTTCTGTACTTGGACCGTCCCAAAGAACGCTCCAGATAAAGCCTTAAATCCCGGGACATCGTGCCACCAATGAAGGCACAGCAAGTTCATGAAATGACCTCCGATGGGCCGTCCATCCCGGTTCATTAAATCCTGTCGCTTATTGGATCCCCCCATGCCCCTCGCTCCCCTGCTCCTCCTTCAGGCCACCCTCGAACTCACGGGCCTCGTCCTCGGTCCGAATGGCAAGCCTTTGCCCAATGCCACGGTCCAGGCAGGCGCCGCCCAGGTTCTGACGGACGCCAGGGGCCGCTTCAAGCTCGCGGTGCCGGAGGGCGTCGCCTCCATCCGCGTCAGCGCCCCGGGCATGGAGCCTCAGGAGCGGGAGGTCCGGCCGGGTGCGCCGCTCTACGTGCGACTCGAGCCCAAGGTGGCCGAGGCCCAGGTGGAGGTGGTGGAGGGTTCGGGCTATGGCAGCGAGGGTACGCCCCAGAGCGCCATCACCCGCATGGACATCTACATGACCCCCGGTGCGGCGGCGGATGTCTTCCAGGCCGCCAAGACCCTGCCGGGCGTGAGCAACGCCACGGAAGGCGCGGAGCTCTTCGTGCGGGGCGGCAAGCCGGACGAGGTGGGCATCTTCCTCAACGGCAGCCGCCTGCGCCAGCCCTACCACCACCCCACGCCCCAGGGCGGCATCTTCAGCGCCGTGGACACGGCCATGGTGACCACCCTGAACTTCATCCCCGGGGGCTTCTCCGCCCGCTTCGGAGACGCGCTTTCCGCCGTGATGGACCTCGCCACGGACCAGACGGTGGTCTCCCGCGGAGGCACCGCCGTCCTCAACCCCGCCACCCAGAACCTTTTGGTGAACCAGCCCGTGGGAGACGGTCTGTTGCGGGGTTCCCTCCGCTACACCAACAGCGTGCTCCTGGACCGCTGGTTCAACCTCTCCCGCACCTTCGCCGAGGCCCCCATCAGCACGGACCTCCACCTTGGCTACTCGGCCTCCATGGGCGCCAAGGGCCGCATCAGCGTGCTGGCCCTGGGCTCCAAGGACCACCTTGGCGTGGGCACCCGCATCGCCAATCTGGAAAGCACCTACCGCAGCCGCAGCGAGACGGGCTATTTCAGCATCCTGGCCACCCGGATGCTCTCGGACGCCCTGGGCCTCTCTTTGGCCCTGAACCGCTCCAACCACGAACAGGCCTGGACCTTCGGCACCTGGGGCCAGGACAGCCGGGAGCGGAGCACCTTCCATCGCCTGGAGGCCACCTGGAGCCCCGATTCGGACCTGACGGTGGAGGCGGGGCTGGATGGCGAGCGGGTGAGGCTCGCCCCCCGGGGCACGGTGCCCTTCGATCTCGCGGACTGGACCCCGGGACGCCCCGGCAAGAGCTACGGCTACGATTTCAGCGGCCCGCGGGACGGCCTCTATGGCACCGCGAAGTGGCGCATGAGTCCCGCCTGGGGCCTCTCCCTGGGAGGCCGCACGGACCGGTATGCACTCACCCACGAGCGCACCCGCGATCTGCGGGCCACCCTCAGCTTCCAGGTGAGTCCCAAGGTGGTCCTGCGGGCCGCCGCAGGCACCTTCCACCAAGCGCCGACCCTGACGATGCTGGACCCTTTCGTGGGCAATCCCGACCTCAAGACGCTCCGGGCGCGGCATGCCGTGCTGGCCCTGGACGCGAAGGACGAGGCCGGTCCCCTGCCCTGGCAGGTGCGCCTGGAGGTCTTCCGCAAGACCTACGACCGGCTGATCGTGGAACCCGTGCCGCGCCGCTTCGAGGGCACGGGGGAAGGCGAGGCGACCGGCGTGGATCTGCTGCTGAAGGCCCGCCGCGGACGCTTCCGGGGCTGGCTCGGCTATGGATTCCTCTCCACCCGGCGCCGGGAGGACAAGCAGCTCACCCTCGGCCCGGTGCCTACCAGCATCCCTCACAGCCTCAACCTCGTGGGTTCCTGGACCCCGAAGGATGGCTGGGAGTTCAGCACCGCGTACCGCCTCTCCAGCGGCGCCCCCTTCACCCCCATCACAAGCGGCACCCCGGATGGCCACGGCGGCTGGCTGCCCATCGAGGGTCCGCGCTACGGCGAGCGCCTGCCTACGTACCAGCGCCTCGATGGCCGCCTGACGCACCTCTTCAGCACCGGCAAGCTCCGCTGGGTGCTTTACGCCGAGATGATGAACCTCCTGGATCGCCGCAACCCCGGCGGCATCAGCTACAGCCCCGACTTCGCCACCCGGCGCGAGGAGCCGAACTACTTCGCCCGGCGGCTGATCGTCGGGGGCCTCACCTTGATGTGGTAGGCGGCCCTCCTCCGCTCCGGTGCGTCCCCCTGGCCAAGACCAGTGCCACCAGGATCTCCCGAGACGGACCCCGGGGTTCGATGCGCGCCGCGCGCTCAACGGCCTCCCATGCCTCGGCCGTGCCGATGGTGACCAGGGCCCGGGCCGCCGCCAGCCGCTCCTCCGGCGTCGCCTTCCGCCGGAAGATCCGCCCCCGGCAGCGGAGATGCTCCTGGAGGATGGCCACGGCACCGGGATGGGCGATCCGCCCCAGCGCCTCGAGCGCCTGGATCCTCAGGGGCTCTGGCGCCGTGGAGGCCAGGGCGCCAATGGCGGGAATGGCCCCCACGGACTGGATCTGTCCCAGCCCCAGAAGAATCTCCGCCTGGGTCTCGGGGTCCGAACGGGGAAGCAGGTCGAGCAGGCCGATCTCGGCCCAGGGCCCGCCCGTCCGCCAGAAGGCCCGCAGGGCAGCTCGCCGCACCCGCACATCTGAATGCTCCAGGCAGCGCGCAACGGCGTCGAAGGCCATGGCATCCTCCAGCTCCCCCAGCAGTTGAAGGCTGTTGCGGAGCAGGTACCAGGGCCCTTGCGCCAGGCTGGCCCGCAAGGCAGCCAGACTCTCGGGAGCCAGGGCCTTCAGGAGCTCCAGGATCCGGATCCGCTGAGGACGGCTCGGCTCCCGGGCCAGCAGCGCGGTGAGGGCGAAACCAGCGGGTTCGCCCAGGAGGCGGAAACAGGGCAGGATCCGGCCCTCCAGGGCCCGGCGTCCCTCCAGGGCGTAGGCCTGGAGGAAGGGGACGGCCAGGTCGGGGGCACCCAGGACGCGATCCCGCAGCCCGGAAGCACAGGCCGGTGATCGGAGGCGCTCCAGGAGCCGCTGGAGCACCGCCAACTCCCCGCCCGCCCCCAGCATGCCGAGGATCTGAGCCAGGGCCGTCTCCCGGGCGGCCAGGTCTGCGCCCTCCGCCGCCATCAGCCCTTCCGCCAGGGTGGCCAGAGCGCCTTGCGGAAGCCGCTCCGCCTCCTCGCCTATCAAGGTCAGGATCGTCTCCAGGACGGCGTCTCGGTGCGCGGGGTCTGTCCCATGGAGGGCCGCCAGGAGCACTTCGAGGGCCTGGAAGAAGGGTTCCAGGAAGGCGCCCTCCAGCATCTCCCGGAGCAGGGCCAAACGGATCTCCGGGCTGCGGTCCAGGAACCCGTGCCCGAGTTCCGCCTCAAGGCGGCCCTCCTGGGTCGGCGTGGGCCGGGATGGGACGGGAGGAAGCCTTCGCTCCGAACCCGATTCCGGCTCCTGGCCCACCAGCTGGATGTGGGGGGCCTGCATACCCCGGAACACCATGCAGGCACCGCCCAGGCCTTCGAGGCGGGCAGGCGGCTCCCGCAGCAACGCGAACAGCTCCCGCAATTCTCGCATCGTGACGTCCCGCTGGAGGATCACCTCACGAATCCCCCTCCAGGCCATGGCTCGACAAAGGCCCGCAGCCACGGCCCGGTTCTCCGCCGAAGGCGCACCGTCCACCCACAAGCGCCAGCCCGCGAGGGCGAGATGGACGGTGGTCCGCAGCGCAAAGCAACGGCCAAGCTCCCCCATCAGCCCGTCCATGGCCGCCTGGGGGCGCGGGTCCGAAGCAGCATGCACCGACATCAGGTCAAGCACCGCCTGCAGTCGGCTCGGCAGATCGGACTCACTCCGCTCCGCGGAGGGTTTTCCAAAGCCGCCTGACCAGACCAACTGCCCCTCCCTTCGGGACGTTGACGCGTCCGCCCCTCTCGTCGGCCCGAGGCAGGGGCAGGATGAGGTCGTCGAAACCCAGGAGGAGGGCTGTCACGTCGTCCCCCCCATCTCCCTCGAGGGCCGCCTCCACGAGCCGCTCCGTCGTCCGGCGCAGGGATTGGCCCAGGTTGAGGATGCGGGCGATCTCCCCCTCCGGCACCTGCCGGTGGAGCCCGTCCGTGCCCAGCAGGAGCCGATCCCCCCGCCGCAGGGGAAACGAGACCAACTCCGGCTCAAGGGGCCGAAGGGACCCCAGGCAGGGCATGTGGGCCACGGGCGCTTCAGGCGTGAGCGCCGACACCTCGCGGTGGCGCAGGAGCCAGGCCCTGCCATCCCCCACGCGGCAGAGGTGGGCCTGGGTCTGCCACACCACCACCGCCAACAGGGTGGTGCTCATCCCCCGGGCCAGCGGGTCTTCGTCCGCAGACTGGAGCACGGCCTCATTGGCTCCGAGGGCCGACGCGCGAAGGGCATGGAGCAGGCCCTCCTCCGTGGCCTCCCCGCCAGGCATGCGCCCCCAGTGCCCAAAGAGGCCGACCGCGAAGGCGGCAAGCCCCTCCCGGCTGGCGATCTCCCCCGAGAGGCCGCTGCCCAGGCCATCCGCCACGGCTGCCAGGAAGCCCATGGGCCCCTCGGTGGGTCCATGCCAGAGCGCGTCCACCAGGGGCTCCTCCCCCTCCAGGCCGCAGAGGAGGAAGGCGTCCTCGTTCACCCGGTGGCGGCGGCCCTCTCGGGTGAGGGCGTAGCGGTCAATGATCATTTGGCCTGCCCGGCCCCCACGCGTTTCATCCCGCCCCAGGCACGCCTGCCAAGGAGGAAGTCAAAGATGCCGCGCAGGCGCCACCAAAGCGTGAGCTGGCGATAGCCGACATTCTCGAGCACGGCGGTGGCCATGAGTCCCAGGAAGGGTTTGAGCCCCTGGTAGCGGTGACCTCCGTTCACCTCCAGCAGGATGGCCACGACGGAATTGAGCAGTCCCAGGAAGACGGCCAGCACGAGGAAGAGCAGGGCGAAGGGGGCGTTCACCTGCCCGATCCAGAGGTAGTAGAAGAAGACCAGGTAGCCGGTGAGTTCCACGAGGGGCGCTAAGGCCTCGAACACGACGAAGTAGGGCATGGAGATCAGCCCGAGCCGACCGTATTTCGGGTTGAGGAACATGCGCCGGTGCGCCCATAGCGTCTCCAGGAGCCCCCGTTGCCAGCGGTTCCGCTGCCGGGCGAGGGTCCGCAGATCCTCCGGCACCTCCGTCCAGCAGATGGGATCCGGCACCATCGTGACGGTGTAGGGCTTCCCCTGCTCCATCAAGTGGCGGTGGATCCGCACGACCGCCTCGAAGTCCTCTCCCACCGTGCCTCGACGGAAGCCCCCCGCCTCCAGCAGCACGTCCCGGCGGTAGATGCCGAGGGCGCCGGAGACGATGAAGAGCATGTCGTAGGACGCGAGCCCCATCCGCCCATAGAGGAAGGCGCGGAGGTATTCCACGATCTGGAAACGGGCCAGGAAGCTCTTGGGCAGGAAGATGCCCCGGATGCCCTGGGGCGTGACCCTGCAGCCGTTCAGGGGACGGATCACGCCGCCGCAGCCCACGATGTTCGGGGCGTTGAGGAAGGGGCGCGAGACCCGCAGCAGCGTGTCGTTCTCCAGGAGGCTGTCCCCGTCCATGCAGCAGACGAGGGGATAGTGGGCGAAGTTCAGGCCGCAGTTCAGGGCGTCGGCTTTCCCGCCGTTCACCTTGTCCACCACCATCAGATTCGGCACGAAGAGGCTTTCGAAGATGTCCCGCACGTCCTCCGTCTCGATCCGGTGGTGGATCACCCGCCGGGAGGACCGCAGCTTGAAGGCCTTGATGAGCAGCTCCAGCGTGTCGTCCGTGCTGCCGTCGTTCACCACGATCACCTGATGCTCGGGGTAGCGGAGGGCCAACAGGCTGTTGACGCTCGCCACCACCCCCGCGGCCTCGTTGTACACGGGGCAGATGACGCTGATGGGCTTGTAGTGCGCCGTGCCGAACAGCGAATCCATCTGATCCGCCTCCACGGAATCCAGGTAGCGGCGCATGGCGAAGTAGGCGCGCACGAGGAACACCAACTGGTGCCCATTCATGAGCATGAAGTAGACCAGGATCCCGAACTGGATCCATGCCAGGACGGTGTTCATAGGCGCCCCCGCTGTTCAGCCCACTCCAGCCGCTCTCGCGCCATGTCCCTGGCGAAGAGGTCGGAGAAGGGATCGCGGCTCACGGCCGTGAGGGCCTCGATGCCGGGCTCGCCGAGGCTCGCAAGGCTCTGGGACGCATGGCGCCGCACATCGAAGATCGGATCGGCCAGCAGGGCTTTCAGCTCCGGGATGGCCTTCGGCCCTCCCAGGGGCCCCAGGGCCGCTGCGGCCTGCATCCGCAGCAGCCCTTCGGGGCTCTGGGCAAAGGGGAGCACGGAGGCGTAGGCCACGGGATCCCCCAGTGCCTGAAGGGCATGGATCGCCGCCGCCTGGACCTCCACATCCCGGGCGCGCAGGAGCTCCAACAGAACGGGCAGGCACTCGTGGTGACGGTGCGAGCCCGCGAGCAGCGCGAAGAGACGCCACTCCCCGCCAGCGGAAGCGGCACGGTCGCGGAAGCGAGCCTCCAGCCAGCCCAGCAGCCCCGGTCCAAAGCTCTCCAGCACGGCCAGCAGGCGCACCTGCTGGTAGCGCTCCTGGGTGACCACCCAGTCCAGCACCGGAGCGGCATAGGCCAGATCCTGACTCTGAGCCAGGGTGCGGGCCGCCGCAAAGGCCACATAGGGCACGGGGTCCTCCATGAGGGGCACCAAGTTGGGCAGGTGGGCCGTCTCCCCAAAGCTCCCCACTTCCAGGGCCGCCAGGGCTCTTATCCGGGGAGAACGGTGACGGATGCGCGCCTCCAGGCCCTGGTTGAGACCAGAGGCGTGGTAAATGGCTCTCAGCTTCTCCCCCTCTGTGCCACCCAGGGCCGCCCGGGAGCGACCGAGGAAGGGGAGGAGGAATTCCCGGTCCTCGGGCGCCACCTGACTGAAAACCTCAGGCATCGGCGCGTCCCCGAAGAGGTAGGGCGGCAGGGCCTCCTCCCAGCGCCGGAAGGCATGGATGCGCCGGGCGTTGCGGTGATCCGCCCGCACCTGGAGCAGGGTCGTGGCAATCACCAGGGCCACCAGAGCCGCCGCCAGGAGAAGGGTGCTCCAGAGCAGGATGCCCAGGGCGAGTTCACTGTCGGGATGCCAGGGAATCAAGAGCGCACCTCCCGCAGCTTTCCGCGCTGGAGCAGGTGCCAGAGGCGCTCCATGAGCACGGGGATGACCAGGGGCTTGGCCATGAAGTCGTCCGCCCCGGCCGAAAAACACGCCACCATCTCCTGCTCGCTCTGGCTCGCAGAGATGACGAGGATGGGCACCTTGCCCATGGCTTCCGGCAACTGGCGGATCTCCTGGATCAGCCGAAAGCCGTTCATGCCAGGCATCATCAGATCCGTGACAAGGAGGTCCACGGGCTCCTTCTCAAGCGCGGCCAGGGCCTCCAGGCCATTCCAGGCGACGCGCACCTCCAACCCCTCCATCTCCAAGCGGGCCTTCAGGAGGTTCACCGTCAGCCGGTCGTCCTCCACGAGGAGGACCAGCACGTGCGCGGGCCAGTGCCGTGTCATTGCGCTTCACCTCCAGGGCGCCGTGAGGCGCAGGCCCACCCGCCAGCTGCGCTCCCAGTACTCGTTCGCGGCGGCGGGGTTCGTCACCGGAATGCCGGCACTGCTGTACGAGGCCGCGGCGAAGATCACGAACGACGTGCCCGCCGGGCGCCAAGAGAGATCCCCGTCATAGCCCCAGGCCCCCTTCCAGGGCTGGTCGTTCACCACCTGCCGCCCGCCGCGGATCCCCAGGTTCCCGCTGAAGCCGCCCTGCTCGTGGCCGACCCCCAGGGTCAGGGCATGGAACCGGTAGCGTTCGGGGTTGAAGAAGCCCAGATCGAGGCTGCGGTCATAGCCGAGGCCGCGAGTCAGGACCCCTGTCGTGAGGGTCGTCGGGCCGAAGCGCCAGCGCCAGTCATAGGTGGCCAGCCACGTGCGGCGGCTGTTCCCTGCGCTCGTGTCGGCGCTGCCTCCGGAGAGGCGGAGGACCTGGTGAGGGGATGTGAGCGTCAGGGCACCCTCGGTGGCCCAGATGCCCACCCGGAGGTCCAGGGCCCGCGGGGTGAAGGCGGCCCAGCTGAGGCCATGGGAGAGGCTGAACTCCACCCCCCGGTAGGCCCGCCAGCCCAGGCCGACCTGGTGAGCCGAGGCGGGCTCCGTGCCGATGCCATCCAGGCGCTGGACCTGGGCGAAGAGCCGCACGGGGCCGACGGGATAGGCGAGGCCGCCGTTCACCTCCTTCACCGTGGTATCCCGCCCCAGGAAGGACACGCGATGCCTTGCCCCGCCGAGGCTCGCACTGCCATCCCAGAGCGGCAGGCGCAGGGTGGCAGCACTGTCCTCCATCACCAGATCCTCACTCGTATCCGTCCGGCCGTGGCTGATCTCGAGGGAAGGCCCCTGGGCAGTGGCCGCGGCCCGCAGGAGGTCCAGGGCGTCCTTCCGCATGGGGCCTTCCTTCTCCGCCAGGGGTCTCAGCCGCCCCACGGCCCGGCGGCGATGGCCTTCCGCCAGTTCAACCTGGGCGAGGAGCACCTGCTGCTCCGGCGCCTGGAGGCTCTCCACGGTCAGCTGATCCACGCAGCGGCGGGCCTCCGCCGGATCCCCGGACCAGATCGACACCCGGGCGAGCCCCGCCAGGGCGTCCCCGTGGCCGGGTTTCAGGGCCAGCAGGCGCCCGTAGGCGGCCTTGGATTCTGGAATCTTCCCCGCCCAGCTGGCGCAGCGGCCCTGGATGAGCAGCGCGTCCATGTCGTCCGGGTGGTCCTTCAGCCAACTTTCCGAGAGGACGAGGCTCTCGGACAGACGCCCAGCCCAGCCCAGGTAGGTGGCGGCGTCCAGCACGGCCTGACGCTCCCGGCGCTTCACGTAGGGATCCAGCGTCGCGAGGGCCACGTCGAACTGCCGACCCCAGGCCGCCACCCGGGCCAGGTTCTGGTCCGCCTCCCCGGCCCGCGCGGGATAGGCGGCCCGGAAGCGCCGCCAGGCCTGGATAGATTCGCCGTGGCGCCCCGCCCAGCCGAGGGCCTGGGCCCGCTCGAAGAGGGCCGTCTCGTGCGTGTCGACGATGGCGAGCATGGCGTCGTAGGCCTTGAGGGCGGCCTCCCACTGGGCGGCGTTCCGGGCCTGCCGCGCCCGGTTCAGCAGGACGCCCAGATCCTCCTGGGCCGGGAGTGCGGAAGCCGCCATGAAAGCCATCAGGACGAGCGGAAGGGTCTTCATCGGTCGGACCTCGGGGTGGGCCTGTCGGGCAGGGCCGACAGGGCGGCTTTCAGGAGGGCGAAGCCCTGTTTCCGGAAGGCATGCCAGCGGGGCTGCTCCCAGGCAGGCCAGGTGAAGGGGGGCGGCATGGGGATCGCTCCGCCCCGTGCTTCGGGCAGGGAGGCGAGCACCCGCGGGGCGCCGGTGGCGGGCTGGGTGTGGCGCACCGCGACGATCCGGAAGCCCGGCGTCCGGGTGGTGCCGAAGGCATCCTGGAGCGGCGAGACGTCCTTGATCACCCGC
The DNA here is from genome assembly GCA_964415525.1 of uncultured Solibacteraceae bacterium. Taxonomy (GTDB): domain Bacteria; phylum Acidobacteriota; class Holophagae; order Holophagales; family Holophagaceae; genus CAZPUI01. The sequence continues at coordinate 44,560 of CAYQAS010000001.1, forward strand.
CGCTGGCTGGGATCCGTGACGTTCAGCAGGCCCCAGGGGATCCGGGCCTCGAGAAAGCCGCCTTCCGCCGTGGGTGCCAGATGCCACTCCGCGCCGGAGTCGAAGCCGGGGTCCGAGCGGTCCTGGGTGCCCTTTCTCAACTGGCCGATGTCGGCGCGCAGGGCGGGATAAACCGTCCCGTCCCGTCCCACCCGCTCCCGGTTGCTCTCCACCTGGGGCTGAAGCCAGGGCCCGCCGGCGTGATCGACGGTGGCGTAGGGCCGGGCGTGGCGATGCAGGGCCGCGTCCACGGGCTGGTCCAGCCAGATCGCAGCCTCCCGGCTGTCCACCCGCAGCACGCCTTCCAGGCCGGCCTCGCTGCGCAGGGGGATCCCGAAGGGCAGCGCGTGGTTGCCGAGGATCGCGTCGAAGGTGTCAAAGCCCAGGAGGAAGCCGTCCGAGCCGAGGGCGCCCTTCCACCAGAGGCCGACGTGCAGCCAGCCTTCGTCCGCGATCAGCTTCAGGCGCAGGCCCCCGCCTTCCTGGTGGATGGGGATCGCGGCCCAGTCCCTGTCCCGGCCATCCACCCGGATCGTCGGGCCGGTGGCGCCGGGATGCATGCCGATGAGCCCGAAGGCCTCCTCCGCATCCAGGGGATTGAACCAGAGGGGGTCGCGCTCAGGCGGCAACTCAAAGTGCTGGGTCAACCAGCACTTCTTGAACCACTCGTCCACCAGCGCAAAGAGGAGTCCACCCGCACACCCGGAGGCATGGATGGACCGGAAGAGGCGGGCGTCCTGTTCGCCCTGCTGGCGCTCGTTCTGCCCGCCGTGATGGAAACCCTGGGGCTGGACGTGGATGCTGATGCGGGAGCTCGGCACGCCGAATTCCGCGATGAAGACCGGCGTGCGGGCGTGGTGGCGCACCAGGTCCCGCAGGTAGCCCAGGTAGCTGTTGGGCCCCTCCCCATCCCGCACCCGGGCGTAGCCGCGGTCGAGGTTCATGAAGTCCGGGTAGTAGGGGTAGGCGTGGTAGCTGGCGAAGAGGCCCGCCCGCGCTTCCGGGCCGGACCGGAACTTCTCCATGTCGAGGCTGATGGCGTCCTCGTCCCAGTGCCGGTCCTCGCCCAGGATGGGCCGCAGCCCCAGCCTCTCTCGAACCGCCACCTCCTCCGCATGGGCGGTCTCCGTGGGATGGTGCAGCGGATCCAGGGTCGGCCAGCTGGTGAAGGCCATGGGCCGCTGGGCGTGGTAGCGGTCGTGCTCCAGGGCCAGGAAGGCGTCCATGGCCCGGGCCATGAAGCGCTCCGTAGCGTTGCCCCGTTCGACCGCCACGAAGCGGCCTGTCCAATCCGCCTCGCCGGGACGCTGCTGGTGGAAGGCCCAGAGGTCGCTGGGTTCCCACTCCCGCCCCAGGATCGTAGCGATCCACCAGGGGCTCACGTCCGCCCGGTAGGTGCCCGCGGCGTGGCCGGGGCGCTCGGGGAGGTCCGCCCGCCCGTGCAGGAGGTCCACCACCCGGGCCATCTCCTGCCGCCAGTCCTCGAACCAGGCCCGGTCCTCGAAGTTGTTGCCGGGGGGCGGCTCCACCCAGACGCCATGGATGAGGTGGATGGGGGAGGCCGCCTTCAGGTTGTGGGCCCGCAGGGCCTCGTAGAAGGCAGGCGGGTGGATCGTGTAGACCCGGACGGCATTGACACCCAGATCCGCCATATCCCGGATCCAGCCCTCATAGGTGGCCTTGTCCGGGAACTCGCTGGGGAAGCGCCCCGGAAGGGCGGCGCCCAGGTTGATGCCCTTGATGAAGCAGGGCGTCCATCCGCCTCGCCCATCCGAGCGATGAAAGCCCTGAAGGTCCACCCGGAAGGGCAGCTGCAGCGCGGCGGGCCGCTCGAAGGGCGGCAGGGGCGCGGGATCCAGTCGCCTGGAGGCCTCCTCGAAATCGGTCCGTCCCGGAGCCAGGGCACAGGCCTGATGAATCAGGACCCGGGCCTCACCCAGCCGACCGGCCCGCTCCCGGCACAGGGCCAAGCCAAAGGCGGCATCCGCATAACGAGGCGCCTGGGTGAGCACCTGCTCGAAATGCTGCGCGGCGAGATCGACCCTACCCAGCCGCAGCGCGGCAAAACCTGCTCCCACCCGTGCGTCCACATCCGCCGGCACCCTTACTAATCGTGCCTCAAAAGCCTCCAGAGCAGCCTCCACCCGACCAGCCTTCAGGGCCTCCCGCGCCAGGGCCAGCGGATCCGCAGGGGCCTGGGCCACCAGAGCCATGAGGAGCGGGGTCATCCTGGGATCCTCCCTTTCGCCACGACATGAGATGCCGGTCCGTTACAACGGCATCTTCCGGCCACAGTGAAATCCGGACAGGGCCATCGCCCCCTGTGCCACCGGGGGTCAAAGGAGGTCCATCGCACTGGGCGGGTTTTCGAGACCCTCTGAGGGGTTGGACCACCCGTCGTCTACCGCTCAACGCCCTCGCGACTCCGTTCGCCACCTCCGACGGATGGTGCTTGCCCGAGGACCCCAAGCAGGACACGCTGGCGGAGCATCCCGGATGCAAGGAGTCACCCATGTTCCTGCTTGCCATGATCTTTCTCCTCGCCGGCCTCGCCGCGTGGCGCCTCAAATCTCGGATCGGCTTCCCCATGTCCAAGCGGCTCGCCGTGGTCCAGTGGGTCGGCTTCGTCTTCGGCGGCCTCTTCTTCGTCGGCTCCATGGCCGTGGTGGTACCGGTGGGCCACGTCGGCGTGAAGGAGCTCTTCGGCAAGGTGGACGACGACGCCCTGATGGCCGGCATGCACCTCATCAATCCGCTCAAGCGCGTGGAGATGATGGAAGTCCGGACGCGCAACTACACGATGTCCGGCATCCACACCGAAGGTCAGCGCGCCGGGGATGACTCCATCAGCGTCATCGCCGCGGACCAGCTCATGGTGAAGCTCGACGTGGCCGTGCTCTACAGCCTGCGCCCCGACGCCTGCCCCAAGATCTACAAGTCCATCGGGCTCGAAGTGGACGAGAAGATCGTGCGCAGCGAGATCCGCACCGCCCTGCGGGATGCCGCCGCCGCATTCAGCGCCAGCGAGCTCTACACGAGCAAGCGCGCCGCCTTCGTGGAGATGATCGACAAGGCCCTCAAGACCTCCCTCACCGCCCGCGGCATCACCATGGAACAGGTGCTCCTGCGCAACGTGGCCCTGCCGGACCAGATCACCAAGGCCATCAACGACAAGCTCGCCGCAGACCAGGAATCCCAGAAGATGACCTTCGTCCTCACCAAGGAAAAGCAGGAAGCCGAGCGCAAGCGCATTGAGGCCGAAGGCATCGCCAACGCCCAGAAGATCATGAGCCAGAGCCTGACCCCCCAGATCATCGAGTACCAGCGCATCCAGGCCCTGCGCGAGATCGGCGCCAAGGGGAACATGGTCATCACCCCCATGGGCGGCTCCCCGCTCATCAACGTGCATCCGAAGTAGGAACGGCGTGGGTTTCCGGAGAGCGGGGCGGCTTCCAGGCCGCCCCGCTCTCTGCAGTTTGGACATTTCTGGATCTGGCAGGGATCGGGACTCCGAACTGGGGATGTGTTCCCATCAGCGGTGAATGGCTTTCATCTCTTTCACCCCTTTTGTCCCTGTTCCAACTTCTTTCAAAAGAACGTTTAACAGGGATGCAAGGGATGAAAAGCAGGTGTCTATATCCCTTGTATCCCTTTCATCCTTGTTGAATCCTGCTTTTCCATCCATCGGAAGCCCGCACGACCTTCGATTCGAGTTGGCCAACGCCCCCTCCATCCCTCAAGCACCATCCCTGTCCCAGGCCATCTCCCACCGCCGCGAAATCACTGTCTGAGGCCCGGGACCGCCGGATGCTTCGCCTGCGGAGCTGAAGAAGCCGACATGCATAGGAATTCGGATGTTTGATGCACGTCGTCCCAGCGGGCATCCCCGTGCATGGAGCTTGAAGACCCAGATGTCCCGAGTGTACCGAACGCCGCAGCCCTACTTCTTCAGCAGTGCCCGGTAGATCTCGGCGTCTCCCAGCACGTGGGCGATGTATTGCCGGGTGCTGGTGATGGGGATGGCCTCCAGGCGCAGGATGGTGCTGGCGGCGTCGGTCTTATTTTGGAGGCGGTCCTCAATGGTGTTCTTCCAGCGCTTGGCACGGCCTTCACCGGCGTGGTACCCGGCGCAGATGTAGGCCTGACGCACGTTCTGGGGCAGGCCTGCGAGGCTCGCCCGGCGTCCCACGGTCAGGTAATACCGCAAGCCGCCGCGGATGTTCGTCTCGGGATCCAGGATGTCCGCCCGCTTGCCCATCATGGCCCGGAAAGTGGGCTTGAGCAGCTGCAGCAAACCGTAGGCCTTGGCGGGACTGAAGGCGCAGGGCTGGAAGAGGCTCTCGTTCTTCATCATGGCCAGCACGAAGGCCGGATCCACGAGGTGGCCGACGCCTTCCTCCTTGATGAAGCCCTCCAGCAGGGGCACGAGGAAGGTGGGGAACATGGCCGCCATGCGCTCGGGAGCGTAGCTGCGGGTGCCCGAGAAATAGCGCCCCACCAGATCGATCTGGCCGCAGGCGTGGGCCGCCTGAAGGAAGCGCTCGGGCTGGGCATCGGGATCCGCCTTGAGCAGGATCAGGTCGAAGCGCCCGCGCTCCGCCAGGGGCTTCAGCTCCTCGGGCCACCGCGTAGAGACGGGCTCCAATCGGGCCTTCACGTGGGGCGCAGAGAGCACGGTGATGTCACCGGGAACCCGCAGGGTCGGTTCCCCCTGACCCAGCAGCGCAGCGGCGGCGCCCGCATGGATCGAGGCGGGCTGCTCGCTGAGGATCGCCCGGGCCTCGGCCTCCGCGGTCTTGCGCTGACCACTTCCCAGCGCGTCGCGCATCCGCATGCCACGCAGATCGGCGCGGCGGTCCACCGGTTTGGTGTCCACCCAGAAGCCCTCCTCCAGCGGCACGGTGGGCGCCTTCAGCGCCTCGTCCACCGCCTCATGCTGAATCCCGAGCCAATCCTTCTGCACGGCGATCCAGGCGGCATGGGCGTGGAGCGCCGTGCCCTTGAAACTCCTCACGAGGGCGGCGGCATCCCCGGGCTGGCGCAGCTTGGCGAGGTGCTGAAGCCGCTCGGCCGGAGGCAGCTGGCGGTCCAGCGCGCCTTCCCAGCTCGGCTTCGCGGTGCCCGTCGCCAGGGCCACCCGGCGCAGGAGCGAGGCCTGGATCGCGCGATCCTTGGCGGGACGCCGCTGGAGGGCGTCCTTCACCGCGCTGCCTTCGCCTTCCTGGATCAGCTGGGTGATCACCCGGGAGCAGAGGGCGGCATCCTCCACCGGCAGGCCCAGGGCGTCCACGCAGGCCACCATGTAGGGCGTCTTGGCCTTCTGCCAGGCCTGGGAGGGCGCCGCGTGCAGCACCGGCGCCACCTGCCCGAGCAGGCGGAAGCTGTAGATCCGATGGGTGCGCAGCAGGTCCACGGCCTTGGGCAGATATAGGTCCGGCACCTTGCGCAGGTCCGCACCCTCGAAGTCCTTCGCGCCGGCGGCCGCCTTCCCGCCGCAGAGCACCTGCATCCAACGCGGCCAGTCCTGGCGGGCCGAGGGCGTCACGAAGCCCCCGGCGATCAGACCTCCATTGAGGTGCCATGCGGTGTCGGGTTTCAGAGCGACGGGTGCGGCGGCAAGCAGGCCCGCGCTACATACGAGGGCGGCAAGGGGAAAGCGATGCATCAGATCTCCACGGACTTCGGCTTTTCGGTCTTCACGGGCTCAGGGGTCTTCACCGGATTCGGGGGCGGCACAGGCCGACGCTCGGGGGTGATGGTGATCTTGATGAGCTTGCCCTCACGAAGGACATCTAGCTCCAAGGGTTGGCCGTAGGGCATTCGTTCAAGAATCGCGTAGAGCTGGAAGGACGTCTCGAGCGGAACGCCCTTGCAACCGACAATCAGATCGCCCTCTCCATGCACCACACGCTTGTCCTCGTCCAGCTTCCAGGGCTTGAGTCCGGCCTTTTCCGCAGGGCTGCCCTCATCCACCCCTTTGATTACGACGCCCTTCCCGATCCCGAGCCACTCCATCGCCGCTCCGGGAGGCAGGGCCTCGAAACCGAAATACAGCTTGTCCACCAATCCCGTCTTGGCGATGAGCTTGGGAACCACCTCTTGCAGGATGTCCACCGGAATGGCAAAGCCGATGCCCACGGAGGCGCCCGTGGCGGGAGCGATCCAGGTGTTCATGCCGATGAGACGCCCGGCGCTGTCCAGGAGGGGCCCTCCGGAGTTGCCCGGATTGATGGCCGCATCGGTCTGGATCACCCCTTTCACAGTCGTACTGGGACTCGTGGGCAGCTCCCGTCCGACCGCGCTCACGATGCCCTGGCTCATGCTGTGATCCAGGCCGAAAGGGTTGCCGATGGCCAGGACGCTCTGCCCGACGAGAAGATCCTGACTCCTGCCCGCAACAATGGGCTTGAGCTGAGTCAGCGGGGCGAAGACATGCAGGACGGCGATGTCGTTGGCGGGACTGTAGCCAATGATCGCGGCACCATATGGCTTCCCGTCCGCCAGTTTGACTTCCACGCGAGCCAGCTTCTCCGGTGAGGATTCCACCACAGACTGGACCACGTGGTAGTTCGTCACGATGTGGCCCGCCTTGTCCCAGACAAAACCGCTTCCGGAGCCCGTGGGGACCATCCGCTCATCCATCGTGTATGCACTGGTGGGAACGTAGTCCTTGGCGATGGTGGTCACGTACACCACTCGATCCTTGCTCTCCCGGAACACCTTGATTCGCTCCTGCTCCCAGGAACCCAGAGGAGAACGCGGCTTCACGGGCAGCTTCCCGGCAAAGGTGCGGTTCTCCATCACGGTTTCGACCACCTCCTCCTCAGTGGTCGGTACCACGACCGGCTTCGCGGCCACCGGTTTCCTTTTTTCCGCCGCCTTGGGCTTCACGCCCTGGGCACAGAGGGGTCCCGGGGCCAGCACGACCATCGACAGAACGCAGCGCAGGAAGGACATGGGCGACTCCGCCTTGAGTCTCCCACAGCCCAGCGCACCGCCGGGGGAGAAGCCCAGGATCAAGTTCGGCCCCGATCTGGCCGACAAGGGGCTGGTTAATTTCAGGCATTCTTGCGAACATTTTGGCCCTTTCGGACAACCTGCCATCGTGGTGTTTCTCTCAAGAGTCCCCGAATCCATGCCCTTGAAACCGCCCTTCCAGCTGGTCGACCTGATGGATCCCGAGGGGATCCAGCCCCTCCTGGACATCCACGGGGATCTCCTGGGCATGACCCTGGCGCTCCTGGATCTGGAAGGTGATGTGTTTGCGGGTCGCGTTGCCGCGGAGCCGCCCGCCTGGGTGCACCCCTGCCCGGTTCATGCCGGAGGTCACCGGATCGGCACCCTCACCGCCTGCCTGAAGGCCACCGCCATCGGCACTCCACCCTCTCCAGAGGCGGTCCTGGCCAGCCTGGCGCAGATCCTGGGGGAAATCGGAGAGCTGAAAGCCCAGGTGTTGCGGGAGAAGAAGGCCCGGCGCCGCACGGGGGAAGTCCTCCGAGCCACGGAGACCCGTTTCAGCACCCTCGTGGAGCAGATGAGCGAGGGCCTGATCGTGGTGGACCTCGAGGGTCGGGTCACCTTCACCAACCCCCACCTCGAACACCTGCTCGGTTACAGCCAAGCGATGCTTGTGGGCCGCCCCCTCACCACCATCCTGGTGGAGGAGGACCGCCCACGCTTCCTCCAGAGACTGGAGCGCCGCCGCCGGGGCCTCTCCGACACCTATGAACTCACGTTCCTCGCACGAGACGGTCGGCTCATCCCCTGTGCCCTCTCAGGCACCCCCCTACGGGACGCCTCGGGAGTCGTGGTGGCCGCCTTCGCCATACTTACGGACATTTCCGAACGTCGACGCACCATGGAGGCCCTGCGCCACAGCGAGGCGGAGTTCCGCAGCGTCTTCGAGAACATGCAGGACGTGTTCTACCGTACCGATCCGGAAGGCCGAATCCTGATGGTGAGCCCCTCCGGCCTGCGACTGCTGGGGCACGCCTCGGAGCAGGAAGTGCTCGGCAAGTCCGTGGCGGAGCTCTGGTGGAAGGTACCGGAAGACCGCCAGCGCCTGTTGGAGGCACTCCAGACCCACGGGGATGTCTGGAACTATGAAGTCACGTTGCACCGAACAGACGGCACGCCGGTGGTGGTCTCCACCAACAGCCACTTCTATTACGACAACCACGGAAAGTTTCTCGGCGTCGAGGGCGTTTTCTTCGACATCACGGAGCAGAAGCGTGCCCAGCAGGCCCTCCAGCGTTCCGAGGCAGCCTATCGGCGGCTCGTAAATCAGGTCCACGACATCATCTATGCCTACCAGCCCGACGGCACCGTCTCCTTCGCCAGCGACCGAGTACGAATGCTGGGCTACGAACCAGAGGAGGTGACGGGGTCGCCCCTCCTCGCCTTCGTCCACCCCGAAGACCGCCAACCCGCCATGGAGGTGCTTCGGAAGGCCATCGTGGAAGGCCAACCTGGGTGCATCGAATGTCGGATCCAGCGCAAGGACGGCTCGTACGAGTGGGTCGAGGAGCAGAGCGAACCGTTCTTTCAGGACGGCAGGGTGGTGGAGGTCCACGGCGTCATCCGGATCGTCACCGCCCGCCGAAAGGCCGAAGAGGCCCTTCGGCGAAGCGAACACCGCTACCGCACGCTCCTGGAAGCCCAGGGCGAGGGCGTGGCCTATGTGGATGATCAGGAGGCCTTCGTCTTCGTGAACCCCGCGGCGGAAACCATCTTCGGCATGCCCCAGGGCGGCCTCGTGGGAATGAACCTCTCGGACTTCACCACGCCTTTCGAATTCCAACGGGTGCGCGAACAGAGCGTCCTCCGGAGCCAAGGACTGAAGAGCACCTACGAACTCCAGATCTGCCGACCGGACGGCGAGCTGCGCACCCTCCTGGTCACCGCCACCCCGCACGCCAGCTTCGATGACCAAGGCGCCGGGGTGCTGGGAATCTTCCGCGACATCACGGACTGGCGCGAGACCGAAGCCAACCTGCGGCGACTCTCGTCCGCCATCACCCAGGCCTCCGACGCCATTCTCATTGCGGATCTGGAGGGCATCATCCAGTACGCGAATCCCGCCGCAGAGGACCTCACCGGCCATCGCGAGGGTGGACTGGTGGGGACCGGATTGCGCAAGCTCGCCCTCGACAGCGAGGGTGGCACGACCACCGAGGACATCTGGCGGAAGGTGCGCCACGGCGATACCTGGAGCGGGCGAATGAGCCTCCAGCGGCTGGATGGCACCCACCGGGCGACCCTCACCACCCTCTCCCCGGTGCGGGACGAGCACGGCACCATCCAGCACGTCATCACCGACAGTCGGGATGTGACTCGGGAGCAGGAGCTGGAGGCCCAGTTGCGCCACTCTCAGCGCCTGGAGGCCATCGGCGTGCTCGCCGGGGGCATCGCCCACGACTTCAACAACATCCTCACTCCCATCCTGGGCTACGCGGAATTGGCCCAGCTTCACCTGGAGAAGGAGCCCCGGATTCAGGAATACATCGGGGAGATCCTGTCCGCCGGACGCCGTGCCGCAGCCCTGGTGGAACAGATCCTCACATTCAGCCGCCAGGGGGAGCAGGACCGCTGCCCTGTGCGCCTGGTGAGCGTGGTGAAGGAGGCCCTCAAGCTCCTGCGCGCCGCCCTGCCCAGCACCATCACCATCGACACGGACCTCAGCGAGGAGGCCGGTTCGGTGCTGGCGGACCCCGGCCAGCTCCACCAGGTCGTCGTGAACCTCTGCACCAACGCCTTCCATGCGATGCGGGAGAACGGGGGCGTGCTTCACATCGACCTGCGAGAGGTCTGTCTCCTGGAGAACCGCACCGTGCATGGCACGATACTGACCTCCGGAACCTACCTCCGACTCGTGATTTCCGATACCGGTTGCGGCATGGACGAGGACACCCGGAAGCGGGCCTTCCTGCCCTTCTTCACCACAAAGAAGGTAGGTGAAGGCACGGGACTCGGCCTCTCCATCGTCCACGGCATCATCACCGGCCTCGGCGGCGCCATCGATCTGGAGAGCGAGCCCGGACAGGGCGCCACCTTCATCCTGCTGCTGCCCACCCATCAAACGGAACCCCGGGAAGCCCCCCGCAAGCCCATGTCCCTGCCCCACGGCCAGGAACGGATCCTTGTCGTGGACGACGAGATCATGGTGGGCGCCATGCTGCGGGACATGCTCTCGGAGCTGGGCTACCAGGTGGCAGTGCTCGACTCGGCGGTGGACGCGCTCCAGACCCTGCGGCTTGCACCGGAACACTGGGATCTCATCATCAGCGACATGACCATGCCGGAGATGACGGGGCTCGAACTCGCCCAGCGGATGAAGGAGCATGGGATCAACAGGCCTGTGATCCTGATGACCGGCTATAGCGAAGGCCTGACGGACCAGCTCGCCACAGGCCTCGGATTGGCGGCCGTGCTCCGCAAGCCGGTGCCCCTGCCCTCCCTGACTCGGCTCATCCGCGAAACCCTGGACCGCGCCGCAACGGAAGCCTGATCAGCCCCGCAACCCCTTCCAGGCCAGGGATGCGGACACCACGAGCAATAGCGCGGCAAAGAGCTTGCGCAGCTGAGGTCCGCGCAAACCCGTGGCCAGACGCGCGCCCACCAGAGTGCCCAGCACGAATCCAAGAGCGATCCCCATCAAGATTCCCCAGGGCAATCCACCCTGGGTTCGGGCGTAGATCCACACGGCGGGGAGTCCCAGCGGCAGCAGCAGCAGGGCGAGGCTGGCGAGCTGCGCCTCGTGCTGGCGCATGGCCAGAAAGGCGCCCATGAGGGGAATCAGCACGAGCCCACCGCCAATGCCAAGGAGACCGGAAAGCGCGCCACCCGCAAGCCCGATGGCCACCGCACGCAGACGGAAGGCCGGTATCTCCAATACGTCGCCCGCTCCCCCATCCGACTTCGGCTTCTGAAGCAGCATCCGAACCGCGACCACCGCCAGGAATCCCGCGAAGATCATCCGCAGCCCGGGCCCTGGCAGGTGGTTGGCGGCCAGTGCCCCCGCCAGCACGCCCGGCACGAAACCCGCCGCCATGGGCGCCACGACATCCCACCGCAGCGGCACGCCCTGTCGCCGGTAGTGCAGCACCGCCGCCAGATTGATGGGGAGCAACAGCACCGCCAGGCTTATGCCCTGGGCCCGGTGCTGATCCACGGACAGAAGGAGGGAAAGCAGGGGCACGAGGACGACTCCGCCCCCGATGCCGAAGAGCCCCGCCAGCGTCCCGCCCGCCAAACCCGCAAGCCCGCTGAAGATACCCATCCAGACCGGATCCACGACCACCTCCGGCCTCCAGGGTAGCCGGTGGACCGCAGGGGTCCGCATGCCGGGAAAAGCGGAACGCGACCGCGGATTCCAGGCCTCCAATACAAACAGGAGACACCTGTGCCATCCCATGAACCCAGGCCCCAATTCAGGCCACCGGCCCTCCGCGCCTGAACCCGGCCCCCCGACCCCTATCCCATGTTCCAATGAGGGTTCCTGGATGGATGCATGAAGGTTCCTTTCAACGATGACCTGATTCTCGACAGCCGACGGGCCGTGTTTCTCCCGAAACAGGGCACGCTGGTGCTGGCGGATTTCTTCCTCGGCCTCGGGGCGTCCCGGCGCAAGCGCCCGGATCTGCTGCCCTCCAGCCAGCACAACGACCTCTGGGAGCGGCTCCTGGGGCTCCTGGAGGACTACCGTCCCGAACGGGTCGCTCTCCTCGGCGACATCAAGCCCAATCAGGGCAACCTGGATTCGGAGGAGGCAGAAGAACTGCGCATGCTCTTCCGCAAGCTCAAGGGCCAGGGACGCAAGGTGATCCAGGTGGTCGGGCACCCCGAACGGACGTACGGCCCCTCCATGGAACACACCGGCGTCGAGCCGGTGGAGACCGCCCGGGTGGGCATGTATTCGCTCATGCACCGCCGCCGGATCTTCGTCTACCCCCGCCACGACCCGCCCCAGGGGCTCTGGATCAACGGCGGCGTGCACCCGCTCTTCTGCGTGCCGAGCCAAATGCCGGACGGCCAGCCAGATGCCGTGCGCTTTCCCGCATTCCTCTACACGGGGTTCGCACTGGTGATGCCGCCCTTCGTCTCCTACGCCCAGGGTTGGGAAGTGATGCAGCCGGAGCGCCTTCCGCGCCAGGCCCGGGCGTGGAAGGTCGTCGGGGACGCCCAGCTCACCCCCCTGGATCTGCCGAACCTCCAGCCCCCCCCAGAGCATCTCCGGAACCTCAAACGCGTGCCGCCACGCCGCAAACGCGAGGGCGAGGACGAATAGGGGCGAGACAGGAAACGGCGCCGTCAGGCGCCGTTCCTCTGTCAGTGGCCCTCCTGGCGGAAGCCGCTACCCGCCGAACAGGTTCTTGAAGCGGCCCAGGAAGCCGGTCTGGGAAGACTCCGATTCGATGGGAATCTCCAGGCGGGGATCCACATCAGGGGCGATGGGCACCGAGGGATCCAGATCGAGAGCCCGCTTGAAGCAGGCGTGGGCGTTGGCCTTGAAACCCTTTCTGGAGTAGAGCTCACCCATCAGCGCCCAGGGTTCGGCACTGTTGGGCTTGATGCGGGACGCGGCCTGGAGCCCCTCGATGGCCCGGGTGGACCAGGCGGGATTCGTCATGCGCAGCTTGCCCAGCAGGAGCCAGGGCTCGAAGGCGCTCTCCTCGTCCGGATTGAGCTGCACGGACTGCTCCAGCATCCGAACCGCCTCCACCGTGCGCTCCTGAAGGAGGAATGCCTTCGCCTTCTGGAAGGCCCGCTTGGCCCTCGCCTGGCTCATGGCCTTGTCGTCCTCCGGTTCGGGTACGGGTTCCAGGACGGGCTGCAGGGAGGGCATCCGCTGCGCGGGGATCATGGGCGACGAATCCTCCAGGAGGATCTCGATCACCGGTTCGGGTTCAGGCTCAGGCTCAGGCAGCGGGGGATGCTCCACCACAGGCGTGATTGGGGAAGGGGATGGCAGCGGCTCCGGCGCGACAGGCGGGGGCACGTGCACCGGCGGGGGCGGCTGGAAGGCGGACGGCGGCTTCGGAATCAGCCGGTGGATCTTCGGAGCCTCGCCCTGGGTGAGATCGATGGCGCCTAGGGCCCACAGGGTCACCAGCAGGAGCGAGGCACTGCCTTCATCCAGCCCGGTGATGGACATGAAAGTTTGATACCCAATGGGCTCGACTCCCAGGAAGGAGAGCGCGAAGGCCGACTGCGGGTCCAGGGGCAGATCCGAGACCCGCTCCAGCAGGTCCCTGCGGGAGGTCCAGCGCCAGGCGGACTCGGCGTAGAGCAGGTCCACCAGGTCCGACAGGCTTTGCATCTGACGGAAGGTGTTCCACACGAAGAGCCGGTGGTTGATGCGGAATTGGAGATCCTCGGCGAGATCGGCGCCGATCACGGTGGGATTCCAGGTGGCCTTGAGCACCGGATGCTCGACGGCATGGATGAGAATCTGCTCCTGGAGGGAGGCGAGATGGAACTCCCGCTCCTTCGTGGTCATGAGCCCCCACTGGACGACCCTGTCCCCGAGGCGACCCGATTCGCCGGAGGAGAGCAGGTCATTGAGGGTGGGATAGTCGAGAATTCCCTGACGGAGCAAGTAGTTGCCGAACTGCTCCCCGGCCACGTCACTCTGGAGGAAGACGAGGTTGCCGTCCTGCCAGTAGAGGCGTCGACATCCGTCGTTCTGCTCAAGCACGAGTTCGCCCTGTGCGCTGTCCTGGTGCAGGCTGCCCATAATGGCTGGGAGAACCTGGGGAACCCCGTCTCGCGTCACACGACCTCCATCCCGGAAAGAGCTATCAACATACATCTGCCGCGCCTTCTTGCCCTGGGATTTCTGATTTTCCCCTGACGTCGTAGCCGTTCATTCTAGGAGCACTCCATGGCCTCCCCCTCCATGGTCGCCGATCGCCTCGGATACCGATTCCAACGCCCCGAACTGTTGGTCGAGGCGCTCACGCCGCCCTCCTCTGGGCTCCCCGTCAACCATCAGCGTCTGGAATATTTGGGGGATGCCCTGCTCCACGCGGCCATGGGGCTGCTCATCTTTCGCCTCAAGCCTGAGTGGAAGGAAGGGCCCATGTCCAAGCTGCGGAGCATGCTCGTGAACGTGGACAGTCTCAAGGCTTGGGCCGAGGACCTGGGGGTTGAACTGGTCAAGGGGCCCCGCTCCCCCCGGAAGCCCACGGCCGTGGGCGCCCAGAAGCCCCTCTCGGACGCCATGGAGGCCGTCCTCGCGGCGGTGCACGAGGATGCCGTGGCCCAGGGGCGAGATGGCTTCGTCACCGTCTTCGACCTCGTGGCCGCGCGTTTCGGAGAAGGTGTCAGGAAGGCCCAACTGGGCATCTGGGAGACCCAGGATCCCAAGACCACGCTCCAGGAGCGGGCTGCAGCCCTGGGCCTGCCCGCCCCGGTCTATGAATTAATAGGCCAGTCCGGCCCCGACCACCAGCCCGTCTTCCATGTGCGGGTGAAGGTCGGTCCTCAGGAGGCCGAGGCGAGCGGACAGGCCGTCAAGCGCGCCCAGGCAGAAGCGGCAGCGGCCCTCCTCACGCGACTGGCCTGACACAGGAAGCCCCGCATGGGTTAACATTCCAGGAGTTGCGACTCTCTCCCGGAGCCCCTGCGTGAAGGTCCTCCCCACCCTCCAGATCCGGCAAGGGCGTTCTTGGACGCAGGACCCGGGTGCGTCGGATGCGGACCCCAGGGAGCAACTGGCGGAACTCCTGGAACAGGGCTTTCAGCGCATCGCCTTCGTGGATGTGGACGCCGCCAAGGGCACGGGTAACAACCGGGATCTGATCGCCAGCCTGATGCGGACCTGCCGGGTGACCTCACCTCGCGTCTGCATCCAGGTCGGGGGTGGCATCCGCGGCTCCGACATCGTCCAGTTCTACCTGGACCAGGGCGCCACTTGGCTCCTCCTGGGAACCGTCCTTCACCGCTCCCCCATGGCAGTGGACCAGTTATTGGCCCGCTTCCACGAGCACCTGACTGCCACCATCGATGTGCGCGCGGGGTCGGTGCGGTCCTATGGACGAGAACAGGCCGTGCCCCATTCAGTGGCGGAGGTGGCTCGCCAGATCCGGGCCCTCAATTTCCGCCGAATCCTCTTCGTGGATGTCCCCAGCGGCGACGGGGCCACCCCGGATTTCGATTCGGCCCGGGAGATCTTGGAGCACGCCCGCCTGCCCCTCCTGATGTGGAGCGCCTTCCGGAACACGGACGACCTGGCGCGGGCCGCGGCCCTCCCCGGATTGCAGGGTGCCCAGATCGACGCCGCCTTCGCCCTCGAACACGCCGAGGCGCTGAAGGTTCACGCCTCTCCCTGCTCATAGGGTCCGACATGCTGCCACCGGACCTGCCTGCGTTCGAGGACATGTCGGAACAGGATCTGCTGCACCTGCGGAATCTGGCCCTGCTTCGCGCCCAGGCTCCCACGGAGGCCCAGCTGACCCTGGTGGAGAACCTGGCCCGCAGCCTGTCCGAGCCACGGCTCCTCACGCTCATCGCCCGCACGTCCCACTGGCTCATCCACGCACCCGTCCTGGTGAACCTCGCCCAGAACGAGGCCACACCGGAAGCCATCCGGCGCGACCTGGAACTGGCCGAGTCGATCATGGACCTGATGCACGGCCTAGACCGCGCGGCCCCGGCGGAGCGAGAGGAGCGGTCCGAGACCGTCAAGCAGACCTACGCCCAGCTCCCCCCGGATCTCAAGGGCATCCTGAAGATCCAGATGAAGCAGCTGGCGCGGCAGGTGAACCGCACCGGGCAGACCCTGGAGCTGCCGCCCATCCCCACGGAGCCCGTGGATTGGCTGGCCTTGATGACACCACCGGCGTGCGAACCGTCCGCACCGGTGCGACTCTCCCGGGAAGAGCGCAGCCAACGGGCCCGAAGCACCCACGATCCCAAGGAATTGGTGGATTGCCTGCTGGATCCAGACGCAGACGTGCGCCGCGAGGCCCTCGACAACCCGGTCCTCTCGGAAGAGCGGCTCCAGGAGGCGCTCTACGCCTCCGTGGTGTCGGAGTTCTTCGAGGAGGTCTATGCCGAGGCCCGCTGGTATTTCCGCGAGGCCATTCGGGAGGCCATCTACGCCGCCCCCGGGTGCCCCACGGCCCTGGCCCGCCGCATCCGGCAGAGCAGTGACCTGGTGTTCCACCTCGAGCAGGCGGCCCGCTCCCGCGCGGACCTGCGCCGCATCACGGCGCTCTTCAGCCAGCTCGACGAATCCGAGTACCAGTACGTGACCCTCTGGGCCAAGCGCCACACGCCGGGGCTCCTGAGGGTCGTGAAGATCTTCTTCGACCGGCTCCAGCGCGCCCGATCCTCCCAATCCCGAGGACTGAATGCCCGGGGCAGTGAAGGCCGCTGGGCCTCCCTGGAAGAGCGGGTCTTCCTCGCCAATCAGACCCAGCAGCCGGATCAGCTCATCGCCGCCCTGCGGGATCCCGATCCGCAGGTCTTCACCGTGGTGTTGGAGAATCCCGTCCTTACGCCGCGGGAGATGCTCGCGGCCATACCCTCCTTCGATACCCAGCGGGCCGACCAGGTGGCCCGGCACTGCACCTGGAGTGAGCAGGCGGTGGTGCGGGAGGCCCTGCTCCACAACCCCATGCTCTCAGCCAGTACCGGGCTGAGACTGCTGGAGTCCCTGAACACGTCCAGGGCCCTGCTGGATGTCTTGCGAGACAGCCGGATTCCCCATCTCGAGGTCAAGGACCGAGCGCTCGAGAAGCTTCGCAGCCTCTACCTGTCGCTCGATATCCAGCAGCGCATCCTCCTCGTGCGATCCACTGGCGGCGAGATCTTCCGCCACCTGCCCAGCGAGGCCCTCAAGGATGAGCCCATGCTGATGCAGCTCCTCTCGGACCGGCAGATGGATCCGACCATCCTGCTGCGGCTCGCCCGCAACAAGCAGACACCGCGCAACATCCTGGAGCGCATCGCGTCCCACCCCATCCTCATGGCCCACCCGGCGATCATGTCGGAGCTGCTGCTCAATCCAAAGACCCCTCGGGAAAGCGCCATCCGGATCTGGGGCCTCCTTTCCGACTCCGAACAGCAACAGCTCCTGCGAAGCCCTCATCTGCCCGCGGCGCTCCGGTACCTCGGCTCCTAAGCGGTCCGGGACCGGCGTCGTAACTCAGAAATCGAGGGCCCCATGAGCTCCATCCTTCCCCGTCTCGCCTGTCTCCTCCTGGTCGCCGCCGCCCCCATGGCCTGCCGGCGGCAGGGGCCGCTTCCAGGCTGGGTCCAGGGCGCCCCCAGCGGCACGCTGTTCGCCATGTCCGGCAACCTGGGGTGGATGATGCGGCAGCCGCTCTTCCAGTCCACAATGGTCCAGTACCCCCTGGCGGAGCGCATCCTCGATACCTTCATCCGCCAGGCCAACATCAACGTGGCTCAGGAGACGGGCCGAGTCGGTTTCTTCGTCCAGGGCGAACTTCAGCAGTTGATGGCGAAGAAGAACGATCCCAAGGCCATGAGCGCCGCCTTCCTCATCTCCCTGAGCGAGTTCAAGGACAGCAAGGCCCTCATCCGGGCCCTCGCAGAGGCCTTCCCCCCCGAAGGCAGCCTGAAGGTGAACGGACGGGAATTTCCCCTCCATGTCGTGTTCGACGTGAACCAGTGGCACATCCGTGCCCTGCTGGATGACAGCGGCACCGTGTGGCTGGGGGATCTCCAGGCCCTCTCCCTCCTGGGAAGCGGTCAAAAGTTGCCCAAGCCCATCCAGTCCGCCGCCTCCTGGATCACCCCCGGGTCTCAGCTCCAGGGCTTCGTTCACCTCGCGCCCCTCCTGAACGTCGCTCGCGCCAACGCGAAGGGGCAGGAGATGCAGCAGATGATCGGGATGCTGCCCGAAGGCGTGGAGGCGGCCGCTTTCTCCGCTTCGCCTCTTCCTGACCGCCCGGACACCGTGAATTTCGAGTTCGTGGTGGCGGGCACGCCGGAGGGCATCCAGCAGAGCCTGCCCAAGATGCAGACCATCCTGGCCCTGGCCGGCACCCTCTCCGGTGGCTCAGGGCTGCCCCAGCCGAGGCTTCTGCAAGAGAAGGATCGCATGGCCCTGCGTTGCCCGCTGAACCAGGAGCACGTCAAGCAAGTACTCGGCCAATTGGCCCCGATGGACGCCATCACGCGCCAAGGGAGCACGCCCAAATGAGTGCCGCCGTGGCCGTGCTGGAGGCCGAGCACCCTCCCGAATTCTGGATGGACCGCCTCAAGGCTGGCCATGAGGAGGCCTTGGCGCACCTCATGCACCGCTTCGAGCGCCCCGTCTTCGCCTTTCTGCATCGTCGCCTGGGCGGCGAGGTGGGCGTGGTCCAGGAACTCACGCAGGAAGTTTTCATGAAGTGCCTGCAGCACTGCCAGCGCTTCGAATCCGGCCGCCCCGTGGCTGCGTGGATTTTTACGCTGGCGGCTAATGCGGCAACCGACCACCTGCGTAAAAGAGGTCGGGAGCAAGCAACTCCCGAGTCCTTTGACGCACCTGACCCTCACCAGCCAGCCCCGTGGGAACAGGTGGACCGGAGCCGGAGAATCCAGGCTCTCCAGGAAGCCCTGGAGGGACTGACCCCCCGCCAGCGTGCGATCGTGACGGCATATTACGTCAAGGAGCAGCCGGTGAAGCGCATTGCCGAGGAACTCGGCTGCGCGGAAGGCACCGTGAAAGCCACTTTGTTCCAGAGCCTGGCCAAACTCCGCAAGTTCATGGAGGTAATCCGATGACCTCCGGTCCGCTTATGCCAAACCTCACCGACGAAGCCCTCTTCGACCTGCTCGAACATCCCGAGCAGTGGCCCGACGACCCGGAAATCCAGGCCCAGCTCGCCGAGATGCTGGAACTCCACCTGGGCCTCCGAGCCCACGCGGACGACCTGGATGCGGCCCTGCACCGCAGCCAGCCCCGCGCCTGGTGGCGCCACAACGTGCTCTCCGCCGCCGCCGCCGTCCTGCTGGTGACCCTGCCCTCGATCTATGCCGTGCAGCACTCCCGTCATCAGGAAGAGCAGCGCAAGAGCGTGGAACATCAGGAGCGCGTCGCCCTCCGCCGAGGCCAGGACCGCACTTGGCAGGCCTTCCTCCAGCAGAGCAGCGCTCTGCTGCGCGACTTCGAGCGCAACCCGCCCGTCTGCGGGGAGGATCGGGCCCATCAGGATCGTACCGCCGAGCACCAGCTGGCGCTCGCCCTCAAGACGCGCAGCCAGATGCTGATCGGAGAGAACGCCCCCAGCGGCGAAGCTCGGGCCGTATTGGCCAACCTGCACGGCTGGCTGCTCGAACTGAGCCTCGAGGACGGCTGCATGACACCTGAACGGGTCGAGCAGCTGCGCCAGCTCGCCAAGGCTCAGAATCTGACGGATGACGTGGACCGCCTGAGCCGGGCCCTCACCGGGACCGCGCCTGGAGGCACCCCGTGATGCTGGATCTTCTGCTCGCCGCCGCGCTTGCGCACGGCTCTGGCCCGGTCGAGATTGTCCTGCCCGAGGCCGCTGCCAGCGCCAACCGGCCCCTAACGCCCCAGGAGCAGATGCTCCGCACGGCCCAGGAGTTGCGCTATGCCCAGCGCTGGTTTGAATCCGCCGCGGTCTACCGGCAATTTCTAGCGACCTTCCCGACCTCCGACCGGGTGCCCACGGCGCGCTTCTATCTGGCCACGGTCCTCGAACGCGACCAACGTTGGGACGAGGCGGCGGCTGGCTACACGGACTTCCTCGACCGCCATCCCGATCAGCGAAGTCTGGGCAAAGAAGCCCGGCTTGGCCGCATCCGCTGCTGGGGCATCCGCCAGAATCAGGCGCCTGCCGCCACGCCGGGGCTGGTGGCCGCCCTCCAGGATTCCGAACCCGAAGTCCGCATCCAGGCGGGGCTCGAACTCTCCCGCACCATGGACAAGCGCGCCATCCCGGTCCTCAACGAGGGGCTCGGCGTCGGATCCTTCGCCGACCGCTGCACCATGGCCCTCATCTCCCTCGGCCAGAAGCCCGCGCCCCCCGCTCAGAAGGATCAGTCCCGCTTTCTCGTAGTGCGCATCCTCGAAAAGGGGAAGCAGAATCCCGTGGAGATCCGCCTCTCGGTGTTCTTCGTTCGGGCTCTCGGCAATTACCTCTCCGACGAGCAGCTGAAGCAGGTGCGCAAGCAGGGGCTCGATGTGGAGAACCTCGGCGATCAGCTCCAGAAGCTGCCCAAGGGCTCCACCCTCTTCTCCGTAACCGATAAGACCAGCAGCGTCACCGTGACCGTCGAGTAGGTCCGCGTTCGAACTTGAACGAGAAGCCCGGTCCCATCTGGACCGGGCTTCTCCGTGAAAGGCGAACGACTACTTCCAGCGCTCCGCCGAGAGGATGACGCCAGAGGCATTCTGTCCGCCCACCGCCAGCACCGAGCCATCCGCCAGAAGCGTCAGGGTGTGATTCCCCCGAGGCTGCGCCAAGACGGCGGCGGTGATGCGCGCCGCCTTGCTCAGGTCCGCCGGAAGGTCCAGCAGGTCGCAGGTGGCCAGTCCCGTGCCGCCCGCCACCAGTACCAGCCCATCGGCGAGCACAGTCCCGGCGGTGCCGGAACGGGGCGCGGAAAGGGCCGGACCCGCCTTCCAGACATTGGTGGCAGCGGCGAAGACCTCCGAAGTGGCCGAAGAAGCACCTGCTCGCAGCCCGCCCAGCGCCACGACACGACCGTCTTTGAGCGTCAGCAGCACCGGTTCGGCCCGCTCCTCCAGCATCGCGGCGCGTTCGGTGCTTCCGGAGGCGGTCAGGCGCTCCACTCGGGAGGTGGCGCCGGAGAACACGTAGCCGCCCGCCAGCATCAGCGAACCATCCTGCATCAGGGTGCTGCCCGCCAGCCGCCGGGGCACGGCCATACTGCTGATGATTCGGAAGGCCCCTTCGCCCGACACCAGGCGCTCGACGCTGGTCACCAGCCCGAAGCCGTTGGAGCCTCCGCCCACCGCCACGCTGCCGTCTCCCAGCAGGGCGGCACTGCATTCCATGCGGGCGGTCGCGAGCAGCGGCCCATTCGTGGAGAGGCTCGTGGGGGACCAGAACTCGGTGCTGTTGAGTGCGCCACCATATCCGGAACCGCCAATCACGAGGACCTGACCGCTGGGAAGCAGCGCCGCACTGTGGCTGGTCCGAGCCTGGAGCAGGGCCGGGCCCTCGGTCCAGCTGTTGGTGCTCGGACTGTAGATTTCCACCCGGTTGGTGGGGCCACCGACCGTCGTCCCACCGAGCACCGCCACCCGGCCATCAGCCAACCGCACCGCCGCGTGGCCCACGCGACCCAGTTGCAGACTGCCCGCGGACGACCAGCGCCGGTCGGTGACCGAGGTGTTCACCAGCACGTTGAACGTCTTGCTCAGGGCCTCCGGGGCCACGGCTCCCTGTACCGTCACTTGGTAGGCGCCGGAATCCGCCACCGCAGCGTTCTTAATCTCGAACGTGGGGCCGTCGACCCCCGGCAACACCGTGCCGTTGCGGGTCCAGCGGTAGATGAGGGGCCCCGTGCCGGAGGCATCGACCTCCATCCGCAGCGTGCTCCCGGCCGTGACCGTGCGGTCCTCCGGCTGGGCGAAGAACTGTGGTGCGCCGGTGGTGCCGGGCTTGAGGACGAGGGTGGCCTCGGCGGTGGCGCTGCCGATGGCATTGGTGGCGATCACGCGGTACAGGCCCGCATCGGCGTCCTGAGTCTGAGTCAGCGCCAGGGTGCCATCCGTTCCACCCGTCAGGGACTGTCCATTCCGACTCCAGGCGAAAGTCACGGGCTGGGTCCCCGTGGTGACGGCCCGGAAGCTCACGCGGTTGGGGATACGCACCGTGGCATCGGCGGGGCGTTCCGTAAAGCTAGGCGCCGTGGGCGTTTGCGGTCGCACGCTGTCGCCGCCTCCTCCGCATCCCACCAGCAGCACCGGAATCAGAAGCCACAACAACCTGCTCACAACTCACCTCTGAAAAAGTCGATCAGGGTTGAAGGTTCCATCATCACGCATCTCGAGCGTGGGAACGCAGGGAGAACCGTGAGGCGCCGGGAAACCGAATACCACAGCGGATGTGGCAGGATGGCCAGGACCGGAAAGCTGCGATTCAAGCCAGGGAGCGCCCATGATCTTCGACACCCTCGACCGCCTGGACCGATACCGAGCCGTGCACCCCGCCTTTCCCGAAGCCTTTGCCCAGGTGAAGCGCTTCGTGGCGGCGCTTCCGATGCCTGGACGCACAACGCTGAACGAAGCGGGGCTCACCGCCATCCTGTCGGACTACGCCCCGAGGCCGCTGGAAGCCTGCTGCCACGAGGCGCACCGGTGCTTCATCGACATCCAGCTGGTGCTCGACGGCTGTGAGTTCATCGGTTGCACGCCCCTGGAGGATGCGGTCGGTCCCACGCCCTACGACGTCGAGGGCGACATCACCTTCTTCACCCGCGCCCCTGCGGGCGGCGTCGTGATGCGGCCTGGCGTCTTCGCCATCTTCTTTCCCGAGGACGCCCACCAGCCGGGCGTGGCCCACGGCGGCTGCACGCAGGTCCGCAAGCTCGTCTTCAAAGTCCCGGTATAAGCCCAGCGGGCGAGGCCGTACCCTGGAGGATCTGGGAGCCCCATGTCCTACCTCCAGCGATTCTTCCGCGAGCACCTGAAACCCTACCTCTGGCCCATCCTGGCCGGCGCGCTGCTGCTGCAACTGGGGGCCATGTGCCACGCCCTCACCACCGCCACGCTCAAATTCGTCTTCGATGACAACTTCGGTCTGGCCAAGGCAGCGGGCGATGCCGCCTCCTCCGGCGCCTTCGCCACCCTTGACCACGTGAAGATCTCGCTGATGGGGATGCTGCCCCAGGCCAGCGCCCTCCGCTCGGCCACCTACTTCGTACCGACCCTGCTGGTGGTGCTGTTCTTCCTCAAGGGCGTCTTCACCTTCAGCGGCGCCATGTTGATGGTGAAAAGTGGCATCAAGGCCACCCAGGCCCTGCGGGAGCGCCTCTTCTCCCGGACCCTGGAGATGGAGCCCAGCTTCTTCCACCGCCATCCCGTGGGGGAGCTGCTCCAGCGCTGCATCAACGACGTCGCCCAGGTCCAGGGCATCGCCTCCAACCAGCTGGCGGAGGCCGTCAAAGAGATCGCCATCGCGCTATCGATGTTCGTCGCCGTGATGTGGATCGACTGGAAGCTCACCTGCACGGTCTTCCTCGCGGTCCCTCTCGTGCTGTTCCCGCTTCAGAAACTCAGCAAGCGCATCCGCAGTGTCAACCACCGGAACATGGCGGCCAGCGCGAGCCTGCTGCAGCGCCTCAAGGAGGTGTTCACCAACATCCGCGTGGTGCTGGGGTTCAGCCGCGAACGCTACGAAGTGGAGCGCTTCCACCACCAGCAGCACGACCTCTATCGCCTGGGCATGAAGGCCGCCCGGGCCAGTGCCTTGACCCACCCCATCATGGAGATGGTCGGCGGCCTGCTCATCGCCGCCATCATCGTGCTCGTCTCCCCGAAGATTCAGAGCAAGGCGCTGAAGCCCGGCGAGTTCATGGCCTACCTGCTGGCCCTCTACGCCTTCTACGACCCGATCCGGCGCCTCACCAAGCTCAACAACGAAGTGCAGGCGGCCCGCGCCAGCCTGGACCGCATCTACGGCCTCATCGACCGCGAGCCGGAGATGAAGATCAGTGCGACGCCGAAGCCTGTGCCCGTGCTGCCGGAGACGCTGCGGCTGGAGCGGGTCCACTTCAGCTACGACGGCAAACACCCGGTCCTGCGGGGCATCGACCTGGAGGTCAAACGAGGCGAGACCGTGGCCCTCGTGGGAGGCAGCGGCGGCGGCAAGACAACGCTGGTGAACCTCGTGCCGCGCTTCTTCGATCCCACGGAAGGCCGCCTGACCGTCGACGGCATCGACCTGCGGGATGTGGATCCCCGCGAGCTGCGCACGCGCATCGGCATCGTCACCCAGGAGACGCTGCTCTTCATGGACTCCATCCACGACAACATCGCCTACGGCAAGGAAGCGGGTCGGGAGGCGGTGATCGCGGCGGCGAAAAAGGCCCACGCCCACGACTTCATCAGCGCCCTGCCCAAGGGCTATGACACGCCGCTCGCAGAGGCCGGCAACAGCGTCAGCGGCGGCCAGCGCCAGCGCCTCGCCATCGCCCGCGCCCTGCTGCAGGACCCGCCGATCCTCATCCTGGACGAGGCCACCAGCGCCCTGGACACCGAGAGCGAACGCGCCGTGCAGGAGGCCCTCGAAACCCTGATGCAGGACCGCACCACCCTCGTCATCGCCCACCGCCTGAGCACCATCCAGCGCGCCACCCGCATTTGCGTCCTCAAGCACGGCCAGGTCGTCGAGATGGGCCGCCATGACGAACTGCTGGCCCAGGGCGGCGAATACGCACGGCTGCATGCCATGCAGTTCCGGGAAGGGAACTGAAGGTGACCGAAAAGATGGGCCACGAAGGGCCACTAAGGACCACGAAGATGCCCTGCGGGCACAGGAAAGAAGCAACTCCAGCGCACTCGGGGCGGGACGAAGTAGGAAGTGTTTCAGGCATTTGCCGCGCCTCCCGCAGCCTGCCAGCAGCATCGCCAAGAATCCCTGTCCGGGATCGAATTCATCCCTCCCAAACCTCATTTTTGTGGCCCTTAGTGGCCCTTCGTGGCTCATCCTTTCTCGTCGCCGGTGCCGCATGAAGCGCTCGCTCTTCCATTTCGACCTGCCGGAAGAACTCATCGCGCAACATCCGGCGGAGCGCCGGGACGGGGCGCGGCTGCTGGTGGTGGACGCGGCAGCGGGGACGCTCTCGCATCACACCATCGCGGACCTGCCGACCTTCGTGGCGCCGGGGACGCTGTGCGTGCCCAATGACGTGAAGGTGCGCCATGCGCGGCTCTTCCTGCGGCGCGCGGGGGGCGGCGAGGGCGAGGCACTGCTGCTGCGTGCCTTTGCGGATGGCAGCTTCGAAGCCATGGTGCGGCCCGGGGCGCGACTGAAACCCGGTAAGTGCGCGACGGTCGTGGATCCCGGGACCGGTGCAGCCGTGGCAGAGCTGCTCATCGAGGACACCCTGGACGAAGGCCTGCGCAAGGTCCGCGTGCACCGCAACGGTGCGAGCCTCGACTGGGACGCCGTGGACGCCATCGGCCGCCTCCCCCTGCCGCCCTACATCCACCACGTGGCGGAAGGCGAGGATGAGGATCGCTACCAGACCACCTTCCACGCCGCGGAGGGCGAGGCGGTGGCGGCTCCCACGGCGGGGTTGCACTTCACGCCGGAGCTGATTGGACAGCTGCTGGCCAAGGGCTGCGACTGGTCGCCGGTGCGGCTCCACGTGGGCCTTGGCACCTTCCGCCCCATGACGGCGGAGGACACGGACGACCACGTGATGCACGAGGAGCGCTTCGAACTGCCGGAGGCCGTCGCAATGGCGCTGGAGCAGGTCTTCCGCGACCGCAGCCGCCGTGTCCTCGGCATCGGAACCACGAGCCTGCGCACCCTCGAAGCCGCCTGGGACGGCGAACGCCTCCAACGCTCCGGTGCCACCCGCATCTTCATCAACCCCGGCTATCGGCTGCGCACCGTGGATGACCTGCTCACCAACTTCCACCTACCGGAGAGCACGCTCTTCATGCTGGTGTGCGCGCTATTGGGCATGGACCTCGCGCGTCACGCCTATGCGGAAGCCATCCGCGAGGGCTATCGGTTCTTCAGCTACGGCGACGCCATGCTTCTGCGCGGGGTGCGCACCTGACGGTGGTGGCATTTCCGCATGCCCAGCCTTCGGGCATCGATCCTTGCGAGGAGCGGCAAGAACCGAATCTCGCCCCACGCGGGGCGGCCCTTCAGCTCCCCAAAGTGATGGAAGAGGGCAGCCTGGAGATGGGGGAGCCCCCCTGAGCGGAGTACACTGAGAACCCCCTACCCGGAGCCTCCATGTCTGCGACCTCCAGCCCGACCGGTGCCGTCCTGGTGGTGGATGACGATCCAGAGGTCCTCGCGGCCTACGATCTGATGCTGTCCGCCAGCGGCCTCACGGTGCGCACGGCCCGCAATGCCCGGGAAGCCATGGCCCACGTGAAGGCGGAATCCATCCCCGTCTGCCTCGTCGACCTGCACCTCGGTGAGACGGACGGCATCCAGCTCTGCGTGGAACTTCGGGCGTGGAATCCGCTGCTGCGCTGCATCATCATCACCGCCTATCCGGCCTACGACAGCGCCGTCAGCGCCCTGAAGCTGGGCATTGCGGACTACCTTTCCAAAGCGGAGGCACCGTCCAGGATCCTCGCCAAGGTTCAGGACGCCTTGGCGGCCCAGGCGCAGGAACAGCTCCAGGTGGAGGCTCGGGATGCGCACGGTCTCGGCGTGGTGCTCGCCTGCCACTGCGAGGCCCGGGAACGGATCGAAGAAGGCCTGGCCGCTCACGATCCCGCCTATCAGATCCTCCCCACCGCGGAACTACCCAAGTTCGCCGCTCAGGCCGCCGCCCGGGCCATCCTCCTTTGCCACCGTTGCGCGGCCCCCCACGGCCTGCCCGGCCTACTCAAGGAGGCCACCGCCCACTTGCCGGAAGCGCGTCTGCTCGTCTTCAACTGCGACCTTTCGGACGAGGCCCAGCAGGACCTTCTCGAGCAGGGCGTCCGCGGCTTCCTGGCCCCCGGTGACGAGACGGAGCAGCTCCAGCCGGCCCTGGAGGTCGTGCTGCGAGACCACTTCTGGATCAGCCGCAGCCTGACCGCCCGCGTCCTCTCGCGGCTCCTTCCTTCCCGGGATCCCTCCTCCGCCGTGGCCCTCGAGACGCCCCTTAGCCCCAGGGAACTCGAGATCCTGCGCGCCCTCACCGAGGGCCTCTCCAACCAGGAGATCGGCGACCGCCTCTTCATCAGCGAGAGCACCGTGAAGATCCACGTGCACCGCATCTTCCGCAAACTGGGTGTGAAGAGCCGCACCCAGGCGCTGCTGCGCACCATGGAGCTGAAGCTGGTCTAGGTGGGGATCCGCAGCCGCACGCGGGTGCCTTCGCCTTCGCGGCTCTCCAGCTCCACGCTGCCCCCGTGCCGTTCGAGGCTCTCCTTGACCACGGCGAGCCCCAGGCCGCTGCCGAAGGACTTGGTGCTGAAGAGGGGCTCGAAGACCTGGGGCAGGTGCGCTTCCGGAATGCCGACGCCGTCGTCCTCTACGCTGAGCCCAACCTCTCCGACGCCCTGCTCGAGCGTCACGCGGAGGTGGCCTCCGCCCTCTCTGGCCTGGATCGCCTGACAGCCGTTCTCTAGCACGTTGATGACCGCCCTGCGCAGGCGCTCACGATCCACATCCAATTCCGGCACCGAACCCAGGTGCCGCTCCAGGACGATCCCCTCCGGCAGCACGTAGTCGTCCAGCACTTCCTCGAGCCAGAAGTCGAGGTCCGTGGGTTCGCGGTGCAGCGGGCGGTTCGAGGAGAAGGCGAGCAGTTCCTGCACCAGCCCCTCGCAGCGCAGGATGCTCCGCTCCGCGAGGGCCAGCGCCTTCTGTCCCAGGACCTCCGCCTCGGGGGGCAGCCCCTTGCCGAGCGTGAAGAGGCTCGAGCGGATGGCTCCCAGGGGATTGCGCAGCTCGTGGGCGACGGTGGCGGTGAGCCGACCGAGGGTGCTCAGGCGCTCTCGCATCAGCAGTTCCTGATGTGCCTCCCGCAACTCGAGGGTGCGCTCCTCCACCAGTTCCTGCAGGCTCTCGCGGTACCGGGCAAGCTCCTCCTCCACCTCGTGGCGGCGAGTCACATCGATGAAGACCTCCAACGTGGCGGCGCGCCCCTGCAGGTCCAGCTCCTCCTCGTAGAACTCCAGATGCCGCCCCCTGCCCTCGGGCACCACCGTCTGCGCTTGCCCTGGGCCAGGAGCCACCGCCGCTTCGAGGCACCGGATGAAGGCCTCCGGCCGTCGGCCTCGGACCGTTTCCGGTGTGGCCCCGAAGAAGCTCGCCATTTCAGCGTTCACATACTGCACCACGCCGTCCTGCAGGATCCAGGCGCCCACCGGGGCCTGTTCCGCCAGGGCGCGAAAGCGGGTCTCGCTCTCCGCAAGCGCCTGGTAGAGGCCACGAACCTGCCGGTAGCGCCCATAGAGCGCCGCCGCCAGCAACACCGCGAGCCCCGTGACACCCAGGATGATGTTCCGCAGGCGGTGGGCGCGGCGCAGGTCTGACTCGCGCTCCATCTGGATGCGCTTGAGGAACTGGATCTCCTGGGTCCGCCGCTCCAGCTCCATGCGGTTCTGGATCACGGCGAGCCGCGCCCGGCTTTCCTCGGAATCAATGAGGGCCTGGAGTCCCACATGCCGCTCGAGTGCTTCCAGGGCAAGGGGAATCTGAGCCGCGCCCTTGTAGACCCGAGCCAGCTCCAGCAGTGCCTCGGATTCCAACCCCTGCGCCCGCGTCTCCCGGGCGATGCGAGCGGCCCGCTCCAGGTGCTGCTGGGCCTGCTCGAGGTCCCCCCGATGCTTCACGCAGAGCCCGAGACGGAGCAGCACCGTGGCCACGCCGAAGGGTTCCTCGATCTCCTCTTTCACCCGGAGCGCCTCGCGGAAGAGGGGCTCCGCCTCCGCCCACTCGCCCTTGCTGGTGTGAAATTGGCCTTTGCGGATCAGGGTGCTGGAATAGTTCCGCCACCGCTTGTCCCGACGCTGCAGCTCCAGGGCCCGATCGAGCAGAGCCCGGGCCTCCTCATAGCGTCCCTGCTGCATCAGCAGATCCGACATGTTCTCTTGCAGAATGGAGAGCGTGCCGCGGAACCCCCCGATCTCCGCCATGCGCATGCCCTCTTCAAAGGTGCTCCGCGCCTCGTCTCGCAGGCCCAATTCCAACTGAAGCAGGCCGAGATTGTTGCGGAGCTGAGCCTGGTGGTCCGCCGCTCCCTGCTGCTCGAAGATGCTCCGCGCCCGGTGGAGGTGCTCCAGGGCCCGAGTCAGGTCGCCCAGGGCCCGCAGAACCAGGCCCTTCTCCTCCAGGCAGCGTGCTCGATCCTCCATCTGCCCCCGAGCCTCGAAGGTGGCCTCGGCACGCTCCAGATGATGCATCGAGGCCGAATACTGACCGAGGTGCCGCTCCAACCGCCCCTGTTGGCGCAGCCCATGCGCCTCTCGGAGAGGATCCCCCAGGATCGCGGCGATGGCGATGGCCTGCTGCACCTGGGCCTGTCCTGATCGGAAGTGCCCCTGGGCGCCCGCACATTCCGAGGCGAGCAGAAGCAGGTCGCAGTGTTCTCGGGAATTCGGCACCAGGCCAGGACCCCGAAGCGCCTGATCGACCATTCGAGTGGCAGCCTCCAGATCCGTTCGGTGGAGCAGCCTGGCCTGGACGATGACCTCCTGGGGAGCCGGTGGCGTGGCGGCGACCGCCCCGACGAGCATCAGGATGGCGGCCATGGAACAGAGCCTTCGGCGCCCGCCCAGAGCCTTCCAAAGCCCCGCTGCCGTTCGGACCATTGCCGCCTCCCAGGTTCCAGTATCGGGCAGGCGCGGGCCGGGCCTGGGTCAACCCTTGGTTGTCATTTTTCGAGGCCTTAGCCCTGGAGCACGCCGCCGTCGAGGTTCAGGCACTGTCCCACCTGGGTCGTGTTGGCGGGATCCAGCAGCCACGCGAGGCCCCGGGCGACCTCTTCCACCGTGAAGAACCGACCCATGGGCACGTCCTTCTCCAGGCGGCGGCGGGCCTCCGCGGGCGCCACGCCCATCTGCCCCGCAATCTCCACCACGCGGCCTCGGGCCATCTCCGTATCGATCCAGCCCGGGGCGATGGCGTTCACGGTGATGCCCCGGGGCAGCAGTTCCAGGGCCAAGGCCTTGGTGAGGCCGATGACACCGTGCTTCGCGGCCACGTACGCCGCCGCCTGGGGCACGCCGAAGCGGCCCAGGACACTGGAGACGAAGACGATGCGCCCGCCGTCGCCCATGCGCGGCACGAAGGCTCGTGCGGTGTTCCAGGCGCTCGTGAGGTTGCCCGCGAGGATGGCGTCGAAGGCCGCGTCCGAATCCGCATCGACCGGTGTATCCCCCGCCACACCCGCCGCCGCGACGAGGGCATCAAGAACAGGCAGTTCCGCCGCCAAGGCGCCCAGCGCGGCCCGATCCAGCAGGTCGACGACCGCCACGCGGGCCGTACCGCCTCTCGCCCTTACGCCCTCCGCCGTCTCCTGGAGGGCTGCCGCATCCCGCCCCAGGAGCCAGCAGGTCGCCCGTTCCAGATCCGCATGGTGGAAGGCCACGGCCCGCCCCAGGCCGCGGGAGGCGCCGGTGATGAGGATGGTGCGGGACATGGAACCTCCAGATGCCTGAGATGAGAGGGGGACCGCCTGCTCGCTGCGCTCGCGATGGCCCCCCTTGGACCCCCACATGGTGGGCGGGCAGAGCCCGCCCACCATGTCGACTTGGATGCCGTCTACTGCGCGGTGAACGCGTAGACCGTGTGGCTCTGCACCTCACCGACGATGGGCAGGGTGTTGTGCTCCTTCTTCTCCCGGCGGGCCACCACCAGGCGGTCCCCGACCTTGGCGTAGGTCGTGTTCGTCTCCGTGCGGTTCTCAATGGTCATCAGCATCACGCTGGCCTTCACGTACGAGGTCTCCCGGGACGCCAGGGGGAAGCCCGCCTCATTCACCCAGACCTGGAGGCGCGACTCGAACTTCTTCACCCGCTTGCGGTCCTCCTCCGTCATGGGCTTCAGCCCCGGCTCCAGGGTCAGGAGGCGGGCGGACTGGCCGTTCCAGGGTTCGGCCTTCTCCTCGAGCAGCTTGGCGCGCTCCAGGTCTCGGAGCAGCGGCGCCGCAGCGCTCACCTGGGCCAGCACGGTGGTGGGCCGGGCCTTGCCCAGAGCCTCCTCCAGCGGCGTTTTCGCCTTGGGATCCTTCTCCTGGAGCTTGGCCTCCTGCTCCAGCTGCTGAATCACGCCGCGGGACCAGATGAGGCGGAGCCCCTGGGGACCGTCCTCCACCCACACGGAGCCGCTGCCCTGGCTTTCCTCCACCTCCTTGCCCTTGCCACCCTTGGCCCAGGTCCTGAGTTCGAGGTTGCCCTTCACGGCGGCGGTGCCAGGGAGACGGCCGAGTTGCTCTTTCAACTGAACGAAACCGTCCGCCTGGAGGGAGAGCTGAGCGAAGAGGACGAGGGGAAGCAGGGCACGCACGAGACCTCCAGTGGGATGTGGAACCACGACCGAACCTAGGCTCGATCGATGAATCGAGCCTTAAGCCCCTGCCTCGGAATCAACCGACCCGAACTGACGCCGAGCGAACCACACGATGGCGGCGAAACACACCAAAGCGCATGCCAGGGTGGCCTCCAGCCCAAAGGCGCCGCCGTGGAGCCACAGCGCCTTGCCCTCCACCGGTACGGCCTTGAGGAAGGAAGGCAACGCATTGCCGCTCACGCCGAAGCCGAGGATCGGCCCCTGGGTGAAATTCCACGCGAAGTGGGCCCCGATGGCGAGGGCGAGGCTGCCGGTGGCGCGCCACATGACGCCGAAGAGCAGCCCCGCCAAGGCGATGTTGGCGGTGGACCAGAAGCGGATCACGCCTTCCTGATGGGGATTGCCTAGGTGGATGGCGGCAAACAGGAGCCCCAGCACCAGCTGCGCGGGCCAGAAGCCCCAGCTCTCCACAAGCCGCTGGAAGGGATAGCCGCGGAAGAGCAGCTCCTCATGGAACGCCACCACGGCAAACAAGCCGAAGGCCCAGAGGATCGCCCCGGGTTGGACGGCGGCCATCTCCCAACGCACGGCACCGGTACCCCATGCCACAGCGGCGGCGGCCAGCTGCAAGCCCGCGCCCCAGGCAGCCCCCAGGCCGAGTTCCCGGCACCAGCGGCGATCCAGGGCCAAACCGACTGCGGCCAGGGGATGGCCTTCGCCTTTCAGAAACAGGAACGTGAGCCCCAGCGCGACACCGAGTTCGAGCGTCTTGCTCAGCAGCAGATGCCCCCGCAGGTCCACGAACAGCGCGAAGGGCAGACTGCAGAGGAAGGTCACGAAGGGCACCGCCAGGATGAAGAGCAGGGCCATCCAGCCCGGCCGCATCCCGCCGTGGTCGTCGGTGAAGAGGCTCGTCACTTGGCGTTCTCGGCGCAGGCCTTGGCCAGAGCGATCCAGACCTCATCCCCCGTGGGTTGCAGCGCCACGGCCTTCTCGAACCACACCGTCGCCAGCTCCCGCTGTCCGGCATTGAGCGCCGCGGCGCCATAGCCCACACAGAGGCTCCAGTCCTTTGGACTCGCCGTCAGGGCCTTGTCCTGCAGCGCCGTGGCCTCCGCGAGCTTGCCGTGAATCAGCAGTAGGCCCGCGGCCTTCGACGCCGCCTCCGCGCTGCGCCGACCCTTCACCGCCATGACCGCCAGCACCGGCAACGCCTTCTCCGGGTGCCCCGCCTCCAGCCAGGCCGCGCCCACCGCCAGCCGCGCCTCGGGATCGCCCTCCTCCAGGGCGCGCCGGAAGGCGTCCTCCGCCCGCTCCCGCTCCCCCGCCTTCAGGTAGATCCGTCCGCAGGCCGCCAGCAGCATCGCGTCGGGCACCCGCTGCACCCGCGACTTGTCCGCCGCTTCGACCGCGACGGTCTTGAGATCCCGGGCGAAGAAGTCCTTGCGGAGCCCCTCGGGCCGTTGGGCGGCGAGTGGAAGGCAGAGGGCCAGCAGGAGGGGAGCACGCATGGGGAACCTCGCGAGGGAAAGACGGAATCGATTATCCGATGGGGCGGGTCACTTTGCCGCCTTACCTGCATTCGGCAAGATGCCCCAGGGCTTCCCGTCCGGCGCCTCGCGCCAGCGGATGCCCAGCCACGCCGCCACCGTGGGTGCCACCTGGGTCATGGACACCATGCCGAGCTCGCCCTCCCCGGCGCCGAACACCAGCAGGCAGGCCCGCAG
The DNA here is from genome assembly GCA_964415525.1 of uncultured Solibacteraceae bacterium. Taxonomy (GTDB): domain Bacteria; phylum Acidobacteriota; class Holophagae; order Holophagales; family Holophagaceae; genus CAZPUI01. The sequence goes on from CAYQAS010000001.1 coordinate 77,471, forward strand.
GGCGGCTTCGTCCCGCATCGAGCCATGGGCTCCGGCGCGACCATAGGTTTCCTTCGCCACGTCCTCGTCCGTGGCCCCCGCACTCAACCAGCTCTCCGCGGGCGCCTGCACCAGCACCTGCCCGGCGCGCGGATGGGGCAGGGTCGCCGCAGAGGGCCAGGCGTCGAGCCCCGCCGCCCGGAGCTTCGCGATCAACGCCGGGGCGCGGAGCGGATCTTCCAGGGTCAGCGTCGCGCTGCGGCCATGGGCGATCCAGCGGCCCCGTTCGTCCTTCAGCAAGGTGGCGAGGGAGACGCCGTTCGGCACCCGGACCATGCCATGGTCCGCGGTGAAGACGATGCGCAGGTCGGTGTGTCGCTTGAGCAACTTCCCCACCCAGGGAGCGAGGGCCCGGTCGATGGCCTGGAGGCGCGCCCGGTGCACGGGGCTGCCGGGGCCATGCAGGTGGCCCGCCTCGTCCGTGCCCGGAAAGTAGGCCATGACGAGGCGTGCGCCGTCCGTCAGGGCCTGATCCACGAAGGCCATGGCCTCGGCATCGCCGCCGCCACTCCGGAACGGTTCCTGACGCCACGCGGGCTGGTCCCGCCAGGCCGCCTCGCCACAGGGCCACTGGTAGACCGCTGTGCGCACGCCAGCACGGGTAGCCGCCACCCACAGCGGCTCGCGTTGGAGGTAACGCGCCAGGGCCGTGTGGGGCACGAAGCCCAACTCGGGATCCACGAAGCTGTTGCCCAGGATGCCGTGATGCTCTGGGAGACAGCCGGTGGCGAGGGTCGCGTGGCCGTTGAAGGTGGTGGAGGGATGGGGCGGCAGGCTCGCGCCCCGCAGCCCGCGCTTCGCCAGCGCCCAGAGCCTCGGCGTGGTGGCGGCACTCACCTGCTCCGCCCCCAGGCCGTCGTGGCTCATCAGGAGCACCCGAGGCTCGGCGGACCCGAGCGCGAGGGTGCAACAGAGGAACAGCAGGCAGAGGAGGTGGCGCATGCCCCCAGTCTATCGGTCGCTCCACCGGAGCGACCTCCCGCTCGCCGACGCTTCGCGGAGCTGGGGCCCCCAGTCTGTCGGTCGCTCCACCGGAGCGACCTCCCGCTCGCCGACGTCTCGCTGAGCCGGGGCCCCGAGCTGAAAGGGCTCAGCTCTGTCGTGGTTTCATCCGCGCCAACAGCATGATGGGGATCAGCAGCACGAGCGTGCCGGGCAGGCTGGCTTCCAATCCGAAGACACCACCCGTGAGCCAGTCGGGTCGACCGTGCAACACGGGCTTCAGCCAGCCACCCGATCCCGTGCCGCTCACCTGAAAGCCGAAGAGCGGGCCCTGGACCCAGTTCCAGGCGAAATGGATGCCGATGGGCAGGCCGAGGCTGCGGGTCCGCTCCCAGGCAAGACCCAGCAGCACGGCCGCCAGGGCGATGTTGACCGTGGCCCAGGCCTTGGTGGCGCCCGCCATGCCCGGATTGCCCCAATGGATCAACGCGAACGCGGCCCCGCCCAGGGCCAGGGCGATCTTCAGACCGACGCCCTCCACCAGCCGTTGGAAGAGGTAGCCGCGGAAGAGCAGTTCCTCCATCACCGCCACGCCCATCATCCCGAGGACGGACAGGGCCAACCTCCCAGCCGTGGCCTTCGGAGATAGCGTCCAATGGAAGCCACCCGCCAGCCATACCAGGAGGGCGGCTCCACTGATAAGGGCCGCACCCACCGCCACGCCAGTGAGCAAACCGACGCCAAGGCGACGATCGAGGGCCAGGCCTAGATCGCGCAACGGTCGGCGCTCCACCTTGAGGGCCAGGAGGCTGACCCCCAGCAGTAAGAAGGTGGGGGTGTAGTGGGAGGTCAGCACTCGAGGATGCCCCAACCACATGGACACCAGGGCCAGGAGCGACATGACCAGACAGAGCGCCAGACTGAAGAGGAGCATGCGCCAGCCATTGCGCAGGCCGGATTCTGGGTTCAGGAAGGTGGAACGGACGGTCATGCAAAACTCCTTCAAGCCGCTACGATCCCAAGCGGCCCAGGCTTACTTCAAATAAAAGCGCGGCGCCGGAGCGCCGCGCTTCCTATGAAGAGAAATCGATCAGAGCGGGATGTTGCCGTGCTTCTTGACCGGCATGCCCTCGCGCTTGGTCTCCAGGAGGCCCAGGGCGCGGATGAGCTTCTTGCGGGTCTCGCGGGGCAGGATGACCTCGTCCACATAGCCGAGGCCCGCCGCCACATAGGGGTTGGCGAACTGCTCGTTGTAGGTGTCGATGACTTCCTTGCGCTTGGCGACGGGATCCGACGCCTTGCTGATCTCGCGGGCG
>CAYQAS010000002.1:0-78959 GCA_964415525.1 uncultured Solibacteraceae bacterium
CGATCTCCTCACGCTTGTTGGCGTGCATCTGGAGGAGGCGGCCGATGCGCTCGCGACGGCCCTTGTTGGGGTTGTAGGTGCCGGAACCGGCCTTGAGCACGCCAGAGTAGACGCGGATGAAGGCCAGGCTGCCGACGAAGGGATCGGCCATGATCTTGAAGACCAGGGCGCTGAAGGGCTCGTTGTCGTCAGCCTTGCGCTCGACCTCCTCACCGTCGGGCGTCACGCCCTTGATGGCGGGAATGTCCAGGGGGCTGGGCATGTAGTTGACGACGGCGTCGAGCAGGGGCTGCACGCCCTTGTTCTTGAACGCGGAGCCACAGAGCATCGGAGTGAACACGAGGTTGACGCAGCCCTTGCGGATGCCCTCGCGCAGTTCGGCCTCGGTGAGGGCCTCGCCGCCGAGGTACTTCTCCATCAGGTGCTCTTCGGTCTCAGCGACCATTTCCACCATGTGCTCGTGCCACTGAGCGGCTTCTTCGGCCATGTTCTCAGGGATGTCGGCGATGGTGAAGGTGACGCCCTTGTCGCTCTCGTCGAACATGTAGGCCTTCATCAGCACGAGGTCGATGATGCCCTTGAACTGATCCTCGGCGCCGATGGGCAGCTGGATGGGCATGGGCTTGGCGCCCAGGCGCTGCTTCATCATCTCCACGACGCGGTGGAAGTCGGCGCCGGTGCGGTCCATCTTGTTGACGAAGGCCAGGCGGGGCACCTGGTACTTGTCGGCCTGACGCCACACGGTCTCGGACTGGGGCTGCACGCCGCCGACGGCGCAGAAGACGGCGATGGAGCCGTCCAGCACGCGCAAGGAGCGCTCCACCTCGGCCGTGAAGTCCACGTGACCCGGGGTGTCGATGATGTTGACGCGGTGCTCGATCCCGGCCCAGGGGCCGTCAGAGGCCTCCCAGACGGCGGTGATGGCCGCGGCCGTGATGGTGATGCCGCGCTCCTGCTCCTGGACCATCCAGTCCGTGGTTGCCGCGCCATCATGCACTTCACCGATCTTGTGGATCTTGCCGGTGTAGTACAGGATGCGCTCCGTCGTGGTCGTCTTACCGGCATCGATGTGCGCCATGATGCCGATGTTGCGGTAGCGCTCGAGGGGAGTGGTGCGGGCCACGGTGGCCTCCTTGATGGGTCTTGTCAGAGAACGCAGATCGGTAGAACAGTGCTTCCGCCTGAAAACGGGGGCCGACCATTGAGGATCGGCCCCCGGTGTAAACGGGCGGTGACTACCAGCGGAAGTGGGCGAACGCCTTGTTGGCCTCGGCCATCTTGTGGACGTCGTCCTTCTTCTTGATCGAAGCGCCGCGCATGTTCATGGCGTCCATGATCTCGCCAGCCAGCTTGTCGCGCATGGTGCGCTCGCCGCGGGAGGCGGAGTAGATCTTCAGCCAGCGCATCGCCAGGGACTGGCGACGGTTCTGGGGAACCTCGATGGGCACCTGGTAGGTGGCGCCACCGACGCGGCGGGACTTGACTTCGACCGCAGGCTTGATGTTGTTGATCGCGCGCTCGAAGGCTTCCAGCGCCACTTCGCCGGTCTTCTTGGAGACGATCTCGAGTGCACCGTAGAGGATGCGCTCGGCGGTTGCCTTCTTGCCGCGCTCCATCAACACGTTGACGAACTTGGTGATGGTGACGCTGTTGTAGACGGGATCCGGCAGGATCTCGCGCTTGGGAGGCGTAGAACGACGGGACATGGGCTACCTCCTACTTCTTCTTCGCAGCGGCAGCGCCGGCCTTGGGCCGCTTCGCACCGTACTTGGAACGGGACTGGTTGCGGCCGTTGACGCCGGTGGCGTCGAGGGTGCCGCGGACCACGTGATAACGCACACCCGGCAGATCCTTCACACGGCCACCGCGGATCAGCACGATGGAGTGCTCCTGCAGGTTGTGGCCCACGCCCGGGATGTAGGTGGTGCACTCGATGCCGTTGGTGAGACGGACACGGGCCACCTTGCGAAGCGCAGAGTTCGGCTTCTTGGGGGTGGTGGTGAAGACGCGGGTGCAGACGCCGCGCTTCTGGGGGCAAGCCTCGAGCGCAGGGCTCTTGGTCTTGTTCTCGAACGTCTTACGTCCGATACGGATCAGCTGATTGATGGTTGGCACACCATCCTCCGAGGAGAGGCGCATTCATGCGCCTGGGCCCGAGAGGTCGGTCGAGCCGACATCGGACGGATCACAAACGTGAAGGCTCCGGGATGACCCGGAACCTTCGAGTCTAGCCCTTCACCTTGAAAACGCAAGGCAAAAGCCCGAATCAACCCTTGTGTGCACAGGCGCCACCGGAACAGCAACCGCCCGATGGCGCAGCTGTTGCGGCCTTGGGAGCCGTTGCGGCCTCGCCCGAGCTGCCATAGCCCTGCTTGTACCAGCCGCCGCCTGAGAGGGCGAAGGCGGGCGCCGAGAGCTGGCGCTTCATGCCGGAAGAGGCCCCGCACTCGGGACAGTCGTGGAATTCGGGAGCGGAGATGGATTCCAGGCGTTCTTCCCGGTCCCCACAGGCTTCGCAACAGTATTCGTAGAGGGGCATGGCATCCTCTAAAAAAGATCAGGTCCGGCTTATGCCGTGACCTCTTAGATTGCCACAGGGATCCCATGGTTTCACTGGACCGTTTCTACCGCACCCCTTCTGCCTTCCTGGAGGCACACCCGGCGCGTCCGCGCTGCCTGTGCTTCACCAACGGCTGCTTCGACCTGCTCCATCCAGGCCACGTGCAGTATCTGGAGGACGTTCGCGCCCTCGGCGACTTCCTCGTCGTCGGGCTCAACAGTGATGCCTCCGTCCGTCGCCTCAAGGGCGACAGCCGTCCGTTGCAGGATGAATGGGCCCGCGCCCGCATCCTCTTGGGCCTGCGCAGTGTGGATGCCGTCGTGCTCTTCGAGGAGGACACCCCCTTCGAATTGATCTCTGCCCTCCAGCCGGACCTGCTCGCTAAGGGCGGTGACTACACGCCCGACAACGTGGTGGGCCGAGATGTGGTCGAGGCCCGGGGCGGTCGGCTCGTCCTGGTGCCCTTTCTGCCCGGCCATAGCAGCAGCACCATCGTCGAACGCATCCGCACCGGACGCGGCGTCGCCCAGGGCTGAGATGGAACTCCGCACCGCCCTGCGCCCCTGGCTCCGACCCGCGCTCTGCGTGGTGCTGCCTGCGGCGGCCTCCGCCTTCATCCTGCGGGTGCTCGAGGTCCCAGGGGCACTGGTGCTGGGTCCATTGCTGGCCCTTGGCTCCGGCTCCGCAGGCCTCGCCGTGCGCCGAGCCTGGCTGGCCCCTGCGCGGTTTCAGCGTGCGGAGGCCCAGTGGGAGAAGGGCGGCTCACCCGAGGATGTCCTTCGCATCCTGGAAGGCCTCGGCCTCGTCTCCGGCGAACTCGGCTACCGCGCTTCGCTGCTGAAATCCCGTGCGGCCTTTGCCCTCGGGCAGCGCGAAGCCTCGTGGCGCATGGCCCTTGAGGCCAGCCTCCTCCGCCTCCCGTTCTGGCAGCGCTGGCCCCTGCTGCGCTTCCTGCGCCGCACCCAGGACGGCTCTCGCGCTGCTGCCATCCGCCAGGGCGAGGCCCTGCTGCTCCGGCATCCTCACCTTGGACGCCTCCTCCATCTCGTGGCCCTGCTGCACTTCCAGGAAAGCAACTCCACCCGCGCCTGGGAACTCCTCACCCGGGTCATTCCCGGCGCGACCGAAGACCCGCTCCTGCTGGAGGATCTGCTCCTCACCACCCTGCACCACATTCAGAACGCCTCGCCGCTCCAGAGTCTGCGCATTCCGGAGATCTTCGAGGCCGTCCTGCCGATTCTGCTCTACCGGCACGGCGATCCCCGCCTGCCCTGGGACCGCACCACTCCCGCCCGCTACCTGCTGGAGCAGAGCCGCCAGGAATTGGTGCTCGCCCTCGCTCACAGCCTGCCGGATGCCCAGCGCCCCGCCGACCTCTGGCTGCAGGAAATCGGTGCCCTGAGGGACCTCGGCGATCTCGAGGGCGCCAAGGTGGCCGTGCAGGACGCCCTCGCCTTCCATCCGCACAGCGTCGGGTTGTGGCTGGAGCGACACGCCATCTCCCTGGACCTGCGAATGACAGAGGAGGCCACCCAATCCCTGGATCACGCCGGCGTCCTCCTGCGGGAGCAGGGCGGCGATGACCCCCTGCAGTGGGTCTGGCGCATGCGCGTCGCGGAGTTCACCTACTGGAACCGCGGCGACGCGGCCACCGCCTGGGAGCTCCTGCAGACCATTCCCGAGGCCGAGCGGATCGGCCCGCCGCCGCCCCTTACGCTCGAACTCCAGGTCGCCCTCGGTCGCTTCGAGGAGGCGTATCAGGGCGTGGTGGAGGCCCTGAAGGCCAAACCCGAGGATGTGGACCTGCTGCTACTGCAGGCGGATTGCCTGGCGGGCATGCAAGCCTGGGAAGCCCTGCTGCCCTTCCTTGAACACCTCAAAGACGAGGTCAAGGCCCGAGGCGACTACTGGAACCTGCTGGGACTCGCGCAGAGCCACGCGGGGCAGAAACTGGCCTCCCGGGACCATCTGGAGCGGGCGGCCTTCATGGAGCCCGATCAGGTCGACTTCATCCTCGATGCCGGTCACGCATGCATGGACCTCGGCGAGCACGACCGCGCCGCCCATCACTTCCGCCAAGTCCTGCGGTTCGATTCCCGCAATGCGGAGGCTCTGGTGCAGCTGGCGGAAACCCGCCGCCTCGTCCATGACCGCGAAGGCGCGCGGCGCTACCTGCGGGAGTGCCTCCTCCACCACCCCGATCACGAGCAGGCCCAGACCTACCTCGCGGAGCTGGAAGCGAACTGAGGCCCCCCAGCCGCGCCCGCATCGGGCATCCTGGGGCATCCCTCAGGAGCCAGATCATGAGCCCCGACCCCTCCCTGGTGGTCCTCTCCAGCGGCCAGCGCATCCCCCTGCGGGAGGGCCTCACGCTGGGACGCGGCACGGACTGTGATATCCGCTTGGAGGATGGCAGCGTCTCCAGTCGTCATGCGGCCTTCCGGCGCATCGGCGCCGGGTGGATCGTGCAGGACCTGAACGCCACAAATGGCACCTGGCTGCAGGGCGAGCGGGTCGTCGGGAGCGCTCCGTTGCAGGAGGGCGACACCCTGGGCCTCGGCGCGATGCTGCTACGGGTGGAGGGCCTCCAGCCCGAGGGCACCACGGCCTTCCCCCCGCCGCTGCTGCCTCCGCCACCGCCATTGCCCCCGGCCTTCCCGCCGCCCCTTCCCCAGGCGGTTCCACCTCCGCTGCCGACGCAGGCCTATCAGCCGCCACCGATCCCTGCTGCAGCCTGGAGGCCGCCACAGGTGCCTCCGCCGACACAGAAGCGGGGAGGCCGCGGGTGGCTCTGGATCCTGGCGGCCCTGCTCCTCGGCGGACTCGGTGCCCTGGGTTGGGTGCTGAAGGACCGTTTCCTGGGCGGTTCCGAAACCCCCGTGAAGGCGCTTGTGACCTTCCGGCAGGAGGCCGAAGCCGGTGCTCCGGGCGCATTCACCCGAGTCCAGGCCCCGCTCCAGCGGCTGCGCGACCTCAACCAGACCCTCTTCCCCACCGCCGAGCCCGCGGCGGGTTGGGCCTACCACTTCGGCCACAGCCTCGTCGCCCCCGGTGGAATCAACGGACGGCGCCAGGCGGTGCTCTTCTACAATCCCTGGTCGGATGTGGGGTTGGTGACGGTCTGGGAAGGCGAGACCCGCATCACGGATCTGGAGGCGATCCCGGGCGAGGCCCTGCGCAACGGCGGCAAGGCGCCCCTGGGAGGTGTGCCCGGCTGGATGCGCCCGCAGGCCTATGGGCCCTTCGCTGTCGGCCACGCCACCGCCCAGACCGTGAAGGCCTTCGAGACGGCCTTCGCGCAGCAGACGGATCTGGAACTTGCCCTGCCCTGGCTCGCGAGCGGCAACGCCCGAGAAGGCTGCCGAGTGGCCTGCGCCCTGCAGTTCGCCCAGGTGCTCAAGTCCCTGGTGGACTTCAGCGCGGCGGCGGACGTGCCTGCTCGCATCGCCTTCATCCGCATGCTGGCCGAAGGCAAGGCCGCGCTCCAGGGCGCCAGCGCCACGCCTCCCGAGAGCGAGGCCGCCCTGCGCAAGCTGCCCGCTGGCGCCTGGGCATGCTTCCGCCCCACCGTGATGGTGAAGACCGGCGACAAGGTGCTGGTGATGGCTCACCACAAGACCCAGCCGGACCTCTTCCTGGGCGTGGTGCTCCATCCCGCGGAGGACGGCCTGCGTCCCGAGCGCCTCGACCTCCTGAGTTTCAACGGCTGCTATGGAGCCCAGAAATGAGCGCGCGGTTCCGCCCCCTCCTCATCGGCGCCGCTCTGGCACTCGCCGCCCAGAATGCGGGCGACACCGTGAACCTGGGCCCCTCCCTGAACGTGCCGCCCTTCGATGCGGGCAAGGCCATCTACGACACCATGGAGACCGTAGGAACGACGGTCACCACCGCCAAGACCGAGGGCCTGGACAAGACCCTGGAGATCGCCCAGAAGCACTTCCAGGACCTGTCCCAGGGCAATCGTCACGCCGCCAAGCAGCTGTCCGGTATGCCCAAGGGGGCCGATGCCCGAGCCTGGCAGAACACCCAGGGAGGCCGGGCCAATACCCTGGGAAAGATCAAAATCGTGGGGGATCTCATCGAGATCTTCGACGCGTTCAGTTCCGCTGGTGGCTACATCGTGGAAGGCGACACCACCGGCGCCGCAGCGATTCTCATCAACGCCATCGGCAAGAAGGGCGCCGCCGCGGCAGGGGCCACCGTGGGGGGCGTGCTCGGCCCCGCGGGCATGGTGATCGGTGCCGAAGGGGGGGACCGTGCCTACAAGGCCTATGTGGAGAACCGGGTCAACAAGGCGGAGCTCGATAAGTTCAACCAGGACCGCCGGGATGCCTCACTCGGCTTCGCCAAGACCGGCCGTTACAGCGGCACCGTCACCTGGGTCGCCTCCGCACCGTACGACGAGCGGAGCGGCGCGCCCCCCATGTCCGTACGGTTCCAGGGCCCCATGACCGCCGACCTCGACCGGGACGACAACCTCAAGATCCACTACGAACTCAAAGGCACGCTGGACGGCCTTGGGGTCGCAGGGGCCACGGCGGGCATCAGCATGGGGTTCAGCGTCACCACCACCGGCGACCTGACGGGCCTCGCCAAGGATGGGAGGTTCCAGGCCAAAGGCACGTCCCACGGCACCAGCCACTTCAAGGCCGACTTCGGCGGGCTGGCCAATGCCCCCCAGCCCCAACGCCAGGACAGCACCTTCAGCGGCGCCATGACCGCCAGCGGCACCTACACCCGCGAAACCCTCACTGGCACGCTCAGTAGCCCTAATATGCACGCCAAACCCATGACGTTCGTCCTGACGAAACAGCGTTGATGCATGCAGAAGGGGCGCTCCAAGGAGCGCCCCTTCTGCAACCGCGTTGGGTAGATCTACGTCAGGATGCCCGCGATGCAGGCGCTGAGGAAGTTCGCCAGGGTGCCGGCGAGCATGGCGCGCAGGCCGAGGCGGGCGAGGTCGCCGCGGCGCTCGGGGATCAGGGCGCCGATGCCGCCGATCTGGATGGCGATGCTGCTGAAGTTTGCGAAGCCGCAGAGAGCGAAGGTCGCCACCAGCTTGGCCTTGGCGGAGAGGAGCGGCATCTGGCCCAGCTCGATGAAGGCCACGAACTCGTTCACCACCATGCGCTTGCCCAAAAGGGCGCCGATGACCCCGGACTCCTGCCAGGGCACGCCCATCAGGAAGGCGGGCACCTTGAAGACCACTGCCAGGATGGACTCCATGGAGAGGCCCGGATGCACGGCCTTGAGCAAGCCGTTCACCAGCGCCACCAGGGCGATGAAGGCGACCAGCATCACCGCCACATTGAAGGCCAGGTGGCCACCTTCACCCGCACCGCGGGCGGCGGCATCCAGGATGTTCGCGTCCGTGTTGGGCAGGTCGACCTTGACCTCGCCTTCTGTCACCGGCTTGCCGGTCTCGGGCTCGAGGATCTTGGCCAGCATGATGGCGCCCGGGGCGGTCATGATCACGGCGGTCAGCAGGTGGACGATGTCCACGTGGGCGATCTGCACGTAGGCCACCATGATCGAGCCAGACACGTGTGCCATGCCCGCCGTCATGATCGTCATCAGCTCGGACATCGTGAAGCGGGACAGGAAGGGCCGCACGGTGAGGGGCGCCTCGGTCTGCCCCATCAGGATCGACGCCGCCACACAGACGCTCTCGGCGCCGCTGACCTTCAGCACGCGGCCCATGGCGCGGGCGCAGGCACCCACCACCCACTGCATCACGCCGAGGTAGTAGAGCACCGCGAAGATGCTGGCCACGAAGATGATGGTGGGCAGCACGACGAAGGCGAAGACGAGGCCGATCTTCCCGCCGGGGCCATCCGACAGCGGGCCGAACACGAAGGACGCGCCGTCGTGGGCAAAGCTCATGAGGTGCTCCACGCCGATTCGGACCCGATCGAAGGTCTTGCCGACGAGGTTGCCCCAGAGCATGGTGGCCACAATCACGCCGAAGATGCTCCAGTTGAGGGTCTTGCTCTCCACCTTCGCGAAGCGGCGCAGCAGCATGGGCGCGAACAGGAGCAGCAGCACGACCCAACCGAAGCCGTAGAACTTCGCCTCAGGAGTGCCCGCGTTCACGGTGAAGCCCGGCCACGGGGCGACGGACGTGATCGCCTGACTGATGGCGGTGCCCTTCAACACGATCACCGCGAAGACCCACTGCAGGCCCAACGCATAGAGAATGCTCTTCCAATGGATGGCCTTCCGGTCCCTGCTCAACAGCAGGGCCAAACCCAGAAATGCGACAATGCCTAGCAAGCCCACGAAGCGGGTCATGGATCCTCCGGTATATCGGTTCAACTTCAAATGTTCGGGCGTGGGGCCACCCGAGTCCTGGGGGGGATCATTATGACGGGATAACCCCGTTACGATAGGGGCTGGAGGCCCCATGAAGGATCAGCCCTTGCTCATCGGGATCGTCGGTGGAAGCGGAAGCGGTAAGACCTCCATTGCCGCGGAGGTGATCCGGCGCCTCCGCGATCTCTCCGTGGACGCCCTGATGTTGGACATGGACGCGTATTACGCGCCGCTGGAATTGGTAAAGGGCCGCTTCGACGACCGCCCCATTAACTGGGACCACCCCCACGCCTTCGACCTGGAGTTGATGGCCGCTCATCTCGCGGCCCTGCGCAAGGGACAGCCCATCCGAAAGCCCCAGTACGACTTCACCGTGAGCGACCGAGTGGGCTGGGCCGAACCCCTTCAGCCGGGTCGCGTCGTGGTGCTGGAGGGTCTGCTGATCTTCGCGCTGCAGGAACTGCGCGAGCAGCTCGATGTGAAGATATTCGTGGATACCGACGCCGACATCCGCATCCTCAGGCGCATCCAACGCGACACCGTGGAGCGCGGGCGGTCCCTGGAAAGCGTCGTCGAGCAGTACCTGAACTCCGTGCGCCCCATGCACCTGGAATTCGTCGAACCGAGCAAGCGCTGGGCGGACCTCATCGTCCCCACCGGCGTCGAGAACGAGCGCGCCATCGCCATGCTCGTCCACCACATCCGCGGTGTGCTTGGGGCATGAAACGAAAAGCACACCACGAAGGGCCACAAAGGACCACGAAATCAGGTCAGATGTAACGGCCACCCCGACAATCAGGTTCCAACCCCAGCATTTCCACTTTCCTTCGTGGCCCTTCGTGGCCCTTCGTGGCCCATTCTTTCTGATCAGGAGCACTCGGCCATGGCCAAGGTCTACTTCCGCTATGCGGCGATGAACGCGGGCAAGAGCACGCAGTTGCTGCAGGTGCGGCACAACTACCACGAGCGGCACCAGCACACGCTGCTGCTCAAGCCCGTCATCGATGACCGGGATGGCCAGGACGTCATCCGGCCGCGCATCGGCGGACTGGAGGTCCACGTGGATGCACTGGTGCATCCCGACACGGATCTGTGCACGCTGGTGGAGGCCCATCGCGCGGCCCTGCCCAGCCTGGACTGCATCCTGGTGGACGAGGCCCAGTTTCTCTCCAACGCCCAGGTGCGCCAGCTTTGTGAGGTGGCGGATTTCCAGAACATCCCCGTGATGGCCTATGGCCTGCGGGCCGACTTTCGCGCGGAGCTATTCCCGGGATCCGCCGCGCTCATGGCCCTGGCGGATGACATCGAGGAGCTTAAGACCATCTGCTGGTGCGGCCGCAAGGCCACCATCAACGCCCGCATCCTCGACGGCCACGTTCTCCGCGAAGGCCCCCAGGTGCTCATCGGCGGCAACGAGACCTACACCGCCCTCTGCCGGAAACACTGGGCCGAGGATCAAGTGGCACCGGAACCACGAGACAAATAGGAAACCGCGAAAAGCGCGATACGCCCTTCGGGCGCGCGAAAGGAAAGCAGGGCCTGTATCGGAACCCCCAAAAAGCACTCGACCCGGGGGACTCCTCCGGGTCGAGTGCTTTTCGCGGTTACGTTTCTTCTTTCGTGGTTCAGCCCACGACCGCCATCGGCGCGCCCGCACAGGCGAGCACCTGGCCCTTGCCCACGACGAAGTCGAGCCGCCCCAGGTGGAGACCACCCCAACCCACCTGCTGGATGACGGTTTCGCGGTCGCCGGAGGGCACGCGCACCGGCGTTTCCAGGAAGGTGTGGCTGTGCCCGCCGAGGATGGCATCGATGCCGGGGACTTCCTTGGCCAGGGTCAAGTCGTCCATCGCCTGTCCCTTCATGTCGTGGCCCAGATGGCTCATCACCACCACCATGTCCACCTTCTCCTGCTCGCGCAGCCGCGCCACCACAGGCTTCAGGGAGGCCACGGGATCCAGCCAGACGATTCCTGCGTGATTCTTGGGGGTCACGAGGCCCTTGAAGTCCACGCAGACGCCGGTAAGCCCTACCCTCACGCCTTCGACCTCCTTCACGAGCCAGGGCTGCACGCGCTTCGCCAGGGCGGGTGCACCCTTGAGGTCCAGGTTGCAGTTCACGAAGGGGAAGGTCGCCTCTTCCATGGCCGCCAACAGGCCTTCCACGCCGTTGTCGAAGTCGTGGTTGCCCAGGGTCGCGGCGTCGTAGCCCACCTGGGACATGAGCTTGTAGTCCAGCTTCCCCTTGTAGAGGTTGAAGTAGGGCGTGCCCTGGAAGACGTCGCCGGAATCCAGCAGCAGCACGTTGCCGAATTGCTTGCGGAGATCCTTCACCAGGGCCGCACGGCGGGCCATGCCGCCCTTGCCGGAATGCGCGCCGCTGCCCGCCGGCAAGGGCTCGATCTGGCTGTGGGTGTCATTCGTGTGGAGCAGGGTGATGCGGCGGTTTCCGGGCATCGGCTCGGCACCCTGCAGGGGGAGCTGGGTGGCGGCGACCGCGACACCGAGGGCGGAAAGAAAAGTGCGTCGTTCCATGGTTCTGCTCCGCCTACAGCTTGATCTTCTTGTCCCGAAGCCCCTGATAGAGCGCTTCAGATGCGAACACGTAACGGCCTCCGGCGGGAGCTTTGATGGGCGTCTTGAGCTGGCCGGCCTTGGTGCAAGCCTCCAGCAGCAGATCTCGCACACGAGCACCGGTCACCGCAGCCTTACGACCGTTCCGGATGGTGGACATGCCGTCGCCGCTCGCCAGCAGGTAGTCCGTGCTGGCTACGGTAACCACCTCTTCGGGCCGGATGGCGGTGCCATCCTCCCAAGTGATGCTGAACTCAGGCTTCTCCACGGTGCCCAGCACCTTGACGATCACGCCGCTGAGAGGCTCGCCCCCGCGGCGATTGAGGCCATCCTTCACAATCTGGATCACCTCGGCGCCCGTGAACTCCGCCGTCATCAGCTCGTTCTCGAACGGCATGACCTGGAAGATGGTCTCCACCTTGATGATGCCGGACCGGATGTTGGCCCGCAGACCACCGGAGTTCGTCAGGGCGAACTTCACCCCGCGGCCGAGGATCGCTTCGGCCTTCTTGCGCATCTGGTCCGCCACCCAGTACCCGAGCTTGTTCTCCTCCGCGAAGCCACGCCCCCGGAAGAGCCCTTCGGGGCACTCCGCCAGAGCCTTGTCGAAAAGCTGGTGGACCTCCTTCGCATAGGGCTCGAGCACCTTCTCCAGCGAGGGATCCGGCGCCACGGCCTCCGAGATCGGGCGGCTTTCCGACTTCTCCAGCCGCGGCACCTGGGCTTGCAGGGAAAGCGCCAGGACCAAGCCGAGAGGCATGCGCCAGGAACGGAACCAGAAGAGGGACGACAGGGACACCGGATTCACCTCGTTGCACCGGCGCACCGGCTCGCGCCCATCATAGCCCGGTGCACCGAATGCCAAGTGGCGCGAGAATAGAGACTTCCTGGAGATGCCCATGCCTGCGATCGTGCTCGACCACCCCCTGATTCATCACAAACTCATCCTTCTGCGCGACCGCAAGACGCCCGTAAGCCTCTTCCGGCAGGTGCTTGGGGAGGTCGGCATCATCCTGGCGGTGGAAGCCACCCGGGAATTGCCCACGGAGCAGGTGGCGGTGGAAACCCCGCTGGAACGCACCACGGGCTACAAACTACACAGCCTCGACCCCGTACTCGTGCCGGTCCTGCGTGCGGGGCTCGCCCTACTGGAGCCCTTCCTCCAGCTGCTCCCCACCGCCAAGGTTGGGCACCTCGGCCTGCGCCGGGACCATGACACGCTCGTGCCCGTGCCCTACTACCGGAACTTCCCGCCCCTCCTCGGTTCCCGTCAGGTCTTCCTGCTGGACCCCATGCTCGCCACCGGCGGCAGCGCCTCCGAGGCCATACGTCAGCTGAAGGAAGAAGGCGCCCAGGACATCACCCTGGCGGCTCTGATTGCCGCCCCCGAAGGCATGGCCCGTATCGCCGAGGACCATCCGGATGTCCGCGTCGTCGTCGCCGTCCTCGATCGCTGCCTCAACGAGAAGGGCTACATCCTCCCCGGACTCGGCGACGCCGGGGATCGCGTGTTCGGGACGACCTGATCAGAACTGCACGGCGTAGGCGAACTTTGCGAAAAGGCCGCGCTCGGTGAGGAATTCGAAGGAGGGCACGCGCTCCGGCCGACCCTCCCGCCGCCGCGCGTATCCCAAATAGGCCTGAGTGAAGGCGTTGGGCCGCCAGCCCGCCAGCACGCGCGCATAGCGGTCCACGGAGCGCCCCCGCTCAGTGTCGTAGCGCGTCACGAAGAACTGCGTCCGAACATAGAGATTCAACGGGAAGTCGTAGTCCACAGCACCGCTGACCTGGCGGGCCCCCACGAACATCGCGCCGTTTTCCCGGTCCGAGAGTTCCGTGCGATTCAGGCGGAGGCTGTAACTGAGGCCGCCGAAGTTCCCACGGCTGCCGCCGGAGATGGATTTCTCCGTGGCGGGACGTCCCGTCATCAGGTCTGCGGTATGCCGCTTCCGGACTTCGGCATAGGGCTTCGCCTGGGCCAAGCGACTCCAGCTGACTTCCAGGCTCCCGCCCCGCACGGGCTCGGCATGCACGCCCACATGTTCCTGCCCATCCACCACCGCCCCCAGTTCCACCTGGATCTGCCCCGCGAGGCCCATCTGGTATTCCACGGAGGTTTCGCTGGACATCGGCTGTCCATTCCACCACCGGCTGCGGTTCACATTCAGCCAGATATGTTTCTCCGTCCACCAGCCCCGCTCCTGGCGATCGCTCCAGCCGCCCCAGAGCATGTCCTGCCGGTAGCCTGTGAGCCCGGCGAAACCTGAGGCCAGCACCAGATCTGGACCAATGCCGGTGGAGGTAAGACTCCAGTCCCAGTGGCGGGAGTTGTATGAAAGAGACGTGGAGGTGGCGGTGCCGCGTGTGTTCCGGATCTCGCGGCCTTCCTGAGGCAGCCGCGCCAGGCTCACCACGCCGGCCACCTGCAGCCGGACGTTCTCCCCTAGACGCTGACTCACCTGCACAGCTCCCGAACGGCCACCCTGACCCGACCGGTTCGCCAGGGAGCGGTCTGTGGCCAACACCGAAAGGGATGACCCCTTCGCATCCAGCGGCACCCGTATGGCGCCGGCCCAGTCGCGGGTGGCCATCCCGTCGGTGCCGAAAGCACCATCCCCAGACAATCCGCCTCCCCCCGCAGCATCCCGAGCCCCCAGCAGACTCCAACCAAAGGTGGCCGCCTGCCCACTCGCCTTCACGCCCCAGGAGGGATCGGCGATGGAGCGGCTGAAGAAGGGGCGGGGCCCGCCGAATGCACCGAGGCTCATGGAGAAGAGATCCATCCCCTCCAAAAAGAACGGGCGCTTTTCGGGATAGAACACCTTGAAACGGCTGTTGATCTGGAGCGGATCCACATCCGCCTCCACCGCGGAAAAATCGGGCCGGATCGTGCCGTCCAGGGTCAGGGCCTTCCCGGCGTACCGGAAGTCCATCCCCAAGCGGGTGCGTGTCTCCGGCCGCTCCAGGGTGCCCGCCGCCTCCGAAGCCTGACGCTGCCCGGATACGAACGGGATCACCAGGAAGGGGGTATGCCCTTCCCCGCCGGGAGCACCACCAATGCGGGCCATCTGGGTGAGGTTGCCCTGGATGTCGCGGTTCTGCCGGGGCCAAGCCATGCCGTAAGCACGCTCCCGTGGGTAGGTGCGCAGGAGACGAATCCCCCAGGCCCCCGGCAGTCGTCGGAGGCTCGTGAAAGGGATGCGCATCTTCACCACATAGCCCGTCTTCGTGCGCACTCCCACTGACTCCCAAAGGCAGTCGTAGCTGGTGTCTGACTCGCCCATCCCACTTTCCAGGACCAGGCCATCCTGCTGCTGGCCGAGCGGGTTGCAGGCAAACTGCACCGCAGACTGTCCGGAGCCGGTGGGATCCAGCTCGACGGTCACCAGATCCTGCCCGCTCAGACCATCCCGCCCGGCGGGAAAGGCGTGGAGCTGTCCCGGAGCGGGATCCTCCGCTTCGAAGGCCACGTAGAGGGCATCTGGCCCCCACGCCAGGTAGGCGACCGTGCGGGCAGGCACGTCTCCGCGATCCACCGGTAGATGCATGCTGAAACCCGGCACTCGGAACGCGCCCGTCCAATCAGAGAGATCCGCATCCCGCCGCAGGCGAGGCGACGGAGCCAGATGCGGAACCACTGCGGGGATATCCGGCGTCGCAGCCGCCAGCGTGGAGACCGCCAGCCAGACAGGGAGGGAAGGGAGCATGGAGGCCTCACGAGAGTGTCGGTCAATGGGAACGAAAGCAGTTCCCCTTAGACACGCCAATAGGAGCAAAGGCTTATGCCAATATGCAACAATTTACGATGTATCGGATTCCGACCCCAGAACCTGTACACGGTTGTGACGGCCTGCAATGCCATCGAAATCCAGCGGCCCGCAGCCCGAAACCTCAGGACCCAATGGAACACCCA
This sequence comes from uncultured Solibacteraceae bacterium, assembly GCA_964415525.1. GTDB lineage: Bacteria > Acidobacteriota > Holophagae > Holophagales > Holophagaceae > CAZPUI01. The sequence continues at coordinate 15,359 of CAYQAS010000002.1, forward strand.
TACACCAGCCCGACCTGAGCCGAGCGAGATCTTTGGAGGAGTGCCATGAACCTGTTCCTGCACGGGTGTGCCAGTACCCTTGTCATCCTCGCGACAAGCCTGCTGGCGAGCGCCGCCCCAAGCAAGGGAGGCGACCGCGTCCGGCTCTTCCTTGACCCGCAGCGCACCTGGGTGGACCAGACCTTCCTGCAGACGCAGATTGGCTGGGTGGACTGGGTGCGGGACCGGCAGGTCGCCAGCGTCCACCTCATCGTCACCCAGCAGAGCAACGGGGGTGGCGGCATGCGCACGACCCTGCGCTTTTTGGGGCTCGGAAACTTCCAGGGCGTTGACGACGAGCTGGTGCTGGACACACCGCCGGATGAGACCGACGACGCCCTTCGCCAAGCACTGTCGGCCCAGATCGCCCTGGGACTTGCCCGCTATGCCGCGCGTCTGCCTCAGCCCCAGCGCCTGCAGCTCATCGCACGAGCCGAACCGGCGGGACAAGCCAGGGCCAATGCGCCCACCGAGGATCCCTGGAACCGCTGGGTCTATCGCATGAGTGTCGACAGCTCCATCAGGGGCGAGTCGTCGACCGCCAATTCCAGCACCTACGCCTCCGCCAGTGCCCGCCGCATCACCGAGTCCCAGATCATCCGGTTCAGCACCAGCGGCAACTGGAGCGACGCACGAAATGAATTCGACGGTGCGGTGTTGCGTAGCCACTCCGAGTCCTACTACGCGGGAGCGGTCTATGCGGAGGCCATCAACGACCGCTGGACCTGGGGTCTGCTCGGGAGCGGCAGCAAGTCGAAGTCAGGCAACATTCGCCACAAAGAGCGGGTCGCGCCCGCCATTGAATACAACGTCTGGAAGTACTCCGACTCGAACCAGAAACAGCTGACCTTCCTCTACCAGGTGGGCGCCAGCCGCTCTAACTACCTTGAAGAGACCGTTTTCAACAAGATGCATGATTCCCTCTACGACCATTCCATCACCGCCAGCCTGGACCTGAACCAGCCCTGGGGCACCGTGAGCGTCTCCCTGTCCGGCACGGCGTACCTGCACGACGCTACGAAGCGCAGTATCAACCTCTACAGCAACCTCAACGTGAAGCTGGCCAAGGGGCTCTCCCTCAATTTCTGGGGAACCTACTCCCAAATTCGAAACCAGCTTGCGCTAAGAAAGGGCGACCCGAATCTGGAAGATGTCCTTCTTAAACTAAAGGAGCTGCGAACCAACTACCGCTTCTCCACCTCCGTCGGCCTCAGCTATACCTTCGGCTCGATCTTCAACGACGCAGTGAATTCGCGGTTCCGGAACTACTGACGGAAGGCCGAAGGGGCGCGTTCCAGCCAGAGCCCGCCGTACAGCTCCGTCGTCACGGGCACGCCGGGGGTTTTCACCCCCCGGTGGCCCATGCAGGTGTGCTCGGCCACGAGCTTGATGCCCCAGGCTGCCGGGAGCAGATGGATGGCCATCGCGTCGGCGATCTGGTGGGTCATGCGCTCCTGCACCTGCAGGCGGTTGGCATAGCCCTGCACGAGGCGGACGAGCTTGGAGAGCCCCACGGTGCCGCCTTCCCCGGGCAGGTAGCCGATGGTGGCGTGACCGAAGAAGGGCGCCAGATGGTGCTCACAGGTGCTCACGAAGGGCACCTTCTCGAGGATCACCGGGCAGGCCGCCAAGTCCCCCGGCATGGGCTGCAGTTCCGCCGCGGGATCGAGCCCGTAGCCGCGGAGCCGCTCCAGCCAATACTCCATCACCCGCTGGGGCGTGTCCTGGAGCTCCGGACTTTGGGGATCCTGCCCGAGGGCGGACAGCAGCTCACGGACAGCCCGGGTGGCACGTTCGGCGTCGACACTCATGCAGCCTCCCGGATGCGAAAAGGAAACCACTGTCGCACACCGCACCAGGCCAGCAGGCCGAGTCCGGAACCGAGCAGGTCCGCCAGCCAATCGCCGATGCTGGCATCGCGTCCCGGCACGAAGGACTGATGGACCTCATCCGTGGCTCCATAGAGCGCAAGCAGCGCGAACAGCAGCCACATCGGCGCGCGATCCGCCCATCCCAGGGCCACGGCCAGGCCCAGCACAAAGAATCCGCATCCGTGAGCCACCTTGTCCCAGGGCGCCGGCAGCCCCATGCCAGCCGGCAAAACCGACTGGTGGCTGAGCCAGGCGACGGTCAAAAGCAGCAAAATGGGAAGGGCCCGGCGGAGATACAGCAACATGCTTCCATCCCATCAGAGCCCACCCGTCCTGTCCAACGGCGGATTCAGATGACCACGTTCAGGTTCTGGCCTTCCATGAGGGACACCCATCCGCTCCCAACCAGGCTGTAGACGTCAGCCGCCACCGCAGGTTCCTCGGGCGGTTGGGGCATTCCCCAGAGCGGACTGATCCCGGGATCATGACGGTAGGGCAGTTCATCTTCCGCGACTGCAGCATCCTGCGGCTTCGGATCCGCCATCGCCTCCGCAAGGAGTCGTCCCAGGGAACGGCTGACAGACTCCACTGCATGCGTCCTGGGAGACGCCGTCCGAGCCGGACTGAGAGCGGGAACCTGTTCCATGGTGGGGAGCCTGGGGACCAAGGATCGGTCGCCCATGCCTACATCGCAAGTCATCAACACAGAAAAAAACGCCTATCAAAACGCGCAACGATGATTTTTGTGCCGAAGGAACCAGGATCGCGCCCCTGTGGGAAGATGGAAGCTGTTCTGAGGATGCCCATGAGCCAGCCCAAAGTGACCTATGCCCAGTCCGGAGTGGACATCAGCCGCCAGGACGAGGCCCTTCGCCGCATCAAGCCCCTGGTGAAAGCTACCAAGACCCCCGGCGTCCGCTCGGACATCGGCCTCTTCGGCGGCCTCTTCAGCGCCCAGTTCCCGGAGACGAAGCCCGTGCTCGTCGCATCCATGGACGGTGTGGGCACCAAGATGAAGGTGGCCCGCCTGGCGGACAAGTGGGACACCGTGGGTGCCGACCTCGTCAATCACTGCATCAACGACATCCTCGTGCAGGGCGCCCGGCCGCTCTTCTTCCTGGACTACATCGCAGCCCAAAAGCTCGAGCCCGAGATTATCGAGCAGATCGTCAAGGGCATGGCGGACGCCTGCAAGGCCTCCGGCTGCGCGCTGATCGGCGGCGAACTGGCGGAAATGCCCGGCGTCTACGCCGAGGGCGAAGTGGATGTCGCCGGCAACATCACGGGCGTGGTGGATGAAACCGACCTCCTGCCCCGCCTTTCCGACCTGCAGCCCGGCGACGTGATCCTGGGCCTGCCCTCCAGCGGCCTCCACACCAATGGCTATTCGCTCGCCCGCAAGGTCTGCTTCGATGTCGCCAAGCTCGGCGTGAACGACACCCTGCCCGGCACGAACCAGACCGTCGGCGAAGCGCTCCTGGCCGTGCACCGCTCCTACCTCAGCCAGCTGATGCCGATGGTGAAGGCCCACAAGCTCCTCGCCATGGCCCACATCACCGGCGGCGGCCTCACCGACAACATCCCCCGAGTGCTGCCCGAGACGCTGGATGCCGAGATCGACACCGCCTCCTGGCAGATCCCCGCCCTGTTCACGTTCCTAATGGAACAGAGCGGCACAAGCCTCGAAGACGCCCGCCAGGCCCTGAACCTCGGCGTCGGCATGGTCGCCATCGTACGTGCCGAGGATGCCCAGGGCGTGCTGGGCCACCTCAAGGCCAATGGCGAAGCCGCCTGGGTGCTGGGTCGCGTCATCGAGGGCACAGGCAAGGTCGTCTACAAGTAGCCTTCCATCAGATGCAGAAACGGCGCCGATAGGCGCCGTTTCTGCATCTGACACGAGTGAGGGGGGACCGCCCGGTCGCGAGGTGCCCTCTACGTCCCCCCTCCTGCTCCCCCACGTGGTGCCCGGGCCAAGCCCGGCCACCGCGTCTGGTATCGTCCAGACCATGCCCCAGCGGATCCTGATCGTCGAGGACGAGCGTGCCATCGCGGACACGCTGCTCTATGCCCTGCGCACCGAAGGCTACGCGCCGGAATGGTGCGACCTCGGCACTCGGGCCCTCGAAACGGTGCGCACCGCGGAACCGGCCCTGGTGATCCTCGACGTGGGACTCCCGGACCTCTCGGGCTTCGACGTTTGCCGCCGGATTCGCACCTTCTCGGAAGTGCCCGTGCTGTTCCTGACGGCCCGAAGCGAGGAGGTGGACCGCATCGTGGGCCTCGAGATCGGCGCGGACGATTACGTCACCAAGCCCTTCAGCCCGCGGGAAGTGGCCGCCCGGGTCCGCACCATCCTCCGTCGGGCCCGCCCCATATCCGTGGCTCGCGGCTTTCATGCGGATCCTGCCACCCGCCGGATCACGTTTGACGGCCACACCCTGGACCTCACCCGCTTCGAATACGACCTGCTCCGCACCCTCCTGAGTCATCCGGGGCGGATCTTCACCCGGGCGGAACTCATGGATTCCGTCTGGGCCGGGGCCGAGGAGACGCAAGACCGCACCGTGGACACCCACATCAAGACCCTTCGGGCCAAGGTGCGTGCCGTGGCCATCGAAGCCGACCCCATCCAGACCCACCGGGGCGTGGGCTACAGCGTGACGCCGTGAGGCTCGGTGTCCGGCTGCTGCTGGGGGTCTTCCTCATCGTGGGACTGGCGGCCTATTTCGTCCTCTCCACCTTCAGCGCGGAAGTGAAACCCGGCGTGCGCCAGGGCATGGAAGTCGCCCTGGTGGACACCGCCAACCTGCTGGCGGAAATCGCAGCCGAGGATCTGGCGCAAGGCCGAATCGGGGACGGCGCCTTGTCGAGCGCCTTCGCCCGCTACCGAAACCGAGACCTGCGGGCATCGATCTGGGGCCGAACCAAGCAGTTCCCTGACCTGCGCATGTACGTGACCGATCGGGAAGGCATCGTCCGTTACGACAGCGAGGGCCAGGCCCTGGGCCAGGACTTCAGCCGCTGGAACGATGTGCTGCTCACGCTCCGGGGGCAATACGGCGTGCGCGCCACTCGGCTGGACCCGAACGATGAACGCACCTCCGCCATGCATGTGGCCGCTCCAGTGCGTCGGAATGGCAAGCTCCTCGGCACGCTCACGGTGGTCGCGCCCACCGCCAGCGTGCAGCCCTATGCCGACCGCAGTGCCCGACGCATCCGCAACGCCGGCGCGGTGCTCATGGGTGCCTCCCTGCTCATCGGACTGGCGCTCACCTGGTGGCTGACCCGGGACATGGCCCGCCTTCGCGCCTATGCGCGCAGGGTGGGCGCCACGGACCGCGTTCCCCTGCCCGTCCTCGGCGCCCCGGAGTTCCGAGAACTGGGCGCCGCCCTCGAATCCATGCGGGCGCGGCTCGACGGTCGGGACTACGTGGAACGCTACGTCCACACCCTCACCCATGAGATGAAGAGCCCCCTCTCCGCCATCCGCGGTGCGGCGGAGCTGCTCAGGGAACCGCTTCCCGAACCGGACCGAGCCCGCTTCACCGAGAACATCCTGGAGCAGGAGCGGCGCATGCGAGATCTGGTGGACCGCATGCTGAGCCTCGCCACCCTGCAGCATCGGCGGACCCTCAAGGATCCCGGCCCTGTGGACCTCGCGGGCCTCGGTCAACGCATGCTCGCCAGCCGCGCGCCTCAGGCGGAACAGAGGCGGGTGGGGTTGGCCTTCGATGGCCCGGAAACACTCACGGTGCGCGGCGAGGCCTTCCTCCTGGAGCAGGCCCTGGGCAACCTGCTGGACAACGCGCTCTCCTTCGCACCAGCGGGAACGGATGTCGTCCTGAGCCTTCGCACCGAAACCGCCAGCGCCATCCTGGAAGTGCGGGACCAGGGCCCAGGCCTCCCAGACTTCGCGCGGGAAAAACTCTTCACGCCCTTCTTCTCCCTGCCGCGCCCGGATGGCGAAGCCAAGGGCACGGGCCTCGGCCTCTGCTTTGTGCGGGAGGCGATCGGCCTCCACGGCGGCACCGCCAGCCTGGAGAACCATCCCGAGGGCGGCGCCATCGCGCGGCTCACCCTGCCCCGCTGACATGCCTGAGGGGGGACCGCCCGGTCGCTGCGCGCCCTCTACGTCCCCCCTCCTTCTCCCCCACGCGGGTGTCCGGGCCAAGCCCGGACACCCGCGTCTGACGCGTTTCACATCCGCTTCACCGAGGCCCATCGTCCCTTCACGCAGGGGGCCGATCCTTCCCGGATCCATCCTGGAGGTGCCCATGCGTGTCCCGTTCCTTTTCAAATGCCTGGCGGTGCTGGGCCTGGCCCTGCTGCTGATGCTCCCCTTGGGCATGACCCTGGGGCTGGTGGAGGGCCGCAACCAGCGGCAGATGGAGACCGAAACCCAAGTGGCCCGCCTCTCCGCGGCGCCCCAGACGCTGACCGGCCCCCTCCTGGTGATCCCGTACACCGTGGACGTGAGGCGGGTCGAGAAGAACGAGAAGACGGGCGCCTGGCAGGAGGTCAACGAGGTGGTGCAGCGGGAGCGCATCCTGGTGCCCCGGGACCTGGATATGACGGGCGACGTCAGCATCGAGGCGCGGCGCCGGGGCCTCTACAAGGCCCAGGTCTACAAGGTCGCGGGTCGATTGAAGGGCGCCTTCGCCCTGGAGGCCCAGGGTGGCGTTCCTCCGGGTCGGAATCTGAGCCTGGGCGAGCCCTACCTGGTGCTGGGCCTCACGGATCCCCGGGGCATCCTGAACCGCATGACCCTCCAGCTGGACGGGGTGGCGCATGCCTTCCAACCCGGCACCCGGCAGTCCCATCCCGCCAGCGGCATCCATGTGCCCCTCCGGGGCCTCGACCTGGGCCGCGCCCGGGAACTCCCCTTCGAGATTCCCCTGGAGCTGATGGGCACCCGCAGCCTCCACCTCGCCCCGGTGGCGGAGGAGACCCGCGTGTCCCTGAAAGGCACCTGGCCCGCACCGAGCTTCGAGGGCGGCTTCGCGCCCCTGGAACGCACCTGGTCCCACCAGGGCTTTGAAGCCCGCTGGAAGATCCCCCACCTCTCCCGGGACCTCGACCAGTTGCTGAAGGGCGGCTCCGAGGCCCAGGCCCAGGCCCAGCACTTCGGGGTGGCCTTCATCGATCCCCTGAACATCTACCTTCAGAACGAGCGGGCGGCAAATTACGGTTTCCTCTTCGTCCTCCTCACCTTTGGCGCCTTCCTGCTGCGGGAAGTGCTGCGAAGCCTCCCGATCCATCCCATCCAATACTTGCTCGTGGGCGCGGCCCTGGCCCTCTTCTTCGTGCTGCTCCTGAGCCTCTCCGAGCACCTCGGCTTCCCCCTGGCCTACGCCGTGGCCGCGGGAGCGAACCTGGCTCTGCTGGGCACCTACCTCACCGGCGCCCTGAGGAGCGCCCGGGAAGGCCTGCTCTTCACCGGCGGCCTCGCCCTGCTCTACGCCGCGCTCTACGGCCTGCTGGCCTCGGAGGACAACGCCCTGCTCCTGGGTTCCCTGCTGCTCTTCGCCCTCCTCGCCGGGGTCATGGTGGGCACCCGCCGCATGGACTGGCGCCGGGCCGTGGAGCCGCCGCCCCTGCCGGAAACCCAAGGATGAAAGGGCGGCGGTGGATCGTGGGTCTGCTGTTGGGGAGCGTCGCCCTCTGGGTGGCGTTCCCCTCCCGCCCACCGAGACCGGGGTCACCCCGGTAGACTCGTCCCATGGACGCCCCATCCCGCTTCTCCGACAAGGCTCCCCGCTGGCTGCTGGCGGAGGGCGGCGGTTCGGGCCGCATGGAGGGCCTGGACGCCCTGCGGGGGATCCTGGCGTTGGGGGTGATGGGCTACCACCTGTCGGTGTGGACGAAGCTCTTCGCCAGCGGCACGTGGCTGAACATGACCTTCTCGAAGTTTGGCAACATCGGGGTGTCGGCCTTCTTCGTGCTCAGCGGCTTCGTGGCCTTCCGGCTCACGGATTGGGAAAAGCTCCAGAAAGAGGGCCTCCGCCGCTACTACCTCAAGCGCTGGCTGCGGCTCGCGCCGGTGTTCTACCTGGCGGTGGGCCTGAACCTCATCTTCCAGCTCGGCATGGGGCCGGGGCCCTCGCCGCGGATGATCCTGGAGAACGTCACGCTGATCTTCGGCGCCATTCACCCCAACCACGCCCTGCTGATCGGGGGCTGGTTCGTGGGCGTCGTGGCCCTGCTCTACATCGCCTTTCCGCTGCTGGCGTGGCTGCGCCACCGCCTGGGCCCATGGTTCCTCGTGGTCCTCACACTGGGACTCTGGGCCTGGAGCCTGGAACCCACGCTCCACGGCGTCATGGCCATCGAGGACGGGAACGCGCGATTCAACCTCTACGTCATGCCCCAGAACCAGCTCTGGATCCTGGCCCTCGGCGGCGTGCTTGCCGAACTCCACCGGCGCGCCTCGTGGCGCCTCGCCTGGCCCGCGGCCACCGTGCTTTCGGCCCTGCTCCTGACCTGGCTGCTCTGGATCGCCCCGCGCTTCTACGACCATCTCGTGGCCATGACCGGCTGGCTGCGCTACCGCTACGTGCTCACCGCCGCAGCCATCATCCTGGTGACTGCCCTCAAGGGCGGCGTTGCGGGGGCCCTGACGCGCTTCTTTGGCTGGGTGGGCACTTGGAGCTATCCCGCCTTCCTCCTGCATGCCTTCTACCACGTCCTGTGGGTGCGCCTCTTCCACCTCCAGGAAGGCTGGCTGGCCTTCTGGGCCGCGGTGGTGCCGACGGTGATCACCGCCATCCTAGTGGAGCGCTACCTCGAGCGACCCATCGGCAAGCTGGCCCGCTGATCGGAGCGTCCTTCCCCGTCGTCGGTGCGCCCGGGCTTCCCACCGGCGTGAAATGGCGCACCCGGAGGCCCATGTTGGAATGGATGCGGAGGCCCCCATGCCCACGGTCCTGCTCACCGGCTTCGAGCCCTTCGAGAACGAGCCCCTGAACCCCAGCTGGGAGGCCGTCCGCCGCCTGGAAGGGGAAGTCATTGCCGGACACACCGTCGTCAGCGCTCGCCTGCCGGTGGTCTTTGGCGCGGCGCTGGAATCGATCGAGGCCGCCCTGGAAGCCACACGGCCGGCGTTGGCCATCGCGGTGGGTCAGGCGAAGGGCATCGCCGGGCTGCAATTGGAGCGGGTGGCCCTGAACCTCGACGACGCCCGCATCCCCGACAACGCCGGCAGGCAACCCGTGGATACGCCGGTCATTGCGAACGCCCCCACCGCCTACCTCACGACCCTGCCGGTGAAGGCCATGATGGCCGCCCTGCTGCAGGCGGGGATTCCCGCCCACGTGAGCCAGAGCGCCGGCACCTTTGTCTGCAACCACGTCTTCTACGGCCTGCGGCACCTCGCGGAATCGCGCCCTGGCCTGCGTGCGGGCTTCATCCACATCCCGCTGCTGCCCGAACAGGCGGTGCGTTTCCCCGGAACCCCAAGTATGACGTTAGAGCAGGCGGTCGCGGGCCTTAGGCTTGCGGTGGAAACGGCCCTGCGGACGGAGCGGGATATCAGCCTCACCGCAGGGAGTCTGCACGGATGAGACTCCGCCCCGCCCTTCGCGCCCTGAGCGCCCGCTGGCGTCATCCCGCCCTCTGGCTGGGGGCCGTCGTCCTGCCCCTGGTGCAGGCGGTGCCCGTCGCCTATGTCCCCCTCAGCGAACCATGGACGCACCTGCCGGTGCGCCAGATGCTCACCGCCGCCTCCCTCATCTGGTGCCTGTCGGTGCTCCTCGCGGGCCTGCCCTTCCAGTGGACGGGGGATGATCGCCCTCAGTCAAAGTTCCTTCGAGGCTTCTTCCAATGGCTGGCACTGGAAGTCTTACTTATCGCCCTGGGGCTGGCCTGCCTCCCCTGGAACCTGGCCCCTCGGGATGCCGGGATGACTTTCGGAATTGTGGTGGCAGGCATGTCCGCCAACCTTTTCCTCATCCTGCTGCTGAACTGGCTCCTGGTTCGGGCCGAGACGGAGGATGCCGAGGTGACTGAGGCCGAGCAGCGCGCGCGGGCGGCGGAACGGCTCGTGGCGCGCCAGACCCTGTCGCCCCGGACCATTCACGCCACCCTGTCCAACCTGCTGGAGGAGGCCCACCCCCATCACCTGGAGCGCGGTCTGGTGGATCTGGCGGTGCTTTTCCGCACCCGATTGATGCTCCAGAGCCTTCCCATGGTGCCCTTCGCCCAGGAGCGCGGCCTCGTGGAGCAGCTTCTCCAGGTGCTCCAGCGGACGGGTCGGCTGCCGAAACAGCTGCATCAGTCCTGGGGGCCCGACACGGATGGCCTTTCCATCCCCAGCCTGGCGGTGGTCCAGGTGGTGGAGATCCTCGCGGATCTGCTGGAAACCTGCCCCCTGGAGAGCCTCATCCTGACGGGGCACCGGATGGACGCCCTCTTCGAGATCTGCCTGCAATGGCGCGGGGAACACAGCGGCGCCCTCCTCAACCGACTGGAGGCCCACCCCGATTTCCAGGCTCTGGAGCGTCGGCTCGCGGGTGCGGCCTTCCTGCGGGAACCCTTGTCCCTGGAACGCAGTGAAGGCGGTGGCTGCCTGCGCCTGTGCCTCCCGGTGGTGCGTCCATGAAGTTCCAAGCCGCCTTCGCCACCCTCCGCCCCCGCCTACGCTCCCCCCTGCTCCTGACGGTGGCGGGCCTCTGGGCCCTGACGAGCACCTTCGGGATCATCTTCAATCGGGTCATCGCCCCCCAGCTCGGCATCAACCAGCACATGACCCACCCCGTGGTCCTCGACGTGCTGTGGCTCCTGTGGTCGCCCTTCAGTGCCTTCTTCCTCTCGCCCATGCCCTGGCAGTGGAGCGGTGATGAGCGTCCCGAAGCCCCTTTTGGCCGCGGCTTGCTGCAGGCACTCCCGGTGCCGCTGCTGGAGGTCATCTTCACGGCTTGCTTCTTCATTCCCAGCAAGCAGGCCAACTTGCCCATGGGGGCGCTCCCCGCCATCCTCGCCCTCCATGTCGCAGAGTGGATGTTCATCGGCTATGCCGTGGCGGCTTGGGAGCGGCGCAAGCTCCGGAAATCCGTGGCCCAGGCCAAGGCGCACGAGGCGCAGTGGACGCTGCTGCACAGCCAGATGAGCCCCCACGCCCTGCTCAACAGCCTGAACGGCTTGGCCCAGTTGGTGACGGAGGATCTGGAAGCCGGACTCCAGGGCATCCGCGACCTTTCGGAAATCTACCGTCTGCTGTTGGAGCACGGCCAGGCCCAGCTTCTGCCCTTGGCGCGGGAGCGGGATCTTCTGACCCGCTTCCTCGGAGTTGAGGCCCTGCGCCTGGGCCGACGCCTGACGGTGGAGTGGGACTGGGATTCAGGCCTGGACGTCGTGCCTCTGCCGCCGCTGCTGCTCCAACCCCTGGTCGAAAACGCGGTGAAGCATGGGATCTCCGCCAGCGAGACGGGAGGCGTCCTGCGGATCGGCGCCCGGCGCGATGGCCGCGACCTGCGCCTGACGGTGGCCAACACGGGCCTGCCACTGGGCGAGTCCAACCTGGGTGGCACGGGCATCGGCCTACGCAACCTCGAAGCCCGGCTGCACCTGGCCTTCGGATCCCAGGCAGAATTCACGCTGAAGTCCGACGGGGCCTGGACCCTGGCGGAAATCCACCTGATCGGGAGCAAGGCATGACCCTGCGCGTGGCATTGGCGGACGACGAGGACCTCGCACGGCGGCGGCTGGCCCGCCTGCTGCGAGACATGGGCTGCGAGGTGGTGGCGGAGCTGGCCGGAAGCCGCGAGGTGATCGAGTGGTACCGGACCGGCGCCCAGGTCGATGTGCTCTTTCTGGACATCCAGATGCCCGGCCTCACGGGGTTGGAGGTCATCGCGGAGCTGGAGACGCCCCCGCCGGTGGTCTTTGTGACCGCCCATGTCCAGTACGCCATCCAGGCCTTCGAGGCGGCGGCGGTGGACTACCTGCTGAAGCCCGTGCAGGAGGAACGCCTCCAGCGCACGCTCCAGCGCCTCCAGCAGCAGCAGGTGCCGCGCCGCACCGGCAAGGAGCTGGCGGGACTGCTGCCCGCACCTGCAGCGAACCAGCCCGCCCGCTTCCCCGCCAAGGCCGGGGACGGTTTCGTCTTCCTGGAACTGAAGAAGGTCAGCCACTTCGAGGTGGAGACCGAGGTGGTCTACGCCTTCGCGGGCACGGACAAATACCGCACGAGCTGGACCACTCTGGCGGAAGTGGAGCACGCCTTTCCCGATGCCGGCATGCTACGCGTGCAGCGCCACCAGCTGATACGGCCGGAGATGGTGGTGGCCTTCAAGCCCACCTGGGGCGGGCGCGGTGAGGTGCGGATGCAGGGCGGCCATGATCTGGAAGTGAGCCGTAACGCCACGCCCGTTCTGAAGGCCCGACTGGGGCTGGCGTGAAGCACCATCGAGCGAACGGCGGTTTCCGCAACCTGGATCCGGGGTTTTCTCCCAAGACCCTGGCGGACGTGGTCCGCTGGCGCTGGGAGTCCTGGCGCAGCGGCCTGCGCAAGGCGGATCATGCCGACGTGGTGGCCGGATTTTGCTCGGCCATCACGTGGGGAGCACGGGGGGGACGCAGAACGACCGCAGGGAACGGGCGGTCCCCCTCGTTCATGACCGACACGCCCGCGGTGAAACCTACTCTGGCCTTCCTCCACGCCAATGCCAAGGCGGGAGCGGCCATGATTCCCTGCGTCACCTGGATCGGGCATAGCTCGACACTGGTGCAGTTGGGCGGGATGACCGTGCTCCTCGATCCCGTGCTTTCGCCCCGAGTCGGCCCCGGCGGACGGATCGGCGTGAAGCGCCTCGTGGCCCCGGCCCTCCACCTGCACCAGCTGCCGCCCATCGATGTGGTGGTGGTGAGTCACGACCACTACGACCACCTGGACAAGCGCACCCTCCGGGGCCTGGCCAGACAGGCGGGCGGGCCGCCCACGGCGGTGGCACCCCTGGGCCTCCGTCGCCACCTTGCGCCCCAGGGTCTCCCGGTGGTCGAGCTGGACTGGTGGCAGAGCACCACTTTCGCGGGCCTGGAGGTGATGCTCACCCCCGCCCAACACTGGTCTGGGAGAAGCCTCCACGACCGTCTGCGCACGCTTTGGGCCGGCGTGGCACTCCTCAGCCCAGGTGGCAATGTCTTCTACCCCGGCGACACCGCCTACGCCAGCTTCTTCCGGGAGATCGGTACCCGCCTCGCGGCCCGCGGCGGCGTGGACCTCGCCCTCTTGCCCATCGGGGCCTACGCCCCCCGCTGGTTCATGGCCCCCCAGCACATCGATCCCGCCGAAGCCGTCCGCATCCACCAGGACCTGCACGCGAAACGGAGCCTCGGCATCCACTGGGGCACCTTCCAGCTCTCGGATGAGCCGCCGGACGAGCCGCCGCGCCTCCTGCGGGAAGCGGCGGCTGCCGCAGGCCTGGCTCCAGAAACATTCATCACCATCGCCGTGGGCGAGACCCTCCGGCTGTAGCATCAGGCCATGCGCGCCCGAGCCTGCCTGTTTTGGCTCCGGAGGAGGGGATTCCTTCCGCGCCTTTGGTGCTCCAGGGCGCGGCGTGGCTGGCCCCGCGGATCCGGCTGCGCCGGACCGGCTCGGACGCAGTGCGTCCTCGCCTTCCGCTACCGGGCCGCCACTGCCGATTCAATCCCCTCCTCCTTCGCACCAAAACTAAAAGGGCCCTGCTTTCGCAGGGCCCTTGTTTTGGCTCCGGAGGAGGGGATTGAACCCCCGACAAATCGGTTAACAGCCGATTGCTCTACCACTGAGCTACTCCGGATCGGAGAATCTTAAGCCTATCACGCGAACCCAAAAATGCAAGGCCTCAGTTGCGTCAGCCGCGCTGGAGTTCCATCAGGATCTGCCTCGCGCATGCCTTCAGCGTCTCGATGACGCCCGTGCCCTTGTTGGCGACAGCTTCGATCATGGGCTCGTTGCGGAAGCGCAGCAGGTTCTCCATCTCCTCCACCGGAGCGGCAGAGGGCATATCGCGCTTGTTGAGCTGCAGCACATAGGGGATCGTGCGTACGTCGAAGCCGTTCTCCTACAGGTCCGTCGCAAGGTTCGCGATGGACTCGTTGTTGGCCTCCACGCGCGCTTTCGGCTGTTCGGCCACGAGAATCACCCCATCCCAACCACCCAGGATAGGCTTCCGGCTGGCGTCTTAGAGAACTTGGCGGGGCACTGTGTAGAGGTGGAACCGGACCTTGAACCCCTTCACCGTCCCCATGTCGAGGGGCAGGAAGTCGAAGAACAGCGTGCGATCCGTCTCTGTGGCGAGGCTGACGAGCTTGCCCTTCTTTTCCGGATTGGCCTGTTCGTAGATCCACTGGATGTTCGTGGTCTTCCCGCAGAGGCCAGGGCCGTAGTAGACGATCTTGCAGTTGATCTCGCGAGACGCGTAGTTGATGAACGTCATGACTCAGTCTCCGAAGAGCCGGTCAATGTCTTCATCAGTGATCTCCGAGAAGGGGCTCTCAAACTTGGAGACCTCGGAAGACTGAGTGTGGGCGCGGGTTTCCACGCGTTCGAAGATCTCCTGGAGATCCCGACTGGCCTTCTTGACCCGAAGGCGGACGAGCGCCAGGGAGCTGTTCTGGTCGAAGATCACGACCAGGATGCCGCGCTTGCCCACGATGCTGATGTGGAGGTTGTCCTTCTCGCCCTCGTGGAAGAGGAGGCTGAACTCCTTCTCGCCGATCAGCTTCGCCAAACCGTCCGTGGCGGCCACATTGCCCGCCGTGAGGCTGGCGAGGCTGGTGGCGTCGATGCTGCGAACATCCCCGGCCGACGCGATCTGCTGACCGTTCTTGTCGACCAGGAAGACGACCTTGCTCGAAGAGTCCACCTGCAGGCGGGAGATGTGCTCCTGCAGCTGGCGGTATTCCTCCTCAAACATGACCAAGTCGAGTTTGGCCACAGTGACCTCCAGGGTTGCGTGCTGAACTGACGAGCATACCGCAGATGCGGACAGCAGGCCGTCACGTGCCGCGCGTCAGTAGGTGGATGTGCCCGCGCCGCCCGCCACCACGGCCAGGGAACTGGAGAGCCCGAGGCGCGTAGCGCCGGAAAGCACCATGCCCAGTGCGCCCGCATAATCGCGCACGCCGCCGGAAGCCTTCACGCCGCAGCGCACTCCCACCGTCTGACGCATCAGCGCGATGTCCGCCTCGGTGGCACCCCCCGTCGAGAAGCCCGTGGAGGTCTTGACGAAGTCGCAGCCGACCTCCGCAGCAATTTCGCAGGCCCGAACCTTCTCCTCGTCCGTCAGCAGGCAGGTCTCGAGGATCACCTTGAGCACGCGATCCTGCACCGCCGCACGCACGGCCTCCATGTCCCGGCGCACCAGCTCCCAATCGCCACCCTTGGCCGCACCGATGGCCAGCACCATGTCGATCTCGTCCGCCCCACGCTCCGCGGCATCCTTGGCCTCGAAGGCCTTGGTGGCGGAGGTGGAAGCCCCCAGCGGGAAACCGACCACGGTGCAGACCCGCACTCCGGAACCCGCCAGATGTTCCGCCGCACGGGCCACCCAAGCCCCGTTCACGCAGACCGAAGCGAACCGATGCATTCGCGCTTCCGCGCAGAGCTGGTCTACCCCGGTGTCGATCCCATCCGCCTTCAACAGCGTGTGGTCGATCAGCGGTGAGAGATCCACGTGGGTCGGCAGCTGGTCCGCCGAAACAACCTCCAGCCCGCCCGCCAGACGCAGAAGTCCATGCCCTTCAGCTGCCGCCAACAGCTGTGGCCCCCTCTGGGGCTCCTCCGCGGAAACGAGACGTCCCAGGACGTCTCCAGCCAGTGAGATGAGCAGGTCGCGCATAACCTCCATGGTGGCCCCGGAGGCCTTCCCGCACAACCGTGCCTTGGCAGCAGACGGGCCCCGTGCTAGCCTTTCTGTTCCCTCCTCGGAGGGAAGCCACACACCTGGAGAGTTGTCCGAGTGGCTGAAGGAGCACGATTGGAAATCGTGTATACGGGTGACCGTATCAAGAGTTCGAATCTCTTACTCTCCGCCATACAAGAAGCCCGCAAACACTACGTTTGCGGGCTTCTTCTCTTGTCGGTCTCAATGGGTCT
The DNA here is from genome assembly GCA_964415525.1 of uncultured Solibacteraceae bacterium. GTDB lineage: Bacteria > Acidobacteriota > Holophagae > Holophagales > Holophagaceae > CAZPUI01. The sequence goes on from CAYQAS010000002.1 coordinate 31,346, forward strand.
TCAAAGGTTCGATTCCCCCCTCTGGTTCTCACTGGGGTCTCTTTAGCCTCAGAAGCCCCTCGGTGGGGGCTCCTGATCGTCGCGAGCGGAAAGGACTCTCTACTGCTGCTTGAACTCACACCGGCGATTGACGAGGTAGCTCTCCTCATCCTTGCCCTGCACCTTGGGGCGCTCCTTGCCGTAGCTGATGGTGGAGAGTCTGGACTCTGCGACTCCGAGGTTCTTCAGGTAGGCCATCGCGGCGGCGGCGCGCTTCTCGCCCAGGGTCATGTTGTATTCCACGGTGCCGCGCTCGTCGCAGTGGCCTTCGATCTTCAGCTTCACGTCCGGATACTTCCGAAGGAAGTCAGCGATACCCTGGAGCTTCGCCTTGTCGGTCTCCCGGATCGCGTACTTGTCGTAGTCGAAGTTGATGTCCTTCAGCGCAGCGGTCGCTGCATTACGGAAGGCCTGCTCCTCCGCCGCCTTCCGGTCGGCTTCGGTCTTCTTCCGAGCGACCTCTTCCGCGGCTGCCTTCCGCTTGGCTTCTTCCTGTTCCTGGACCTGCTTGCGGCGGGCCTCCTCCTCAGCCTTCCTGCGCGCCTCCTCGGCTGCACGCTTCTTGGCTTCCTCGGCGGCCTGGTCCACCACCGGCGCAGGAGCGGGCTTCTTGCAGGCGCTGAGGCCCAGAAGTGCTCCGAGCGTCATGACGACAACGAAAGTGTGCTTGTTCATGGAAAACCTCCTTGCGGGTTGGAAGAGCGGGAAGAGATCGCGCCGTGGGCGCGACGATGCGGGCGCAGAAGGCGCCTCAAACCATGCCAGAGCGTTCGCGCGCGTTGCCTCAGTGCCTCGCCCCGAATCGTGATCAGTCCAAGCAGGAACATCAGGGCATAGATCATGAAGAGCAGCCAGAGAACCTCTGGCCAAGTCCAGGAGGAGGGCTGTCCGCTCCGCATGCCCCTTGAATGCTCGCCGTGCTGGGTCGCTCCTTGAAGCGAGGACGCGGCAACACCAGCAAGGATGAGGACATTCGGGGTCATGGAGATTCGAGGGCTCGGATGCCCCTCCGTCAGGGGCGAGGTCTGCCTCAAAGATGGGGTTGACTATTTTGTTTTGCAATGCAAACTTTTAGCATCGGAAGTCATTCTCCCCTCCGGGGTTCCCATGTCTATCCACCCACCCTTCCCATCCTTCGGGTCTGCCATGGCGGCAGTCGGAGGCAATGCGGCTCGGCGGGGACGATGGTCCAGCGATCTGCGGGATCACGGGCCGCCGAATGATGCAGGGATTCCGCGATCGCCCTAGGCTGGAGAAGTCCCCGAGGATGTCATGCCACAACGCGCCAAGTCGCAGAACCAACTGATCCAGGAATGCATGCAGAGCCTTCGCCGCATTGTGAAGGCGCTGGAGGAGTATTCCCGGTCGGTGGAGCGCCGATTCGATCTCACGGGACCGCAGCTCTGGGCGCTCTGGGAGATGGGACGCGGTGGCCCCCTGGCCCTCAAGGACCTGGCGGCCCGCATGCACCTCGAATCCAGCACGGTCGTGGGTGTGGTGGATCGCCTCGTGACCAAGGGTCTCGTGGTGAGGAACCCTGACCCCAAGGACCGACGCCGGATTTCGCTGGAACCGACGGACAAGGGAAGGGAGATCCTAGACGCCGCCCCTCACCCCGCACAGGGGCACCTGCTGGCTGGACTCGAATCCATGGACCGCGATCGCGTGCTGGTGCTCCACGAATCCCTGCGGACGCTGGAAACGGTGCTCCAGGCCGAGCACCTGGAAGCCCCGTTTTTTTTCTCCGAGAAGTAGCGAGCTAGAACCGTACTGCCTGTGGTGGATCGACGGTCATCCGTTCTGATCCCTGGAACCAAACAAGGGTGCGACCGACGGTCGCAGGTCTCGTGAAGGTCGGGCCGCCTTCCTCCGTGGCGATGGAACTCGCCGGAGGGAGGGGTCATGTCCGTACGAGCCCATCTGCTGTTGGATTGGGACCATTTCATTCACCCGGCCCACAATCCATCCGGGGTGCGAGTCTCCTTGGCCCACTGGCGGCAGCGCCATCCCAGGGTGCACCTCACGCTCATCACGTCCCAGCCCACTCCCCCGATTGAGGAGCGGCAGGCTGCGATCGCGGATTCCTGGATCTGCGGATCCGGTGCGTCGATCTTCCTGAAAACCCATGAGGGAAGCCTCCAGATCGACGCGAACCACCAGGAGGTCATGGAGGCGTTCCCGAGCCAGGCTGACTCTGCCTCCCCTTTGGACGAACTCCTGGCCATGGACGTGGTCTACCTGTCCACCCAGGACCTCACGCCCAGGCCCCGCCTGATCGCGGCTCCTCCGGACCGCTTTCCCTCCCTGCGCTCGATTTCCGACTACAGCGTGGCCTGGCCGTCCGGCAGTGTCCCCCGACTCCTCAGGGGGCTCGATGTCGCGCTGGCGGCCCTGGATCCTCATGTTCGGGGCGTCGTGAAGGGAATCTCTGAACCGATGTTCGTCATGGGGGGAGGCTGACATGGCCAACACCCTCCATGGGGTCATCCCCCTCGCCGCCCTTCATCCCCAATCGGCTTGCGAGAAGCTCAACGTCTTCCTCGAAGCCCACCCGGAAGTGACGATGACGTTGACCCACCGGGGATCTCTGGCAGACCTGCACGGTCAACTGGAGCGGACGCCATCGCTCCGGATCGCCCATGCCATCTGCGAAGCAGGCACCGCGCTCTTCCACCTCAACGGCACCGAAGGCTGGCAGGAGGACCAGAGGTATCGCGCCTGGGCGGAATCGTTCTGGAAGCCTCGGGACCTCGAACGGTTCGTGGAGTGGGGCATTCCCAAAGGAATGCAGCGGATGCTGGGCGGTTATTCCTCCCGTCACCTGGTGCTGGAAGTCCTCCCGGAGCACGAACCGGAGGCGATGCGAGCCGCGCTCCAGCAGAACCTCGAGCGGGAGTGGCTGAAGGCGGATGTCTGGAACGACGGCGTCTTCGTGGAAGTGGTACCACCCGGGGTGAACCGGGGATCCGCCCTGGCCTTCCTGCGTCAACAGGCTCCCTCCTTCACTTCCCTGATGGCCTGGGCCAGTTCCCCCACCGATCTCGAACTTCTGCGGGAAGCAACCTACCCCGTCCTGCTGGAGGGATGCGGGCTTGATTTCGAAACTCCCGGGGTCCCACGGGATCGCACGTCCATGGCCTCTCAGCCGGGCGCCTTCGGGGTGCTGGAGTCCCTCCTGCGCTGGGCATTCCATCAGGGCCTCCCGTAGTTGCCGGATCCATCGCCCTTCGCCTCTTTTCTTTCCATGCCAAGGAGCACCCCATGTCCGACTTCTACCAGACCGGCGTCGTCGCCACCCTTCACCGTCTCGTCGAGGATGGTCACGAACGGCTTGAGCGTGAGCTCACCGCCTTCGCGGATCAGTCCCCCATCGCCCTGGTCCTGCCAGCCCTTTACAGCGAGTTCGAGGGCCCCGCGCTTCCGAGGATTCTCGAACACCTTCGGGAGGTCCCCTACCTTCGCCAAATCGTCATCGCCCTGGCTGCGGCGGATGAAGCGCAGTACCGCCAGGCCCGGAAGATGGCGAGCATCCTTCCGCAGGACGTCACTTTCATCTGGAACAGCGGCCCCCGCATCCAGGCGCTCTACCGCAAGCTTCAGGAGCACAACCTGCCCATCGGGAACGACGGCAAGGGACGTTCCTGCTGGCTGGCCTACGGATTCGTGCTGGCGGACCAGAAGAGCGAGGTCATCGCACTCCACGACTGCGACATCCTCTCCTTCGACCGGGAACTGCTGGCGCGACTCTGCTACCCGGTGGCGAACCCCAACATCAATTTCGAGTTCTGCAAGGGCTACTACGCCCGCGTCACGGACCGCATGCACGGCCGCGCCACGCGGCTCCTGGTGACGCCCCTCATCCGTTCCCTCGAGAAAATCGTTGGACCCGTCCCGTTGCTGACCTTCCTGGACAGCTTCCGCTATCCCCTGGCGGGGGAGTTCTGCATGAAGGCCGATCTGGCGCGGGTGAACCGGATCCCCGGCGACTGGGGCCTGGAGGTGGGTGTGTTGGCGGAAGTCCACCGCAACTGCTCGGTCAAGCGCGTGTGCCAATCGGAGCTGGCGGCGACCTACGAGCACAAGCACCAGATCCTCTCCGCGGAGGACGCGAGCAAGGGACTGATGAAGATGGCCGTCGACATCTGCAAGACGCTGTTCCGAAACCTGTCTGCCGAAGGTGTGGTGCTCGATACCGGCGTCTTCCGAACCCTCCAGTCCACCTACATCCGCATTGCCGAGGACACGATCACGCGCTACCACGCGGACGCCCTCATCGATGGCCTCCATTTCGACCGCCACGGGGAGGAGGTGGCCGTGGAGGCCTTCGCCAGGGCGCTCCGTATGGCGAGCGAGGCCTACCGAGAGGATCCCCTGGGGCAGCCCCTGATCCCCAACTGGAACCGCATCACGGCGGCCATCCCGAGCTTCCTGGACGAGCTCCGGGCCGAAGTGCTGGCTGACAATGCGGAGGCGATGTCATGACCCCTAATTCCCAACCCGGAAGGGTTCTCTTCACCGACCTGGATGGCACGCTACTGGACGAACAGACCTACAGCTTCGAAGCGGCCCTGCCGGCCCTCAGGGCCATCCAGGCCGCGGAGATCTCCCTCGTGCTCTGCACGAGCAAGACCTTCGCAGAAGTGCTGCCCATCGAGGCCGAGCTGAAGCTGGGGGCCCCCATCATCGTCGAGAACGGTGGGGGCATCTACTACCTCCCCGGCCAGCTCGAACCCAGCGGTCTGGATGTGCAGGAGATCGGCGCCTGGCGTCGCATTTCCCTGGGCGTGCCGCACCGCGCCCTGATGGGACTCCTCGGCGTGATCCGCGACCTCACCGGAATCGAACTCCAGGCCTTCTCGCGCATGACGCCAGAGGAAGTGTCCGAAGCCTGCGGTCTCACGGTGGAGGAAGCCAAACGGGCCCAGGTCCGGGAGTTCGATGAGCCCTTCCGGGTGCTGTCAGATCGCCCGGAGGACCTCCCCCAGGTGGTGCGGATGGCAGAGGGGGTCGGTCTTCGCGTCCATGAGGGCGGGCGCTTCCACCACATCACCGGACGCACGGACAAGGGTCAGGCCGTCCGCAAGGTCTGCCAGTTCCTCCGCAACCGCTGGGAGACCCTCCGCACCGTCGGAGTGGGAGACAGCCCCAACGACCTCCCCATGCTGAGGGAGGTGGATCTGCCCGTGGTGGTCATGCGGCACGGCGGATTCCATCACCCCCAGCTCCAGGAGGGCGTACCCCACGCCCTCCTGGCTTCGGGGGTGGGTCCCGTGGGCTGGAACCAGGCGGTGCTCAGCCTCCTGGAAGACGGGCGGTGGTGACATGTTCCGGGACTGGAGCTTCTGGAGCGTCCTCTGGCTTGTCGTGAACATCCTCATCTGGTTGACCGTCCTGGTGGGCGGAAGCTGGGCTGCGCGGGCCATCCTGCGTCAACTCCGCTCGGAGCCAGCGCCTTCCCCTCGGTCTGACAAGCCGGAGCCCCCCGGGGGGTCGCCGGGTCCCCGCGCGGGCTGAACCCCAAGGAGGCTGCCATGCCCGAAGAAGCTGGGCGCCGCGAGCACCAGCGCTACTGGAACCGGAAGACCCTCCACCGGGCACGCCCGGAGTATGGAGGCGAACCCTTCCGGTTTTCGAAGGAGGACCGCCGCAGGATCTGGCGGCGCCTCAGTTTCCTCTACGGCACCGTGGAAGCCGAGCGGTGGCTCCCGGAAGTGGAGCGCCTCTGCCAGGTCCACCATGCCCACAAGCCGGAGGCGATGCTGCTCCAGGAGCTGGACCTGGACCCCCTGGAGCGATTCACGGAGGAAGACGTCATCCTCATCACGTACGGGGATCTCCTCCACGGTCCGGACCGAAGCCCTCTCACCACCCTCTCCAAGTTCTGTGGGCAGGAACTGGAGGGGTGCATCAACACGCTCCACATCCTGCCCTTCTTCCCCTTCAGCTCCGACCGCGGTTTCGCTGTGATCGACTTCGACAGCGTGGATCCGCGGCTGGGAACCTGGGCCGACATCGAAGATCTGGAACGGCGCTACCGCCTGATGTTCGATGGCGTGATCAACCACGTCTCCTCCAGAAGCCGCTGGTTCCAGGAGTTCCTCAACGGTCACCCCCACTACCGCGGCTACTTCGTGAGCTTCCAGGATCCGGAGGACATGGATCCCAAGGACCGGAACCTGATCTTCCGTCCGCGAACCAGCGATGTGCTGACGCGCTTCGAGACCATTCAGGGACCTCGGTTCGTGTGGACGACCTTCTCCGGGGACCAAGTGGACCTCAACTACCGGAATCCCGAAGTCCTGGTCCGCGTGCTGGACGTGCTCCTGGGCTATGTCCGGCGCGGAGCGGACCTGCTTCGGCTGGACGCCGTGACCTACCTCTGGCGGCGCGCGGGTACTAGCTGCATCCACCTCCCAGAGACCCACGCCACGGTGAAGTTGATCCGCGATGTGCTGTCGGCGGTGGCGCCCCAGGTGGCCCTGGTGACCGAGACCAATGTCCCTCACGCCGAAAACATCGCCTACTTTGGGGATGGCACGGACGAAGCACACCTCGTCTACAACTTCGCGCTCCCGCCCCTTCTCCTGCACACGTTCTACTCCGGGGATGCGACCCGCTTCACCGCCTGGGTCCGAACCCTGGATCCCCCTTCGGACACCACCGGCTTTCTGAACTTCCTGGATTCCCATGACGGCATGGGACTGCTGGCGGTGCGCGGCCTGCTCTCTGACGAGGAGGTCCAGACCCTGGTCGCAAAAGCCCAGGCACACGGAGGGTTGATCAGCCACCGCGACGAGGGCGGCGGAATTGTTTCGCCCTACGAGATCAACATCACCTGGTTCAGCGCCCTGAACGCCGAGGAAGCCGGCGAATTCCTGGATCTCCAGGTCGAACGGTTTCTCGCGTCCCGCGCCATCGCCATGGCCCTGCGCGGTGTCCCAGGCATCTACCTCCACAGCCTCTTCGGAACCCGCAACGACCGGGAGGCGGTGATGCGGTCAGGCATCAACCGAGACATCAACCGGCGCACCGTGGATCTCGACGCCCTGCGTGCCGCCATGGCCGATCCAGAAACCTCCATCGCCCGGATCCTAGATGGCGTGAAGCACCTGCTCCGGGTGCGCACACAGGAGCGCGCCTTCCATCCGAGAGGTTCCCAGAAGGTGCTGGATCTGCCGCCCTGGGTCGTCGGCATCGAACGCCGATCCCCCGAGGGCGACCGCCAGGTGCTGACCCTGACGAACGTCTCGCCCGAAGGCCGCCGACTCACGCTGCCCCGATCCGAACTGCCCAGCGAAGCATCCTGGTGGATCGACGTGCTCACGGGAAACGCCTATCAGGCCTCATCCCGGACCCTAGACCTGCGCCTGCCACCCTATGGCCGGTTGTGGCTGATACCTGAATCCCAAGCCCTCGGAGATCTCACCAGACCCAGCGCGGAGTATGGAGTGGGCCTGATCCCTCCCAGAGGGGATGGAGCCGTTGGGACTCCGGCTGGAACATCGTGAGACGACCGCCGTCCCGGCTGAGCACCATCCAATCTTGGGTGGGGCACCAACGTGGGCTGTGGAAGGGATTAGGATCCGAGAGAAGCACCTGCAAACGGTTGGTTTTAAGCTCCCAAGCCATCAGCTCGTTCGGATCGGGACTCCCCCCCGAGGCAAACACGATCTGCTTGCCATCGGGACTCCAGGAGGGATCCCGCGGTCGGGTTGCATCCTGGGTGATCGGCGTGACGTCTGCTCCATGCAGAGAGAGCACCACCAATCGTTCAGGGCGATCCGACGCCCCATGGACGAAGACGAGCCGCTCCCCGTCCGGACTCCAGGATGGCGAGGCCGTGTAGAGCGCATGGCGGGACAAGAGGCGGGTTTCTCCCGTCTCCCAGTCCAGGAGCCGAATGCCCTGGAGTCCTCGCTGGTCACACGCCACAAAGGCCAGCGTCCGCCCGTCCGGAGAAAGGGCCGGCGACGCAATCACTCCCGTCCCCTTGGGTGGGGCGTAGAGCAGTCGGGATGTCCGCGTCTTCAAGTCCATGCCCCAGAGCTGCGGCGGACCGCTCACATAGGTGATATAGGCCAGGCGGCCCTTCCTCACAGCCGTGGGGGAGTGGGTCCGGCTGCCATGGTGGGTGAGCTTCTCCGGGACCGCACCACCCGGAGACGCCAGCACCAGCTCGGAGACGCCCTGGGAGCATTCCAGGACCGCCACAAGGGGACGGGATCCCAGAGACCTTTTGCCGGTGAGGGCCTTTGACACGTCATCCAAGAGGCGCGTCATCACCCGCTCGAACTGGGCCTCGGACACTGCGTACACACGTCGGAACAGGGGGGATCCTGCTCGCATCAACTGCGCATGGACGTGCAGCAGGGATCCGACACGCTGCACGCGGGTGGCCAGCGTTGTGCTCGCAGCCTCGTGCTGCTCTAGGCCGGTCCAAGGAGTCAGGTTGGTCCGCAGGAACCCAAGCAGACGCTGCCCCAGCCCGGAGGACGCCTCTCCTTCGGGAGGGAGGAGCCTGAGCGACTGGACGGATCCCGACGCCGGCTTCGGCGTCGCCGAAGGAGCCGCCAGAAGGGCCGCTGAGAGGAAGGGGGCCGTCAAGCGCCGCATCAGGGGCGCTCTCGGGAGACCAGGAATGCGAGGGTGGTGCCCACCAAGGCCGGGACCACCAGCGAGGCCTGCGCCGTGGTTTCCGCGAGGAACACCACGGGCACCAGGAGGGTGTGGTGGGTGGCTCCACCAAAGGAGGCCGCGCCGACCAACAGGAGGTAGCCGGGGTTCGGCACACCGAAGGCCCCCGCCAAGGCAGCCCCGAGACTGGCCCCCATGGCCAGGCTGGGCAGCCAGAGGCCTCCCACACCCCCGCCTGCAAGGGTCAAGGCCGTGGCCAGCAGCTTCAGGGCGAGGAAGGCCAGGGCCCAAGCGGGTGGCGCGGGGTCATGCAGCAGGTGGGTCAGGAACTCCAGGCCGCCTCCCTGTGTCACGGCCAGTCCTGGCCAGAAGAAATGGGCCGGCAGACTGAGAAGCACCAGACCGAGACCCGCCAACAGCCCGCGCCAGAGCAGTGGGATCCGCCGAAGGTACCGTTCTCCCCGCTGACGCACCCACTGGAAGACCGTCGCAGCCAAACCTGCGAGCACGCCCAGTGCCAGAGCCCAACCGATCTCCCGAGCCCCAAGCAGCGGGAGTGCGGGCATGGGCAGCAAAGGTGCCAGCCCGTTCGCCGAGGCAAAGGCCACGTAGCCCGAGGCTGCGGCCACCAGGCAAGGAACCAGCGAGAAGGGGTCGATGCGACCGTGGTATTCCACCGCCATGAGGGCCCCGGAGAGGGGAGCCCGGAATACCGACGCCAACGCCGCGCCAGCCCCGGCTCGCACCATCACCAAGGGCGGGACCTTCAAACGACGCAGAGGCACCCACAGGGTGGACAGGAAGGACAGGAAGCGATGGGCCTGAAGGCCGACCGCAGCCCCGAACCACTTGCCCGGTCCTTCCACCCCGACGCTGCCGCCGAACCCGATGGTCAGGGCACAGGCCGCCACTTTGCCGAGCGACACGAGAAAGGGGAACACCTGGTACGGGTTCTTCTTCGCGAGGTCCAGGTCCTTGAACAACGAGACTTCTCCGATGCCGGTGACCTGAAGCAGCGCAGTGGCCAGGAAGAGCCCCAAGGCGGGGAGCAGCATGCCGAGGTGCAGTGCGCCGCCCATCCGCCCCACCCAGGGCTCGAAGGAACCCAACGCCCGAAGGGCGAAAGCCACCAGGAGCCCCATCCCCGCCCCCAGCGGAAGGATCACCAACCCCATTCGCCGCGTATGGGCGATGACCCTCAGGCGTCGGATCCGGCCTGGAATCAGGGGGAGGGCATCTTTCTGAGGCTTGGTAGACATGGCACTCCGGTTTTGTACCCGACCCCACAGATTGGGGTTGACCGATTTGATTTGCAACCCTAATTATGTTGTATGCCAACGGCCGCCCCCGTCACCAACCTCCTCGTGCAGGAGACCATGCAGAACCTCAGGAAGGTGGTGAAGGCCATCGAGGACTACTCCCACCGGGTGGAACGACACTTCGGGCTCACGGGACCCCAGCTTTGGGCGCTATGGGAACTTGGCCGGAACGGCCCGATGTCCCTGAAGGGCCTCTCCGAGCACATGCACCTCGATCCGAGCACCCTGGTGGGCGTCATCGATCGTCTGGTCGCCAAAGATCTCGTGCTCCGATCCCAGGACCCGGACGATCGCCGCAAGGTGTCGCTCTGCCCCACCAAGAAGGGACTGGAGCTGCTGGAGCACGCCCCCCACCCGGCACAGGGCTACCTGCTCTCGGGATTCCGGCGGATGGACTCCGATCGCCTGGGCGAAGTACATGCCTCCCTGGCCACCCTGGTGCGGGTGCTGGAGGCCGAACACCTCAACCCGCCGTTCTTCTTTTCCGAGGAGTAACCGACCACGCCGTCGTGATCCAATCGTAGACATCCAGTACGTGAACAGGGGTGCAGCCCGCGAGGGTTGCAGGCATCCGGAACGGTCGGGCCGCCTTCCGAACGCGGGATCTCCCGCGAAGGAACCGACCTTGCATCCAGTCCCCATGCCCCCCCTCGTGTTCCGGACACCCCCGCGCGTGGTCCTCCTGCACTCGTCCCCTGGGACGAGGCCGTTCACTTTGCCGCTGGAGTTGCCGTGAAGCGCCGCACCATTCTGTTCACCGATCTGGACGAAACCCTTTTCGAGGCGAAGTCCGGGAGCTTCGAGCCCGCTCTGCCCGCCCTCCAGGTACTCCGCGAGCGCGGGATCACCCTCGTACCCTGCTCCTTCAAGACCTTCCAGGAGACCCTCGCCCTCCAGCAGCAGCTCGGCATGGAAGGTCCTTCGATCGTGGAGAACGGCGGGGCCATCTACTACCGTCCTGGCGAACTGAAGCCCGTCGGGCTTCAGGAGCAGACGGTCGGAGAATGGCGGAGGGTCGTCCTGGGGCTGCCCTACCGGGCGCTGGTCGCCCACCTGGAGCAGCTCGCCCGCGACCTCGGGATCCAGGTCCTTTCCTTCGCCAACCTGACCCCGGAGGCCATCGCGGATCGGTTCAGCCTGCCGCTGGACATGGCCCGTGCGGCCAAGGCTCGGGAATTCGACGAGGTCTTCGAGATCGAGGGTGGAGAGCCAAGCCATATGGGTCGGCTGGCCAGCCTCGCCAACGCCATCGGACTGGCCGTGACCGAAGGTTCGCGTTTCCTGCATCTCTCGGGAGCCTCGGACCAGGGCCGCGCGGTGCGCGCCGCCTGCCTTGGACTGAAGCGTTCGGGCTCCTTGGTGCGCTCCATCGGCCTCGCCAGCCATGCCAGCGCCCTGCCCATGTTGGCGGCGGTCGATCTCCCCGTGGTGGTCATGCGGCACGGGGGGGCCATCGACCGCCAACTCCAGGAGGGCATCCCTGATGCCCTCCTGGCCCCGGGCAGCGGTCCCCTGGGATGGAATGCCGCCGTGATGCAGCTTCTGGAAGAAGGGCACCTCGCATGAGCGAAGAGAGCCCCATCGCCGCCGCGTTCTGGACCCTGTTGAATATCGGCATGGGCGCGGTCGCGCTCATCGGCGGCAGCACCTTCCTGGTCGATCTCTGGAAACACCGGAAGGGGAAACCCAAGGGTGAGGTAGTGCCTGCCAGACCGGAATCTGAGCCATGACCGGCCGACTCTCCGACTTTGACTGGCTCGTGGTCGGGATCTACCTGGTGGGCGTCCTGGCCCTGGGCGCCCTCCTCGCCCGCAGGCAGCACACCCAGGCGGACTACTACCTCGGTGGCGGGCGCATGGGCTGGATCCGGATCGGCCTGAGCCTCGCCGCAAACCAAGTCAGCGCCATCAGCCTCGTAGGCGCCCCGGCTTTCATCGCCCTGAAGGAAGGCGGAGGACTGGCCTGGCTCCAATACGAGCTAGCCGTGCCCCTGGCGATGGCGGGCATCATCGTGCTGCTGGTTCCGGCCTACCACCGCTCCGGCGGCGTGACGATCTTCCAGTATCTGGAAGGCCGATTCGGTCCCTCCACCCGCATGGCCCTGAGCGTGGTCTTCCTCGTGAGCCGCTGCCTCGGCGCGGCGGTGGCGCTGCTGGCCACGGCCATCGTGGCCGCTGTGTGCCTGAACATGCCGCTGCTGCCGGTCCTGGTGGGCGTCGGACTCGTATCGGTGGCCTACACCGCCCTGGGCGGCCTGGTCGCGGATGTCGTCACTGACCTGCTCCAGCTCGGCATCCTCTGGATTGGTTCCCTGGTGGCGCTGGGCGTGATCCTGGCGGCGCTGCCGGCGGACTGGCCGCGACACCTTGATCCCGCCCGGCTGGAGGTCTTCCGCTGGTCCAGCACGGGGCTGGGGGACGGGGCGACCTTCGCTTTCTGGCCCATGCTGGTAGGGGGTGGCTTCCTCTACTTCTCCTACTACGGCTGCGACCAGACCCAGGCCCAGCGCCTGTTGGCGGTGGCCACGCCCCGCGAGGCGGCGAAGGCCATGACCCTCAATGCCGTGGTGCGGTTCCCCCTGGTGCTCACCTACTGCGCCCTGGGTCTGTTCCTCATCCCCTTCCTCCAGGCGCACCCCACGCTCCAGCTCCGGATGCTGGGGAAATCGGTGGATGCCCTGGTTCCGACCTTCTTCGTGAACCACATACCGGAAGGACTCCTGGGGATCGTCATCGCCGGCATCCTGGCGGCCACGATGTCCAGCCTGGATTCGGCGGTGAACGCCCTCAGCGCTTCCACCTGGAACGACCTCCTGCTGCGCGGACGCCCCGCCCTCGGCCGCCTCCCCGCCCGCACCCAGGTACGCCTGAGCCGAGGCATCTCCCTGGCCTGGGGGGCCCTGATGGTGGTGATGGCGGCCTGGTTGGCGGGCGGCCACGACACGGTGATCGAGCTGGTGAACAAGATCGGATCGGCCTTCTTCGGCCCCGTGGCGGGCGTCTTCCTCCTCGGCGTGCTCTTCCCCTGCGTCACGGGACGAGGCGCCTTGACGGGGCTCGTAGCAGGACTTGCGGGCAACCTTCTGCTCTGGAAAACGGCCCCCGGCGTGAGCTGGATGTGGTGGAATGCGGCAGGATTCCTGGTCTGCGTGGGCACGGGCTGGCTCCTGGGGGGCCGTGGCCCGCTGCTCGCAAAGGGCCTTTGGCCGAAGGATCCAAGAATCATCCGGCTCGTGGTGCTGTTGGCCGGCTGGTTCATCGTCATCGCAGCCGTCTGCGCCTGGATCCCACGGCTGCTCACCCGCATGGGAGGAACCTCATGACGTTCGCCTTGCTCATGGCAGATCCCTTTACGGGAAGCCTCCTGCTTTTGGCCATGCTTTGGCTAGGCGCCAAGCTGGGGGGGGAATTGGCGCTTCGCCTGCACATGCCTGCGGTGGTCGGAGAGCTGTGTGCCGGCCTCGCCTTCTCGGCCGCTCATCGAGCCTGGCCGTCCTTCCCGAATGCCGGAGCCTCCCCAGAAGCTGGCGTCCTGGCGAACGTGGGCGTGATGCTTCTCATGTTCGCCGTGGGCTTGGAGTCCACCGTTCCTCAGATGCTCCGCGTGGGTCTGGCTTCACTGAGAGTGGCTGTCCTCGGCGTCGTCTTTCCCGTCTTGCTCGGCCTCGGAGGCGCCTGGCTGGTGTTGCCGCAGGGAACCCCCACCGTGGTGAATCTCTTCATGTCCGCCTGCCTCTGCGCCACGAGCATCGGCATCAGCGTCCAGGTGCTCCGGGAGCGGAACATGGCTTCTTCGGAAGAAGGCCGGACCATCGTCGGGGCGGCGGTCATCGATGACGTGCTCGGCCTCCTGGTGCTCGTGGCGGTCAGCGCCCTGGTGACTGCCAGTGGCACCGGAGGAGGCATGCCATGGGGCCCGCTGGCCCGGTCCATGGGCATGGCCCTGGCCTTTCTGGCCGTCGCCCTCACCCTCGGGCGCGTGGCCACGCCGCACCTGTTCCGCTTGGCCAGCCGACTCCGGAGCGAGCAGCTCCTGCTTCCCATGGGACTGGCCTTTGCCTTTCTGTTGGCCTGGGTGAGCGGCGTGGCCGGCCTCGCCCCGATCATCGGGGCCTACGCGGCAGGCCTGATCCTGGAGCCGACCTCTGTCGAGCTGCTGGAAGAGCGTGAGCACCACACCTTGGAATCCCTCCTGCACCCCCTGGTCTCCGTGCTGGCGCCGCTCTTCTTCGTGGTCATCGGGGCGCGTGTGGATGTGGTGGCCCTCGTGTCACCCCAGAGCCTCCTTCTCGCCGCCGTCCTGGCCGTCCTGGGGACGATCGGAAAGTATTTGTCTGGCTACGGTGGCGGGGGAGGCATGCGGGCGGCAGTCATCGGCTGGGGGATGGTGCCCCGCGGGGAAGTCGGTCTGGTCTTCGTGGCCGTCGGTTCGCAGATGGTGCTGAATGGGAGCCCTCTGTTGGCACCGGAATGGAAAGCCGCCCTGGTGGGAGCCATCCTGCTCACCACGCTGCTGGGTCCAGTTGGGTTGAATGCCGTCCTCGCCCGCTCCATCCGCCACCCCGAGAATCCAGCATGACCCCAGGCCTGACCATCCTCCTGCTGCTCCTGGGAGGCACCGCCCTGCTCTACTTCGGAGCAGAGTGGCTGGTGCGAGGCGGCGCGGGGCTTGCGCGCCGTCTGAACATTTCCCCACTGATCGTTGGGCTGACGGTGGTCGCCTACGGAACCTCCGCCCCGGAGGTCATCGTCGGCGTCCAGGCAGGATGGAGCGGCCATGGGGACCTCGCCCTGGGCAATGTCGTCGGGAGCAACATCGCCAATATCGGCCTGATCCTCGGCCTGACGGCGCTGCTCCGCCCCGCCCCAGTCCAGCGAGCGCTCGCAAGGAGTGAAGTCCCCGTCCTGCTCCTGTCCACCCTGGCGCTGGGATGGCTGCTCTCCAACGGACACTTGGCCACCTGGGAGTCAGCCCTGCTGCTGCTGGCAGCACTCGGCTACAGCGGATGGATGGTCCACCGGGCCCGCCGAACCCGTGAGACCGATCTCCACCTCGCGGTGACTGAAGAAGCAGCCGAAACCGCCGGGGCTCCCAAAGGCGGATCGGTCCTCCGGCTCTCCACCCTGGTCGGCGTCGGGCTGGGCCTACTGGTGGTGGGAGGCCACCTCCTGGTGCAGGGAGCGACCGCGCTCGCCCTCACCCTCGGCATGAGCGAACGGCTGGTGGGCCTGACCATCGTGGCCGTGGGAACCTCCGTCCCCGAACTGGCGACGTCCCTGGTGGCTGCCTGGCGGGGACACACCGACATGGCCGTGGGGAACGTGGTGGGTTCGAACATCTTCAACATCCTGCTGTGCCTCGGCGCCGCAGGGCTGCCGGGCTCCCTGCGCGCCATTCCGACCCTCCACAACCCCGACATGGCCGTTCTTGGCGGCTTCACGCTGCTGGGCCTGCTGCTGCTGCGCACCGAGCGGACCATCCGCAGGTGGGAGGGAGGGCTGCTGTTTGGAAGCTATGTGGGGTACCTGGCATGGCTGGTTCTGTACCCCTGACGTCTGGTTTTGCTTTGCTAAGCTAATTTTTTCACCCCTGCATTCATCTCTGTGCAACACCCACACCTAGGTGCCGATGTGCTTCACACGCTGCGTCTACTGCCCGTTCTGGTACTGGCTCTCCCCGCAGCCTGGGGACAGCAGACGGGGAAGCCCCGCGTCACCCTCATGACCGAAGACCTGTTGCCGGGCGTGAAGGGGGATCTGGTGCCCGGTTTCACCCAGGCCTTCGACAACCTCTACCAGCAGAGGAAACAGGGCATCGCTTCCCGCCTCAGTTCCGACTTTGCCCAGGTCAGCCTCAAGGGTGGGCCCAGCCCCAATTTCGTCCTGAAGTTCGCGGCCTTCTACTCCCGGGACTGTCAGCCGTGTCGAGGGCAGGATGCCCGTGCTGCCGAGGCCCTCATGGCCTATGTCACCCTGATGGATCCGGTGACGAACCTGATCCTCGGCAAGTGGGAGCTGAAGACCGAAGCCTGGTCCGTCGAGGGGGATCCCAACCCGGTGGAGATGGCCCAGCGCATGTTCGCGGCCTTCGAGGCCCAGCTCATCACCGGGGAGCAGCTCGCCGCCAAGATCCGTGAAGCCACGACCCTGGGCCCCGCGGTGCTGACGTTCAAGCCCAAGAACCCATCGGACGACCGGCCCATGAAGGCGGATGGAGAGCGCCGGGGCGAAGTGCGCATCCAACGGCTCCCCGAAAGCAGTCATGACCGACCGCTCGGAGAGAACCCGGCGAATCCCCTCACCCTCTTCGAGCTGGAATGCCGTCACGGCATGCTCGTAGACCGGGACGGACGCGAAACCAAGAAGGTGAAGTTCAAGGGGACGGACTACGTGGCGAACCCCGGCAACTTCACGTTCGACTACATCACCTACGACTGCGACAAGGTCTGCGAGCGCACCGACCTCTTCACGCTGAAGTGCCTGAGCCAGAACGGCGAGGACAAGGAGAAGTCCCTGGCGAGCCTCGAGGAGCCCTTCGCCTGCACGGGCTACACCCTTCAGCTTTCGTACCGGGAGCCCCACCCGCAGTTCGGCAAGGTGGAGCTCGAAGCCACCTGGAAGTGCGTCCAGATCAATGCCGGTAAGCCCGGCGAGGCTCCCGTGACCCTGGACATGGGGCACCCGGCGGATCTCAAGGACACTACGGGCAAGCCTCTCCAGCCGCCCTACCGTGTCCCCATGAGCACAGAGGCCGGCATCGTCCACCTGTCCATGCCCATCCGCAGCAACGAGCCTGCCACCCACCGGTTCCAGACCACGGGTGGCGTGTATTCGGAGATCGCCTCCACGTTCCGCATCGACTTCCGGGAAGACGGCCTGACCAACCCGCCCGAACTGATCCGAGTGGACCAGGACATGCCCGGTCATCCGCTCTGTGGAAGCACCCTGCCTCTGGGCGTCTACCTCACGTGGCAGTTCGATCTTGTGGCTGACCTCCCCGAGGCCGGCAAGTCCCAGGTCTTCACACTGGAAGCCACCCCCTGTCAAAACCTGCACCAGGCCCCGGGCCACGTGACGGCTCGCTTGAGCGAGGCCGCCGTGGGACTCATGCGGGAGGGCAAGCCCTTCACCGTGACCGGGTCCAACCCCAACGGCGCGAGCTACACCCTCACCGCCACGCCCCAGAAATAGCGGGCCAAGCCCGCCCTCCCTCAGGAGATTTCATGCGCAACGCCTTCCTGCTCCTCGCCGTCCCGGCTCTCATCGCGGCTCCCCCCAAGGAGAAGGTCGACAAGCCCGGCAGCCAGGACCACGCCCTCTTCACCCGCATGCCCGGCTTCGTGATCGATCGCTACAAGACCTCGGACTTCGACCGCGAGGAGTTCACCACCAAAGGTGCCAAGAAGGACGACAAGCAGGTGGTAGAAGGGAAGAAGACCTTCATCGTCTATCACCTCACCAAGGGCGCGGACATGCCCTCCCCGGTTGAAGTGGTGCGCAACCACGTGCAGGCCATCAAGAAGGTGGGCGGTGAGGTGATGTGGGAGAAGCCGAGCGGCGGAACCGCTGCCACCCTGCGCCTCAAGAAGGGCTCCGCCGAAACCTGGGCCTATGTCTACGCCTACGGCGGCTGCAAGAGCTATCACGTCACCATCATCGAGAAGGGCCAGATGGAGCAGAAGATCAGCTCCAGCGCCATGCTGGACGCCCTGAACAAGGACGGCTTCATCGCGCTCGACATCCACTTCGACACTGCCAAGGCCACCATCAAGGCCGACAGCACGGCGCAGGTGGACGAGATCGCCAGCCTGCTCAAGGCCAATCCGAAGCTGAAATTGAGCGTGGAGGGCCACACGGACAACACCGGCACCCCGGAGGGCAACCGCAAGCTCAGCGATGAGCGCGCCAAGGCTGTGAAGGCCGCGCTGGTGGCCAAGGGCATCGAGGCCCCACGGTTGCAGTCCAAGGGCTTCGGCCAGGACAAGCCGGTGGCAGACAACCGCACGGAAGAAGGCCGTGCCAAGAACCGCCGCGTCGAACTGGTGAAGCTGTGAGGACGGCCGCGCTCCTGCTGGCCGCCCCTGCCTTGATTGCCCAGCAGGGACCCGGTCTGTCGTACCAGGACTTCCAGGCTTGGATGAAGGCCACCACGGTGCCTGGCTATAAGTTCATGGGCTGCGAACAGGATGGCCCGGAATTCACGGCTACGTTCATGGGGGCCACGCCTGAGAAGGTCCTCATGGTGCGCTGTGGATCGCTCGCCTCCTTCAACGACGTGACCCGGATGGCTGGCGCCGTGCAGGGTCTGAAAACCGCCACCCACCAGGGGCTCCGAACCCACACCTACGCCATGGCGAACATGCCCATGCTTCAGGTGGAATGGCCTGCCAAGCGGACGACCCTTACCCTCGGCGGCGGCGAAGGCATGCCGGCCGGAGAGCTTCAGAAGCTGCTCACCGCCCTGGATCCGGTGATGCGCTCCAAGTGATCTCAGTGCATCTGCGCCACCAAGGGCGCATCTCCAGGCACAACTCCATGGAGGTCCTCGCATGACCCAAAAACAACCTTCCCGCCCCATGAAATGGCTCGTGCTAGCCATCTTCGGGGGAGTCGCCATCGCGCTCTTCTACCGCGTGATCCAGGAACGCCACGAGGCGCCCCAGGCGATTCAGACCCAGAAGTGATTGACCCAAGATCGGCATCGCCCTCGACCGGGCGATGCCATCCAGGAATCCGGAGGCCCCATGAAGCTCGCCATCACCGTTGTCGCCGTGGGCTTGCTGGTGTTCGCCGCGCATCTCCTGGACGATCTCTTCAAGCGCACCAAGGTCCCTGACGTCCTCCTGCTCCTCGCCCTGGGCCTGGTGTTGGGGCCAGCGACCCATCTGGTTCGGCCTGAGCACCTTGGGGCGGTGGGTCCCCTGTTCACCACTGTGACCCTAGTGATCATCCTGTTCGAGGGAGGCCTGGGCCTGGACCTCGGGGTGCTCTTCCGGTCCCTGCGGGGAGCGGCACTTCTGACGGTGTTGAACTTCCTCGCAACGGTGGCCGTCGCCGCGCCCGTCGCCAAGGTGTTCCTCGGAATGCCTTGGCTCTCGGCGCTCATACTGGGGTCGATCCTCGGGGGCACTTCGTCTGCGGTCGTCATCCCCATGGTGAAGCGACTCCAGATGGAAGAACGTTCCCGCACGGTGCTCTCGCTGGAGTCCGCCCTGAGTGATGTGCTGGTGATTGTCGTCGGCCTTGGGCTCATGGGCGCCCAGCAGGCCGGTGAGCTGAAGGTCGGCCTCATGATCGGCGGGATGCTCGCCTCGTTCTTCTTCGCGGGCCTCCTGGGCATGGTGGGCGGCTTCCTCTGGTCCCTGTCCCTCAACCGGATCCACGGTCTCCAGAACTCCGTCTTCACCACCCCCGCATTCGTCTGCATCGTCTATGGCGTGGTGGAACTGATGGGGTTCAGCGGCGCCATAGCCGCCCTGGCCCTGGGCATCACCCTGGGGAACCTGGACCGAGTGCCCGCCCGCTTCCTCCGCCGGTCCCCTGAGGCCCTGGCCAGCCTCAACACCACCGAACGCGAGGTCTTTTCGGAGCTGGTCTTCCTGCTGAAGACCTTCTTCTTCGTCTACATCGGCGTGAACATCCGCCTGGGAGGGTGGCTCGATGTCGTCATAGGCCTTCTGCTCACCGCCGCCCTCTTCCTGGTGCGCATCCCGGTGGTGCACGCCTCCCTGCCGTCCCAGACCCCGCGCCCCGACGCCCTCGCCTGCGCCGTCCTCGTCCCCAAAGGCCTCGCGGCAGCGGTGCTGGCATCGCTTCCCCTGCAAATGGGTCTCCCCCATGGAGACACCATCAAGAGCACCGTGTTCGCCGTAGTGCTGTTCAGCATCCTGGCGGCATCGGTGCTCGTGTTCATGGCAGAGCGGGGGTGGATGACCAGAACCGCCTTGATTCTGTTTCGTCGGTTCTCGGATTCATCGACAGCAGACAAGGCATCGTCGGTCTGAGGACCAGGCCGCCTCAACGTCTGAAACTGGCAGCAAGTTCCCCAGGCATCTCGCGAAAGCCCTCCTATACGTCAGGTGATTCGGAGAGTTCCCCGCCGGCGGGAAATGACGCAGGTGCTGCCGCCTTCGTGGGGCGTGCCTCAGGATCTTGCCGCCAGCAAGCCGTGCGCTTGATGCCGAGGGCAACAGGATCGAATGACATGGGTTCCTCGGAACCAAGGCGCCGCTCGTAATCCCTCAGGACCTTCACCCCGACGCCACCCAGCAGCAGAATCGCCACGATATTCAGCCAGGCCATGAGCCCGACCCCGATGTCACCGAGTGCCCACATGAGGTTGGCAGTGCGCACGGCGCCGAAGTAGGTCATGCCCAGGAGACCCAAGCGGATCGCAGCGATGCCCCACTTGGTGTGGCGGCCCCGCAGGAGGTAGGCGACGTTGCTTTCCGCGTAGTAGCTGTAGGCCATCAGGGTGGTGAAGGCGAAGAAGAAGAGGGCTACCGCCACGAAGCCAGCACCAAAGCCCGGCAGGATCGTATCCACGGCCATCTGCGTGTACTTCGGGCCATGCTCGACCGCGGGAATGTTCGAGATAAGGAAGCCGCCCTTGCCGTCCCCCACGTTATACATCCCCGTGAGCAGCACCATGATGCCCGTGGCGGTGCAGACTCCCAGGGTGTCGACATAGACGCTGAAGGCCTGCACGAGGCCTTGCTGGGCGGGGTGGGCGACTTCGGCCGCCGCGGCGGCCTGGGGGCCGGTGCCCTGGCCCGCCTCGTTGCTGAAGATGCCGCGCTTCACGCCCCAGGTGATGGCCGAGCCCACGATGCCGCCAAACACCGCATGGCCGCCGAAAGCGCTGGCGAAGATCAGCTTCAGCATCTCCGGCACGCGCTTGATGTCGATGATGATGATCGTCAGCGCCATGAGCATGTAGCCGATGGCCATGAAGGGCACGACCAGTTCCGCCACACGGCCGATGCGCTTGGCACCGCCGAAGATGATCAGGCCCAGCAAACCGGTGGTGATGGCACCGCTCAGCCACAGGGGCATGTGGAGTGCACTGTGGGTGGCCGTGGCGATGCTGTTGGACTGGATACCTGGCAGCAGCAGGCCGCAGCTCAGAACCGTGACCACCGCAAAGGCGATGGCGTACCACCGCTGCCCCAGCCCCCGTTCGATGTAGTAGCTGGGGCCGCCGCGGTATTCGCCATCCACCTTCTCCTTCCACACCTGGGCCAGGGCCGCCTCAATAAAGGCCGAACCAGCTCCGAGGAAGGCGATCGCCCACATCCAAAAGAGAGCGCCGGGCCCGCCCATGGCGATGGCCGTGGCCACCCCCGCGATATTGCCCGTGCCAACCCGTCCACCCAGGGCCATGGCAAAGCCCTGAAAGCTGCTGATGCCGCTCTCGGAGGCCTGGCCCTGCCAGAGCTGCTTGACCATGTTCCGAAGGTGGCGCACCTGGAGAAACCGTGTCCATAGGGAGAAGAAGACGCCTGCGCCGAGGCAGAGAGCGACCAGGGGCAGGCCCCACACGTAGCTATTGATGCGATCCACGACGGCTGAGAAATCCATGGCGACTCCAGCGATGGGTTAGATGCATGAGGGGATTGAGTCAGGTCCAAACCCAGGCGGAAGGGTTTCAACCTTGGAACCTGGCATCCACCAGGCGGTTCAGTTTCTGCTCCAGCAGGTGCTCCGGTGCGAACTCGCTGATCTGGAGGTAGTGCAACGCGCTCTCAAGGAGCGCTCCCTGGGGTACAAGCCCGATCGTCTCGACCTTGCTGATGTTGGCTCCAAATCGCCGAAGTTCGGTCTTGATGGCCTCAAGGATGCGGTAGAGGGGAGTCGCCGTGTAGTTGCCCACGGTGACGTTGAGCAAGGCCAGATTCCGTTGTCGATCGAGGCCTGGATAGAACTTCACATTGGGCATGCCTGTGGTGGGACTCATAAGGGTCTGCGCGACCCACACGGCGGCCTCCTCGTTTGGCGTATTGAGGTAGGCCTTGAAGTTCACAAGGGGGAACCGGGCTCCGATGATGGTGGCGCCACGATCTTCGGGGAACGCCTCCGGGCCAAAGTCGGGCTTCCAGGTGGGATCCGCCATTTTCGCGGCGAAGCCTTCGTACTCCCCCTCGCGGATGTTCTCAATGTCCCGCCGCAGCGGATGACGGGCACTCTCATAGGCGAGATAGACGGGGAGCTGAAAACGTTTCGCCACTTCTTCCGCGAACTCCGTGGACCAGGCGACGACCTCCTCGATGGCGACATCCTTCACCGCCACGAAGGGGAAAGCATCCACGGCGCCGATGCGGGGGTATTCCCCCTGGTGCAGGCGCATGTCCACCCGCTTGAGAACCTCCTCATAGAGCACGAAACCGCCCTCGAAGATGGCTTCTTTGCCGCCGGTGAAGGACAACACGGTGCGGTTGCGGGAGGCGTCCATGGCGACATCCAGCACCAACAGGCCCGGCACGGCCTCCAGCTTCGCCTTCAGGTCCTCGATGAAAGCCGCAGAACGGCCTTCGCTGATGTTCGGCACGACGGTGATGATGCGAGTCATGATCCAGTCCTTTGCCTAGAAGAGTCCGAGAAAGACGCCCGCCGCGATGGCGGAGCCGATGACACCGGCCACATTGGGGCCCATGGCGTGCTGGAGCAGATAGTTCGTGGGATCCTCCGCCTGGCCCACCATGTGCACCACGCGAGCGGAGTCGGGTACGGCGCTTACGCCAGCCGCACCGATCAAGGGATTCATCTTCTCCTTGGTGAACAGGTTCATCAGCTTGGCGAAGAGGACACCGCCGGCGGTGGCGCTGGCGAAGGCGAGGCAGCCCAGGGCGAAGATCATCACGGACTGGGGCTTCAGGAACACCTGGGCACTGGTGGAGGCGCCCACGCCGATGCCCACCATGATGGTGCAGATGTCCAGGATGGCCCCGGCACCGGTCTTGGCAAGACGGTTGGTGACGCCGCTCTCTTTCAGCAGGTTGCCGAAGAAGAGCATGCCCAGCAGGGGCAGACCGCCGGGGGCTACGAGGCAGGTGACGATCATGCCCATGATGGGGAAGGCGATCTTCTCGAACTTGCTCACCTTGCGGCCCGGCTTCATGCGGATCAGACGCTCCTCGCGGCTCGTGAGCAGCTTCATGATGGGCGGCTGGATGATGGGCACCATGGCCATGTAGCTATAGGCCGCGATGGCAATGGGACCGATAAGACTCGGGGCCAGGCGACCCGCCGTGAAGATGGCGGTGGGGCCGTCTGCGCCACCGATGATGCCGATGGAGGCCGCGCTCTGCGGGCTGAAACCTAGGGCCAGCGCTCCCAGGAAGGTCGCGAAAATTCCGACCTGCGCGGCGGCCCCGAGCAGAAGGCTCTTGGGGTTCGAGAGCAGGGCGCTGAAGTCCGTCATGGCCCCCACCCCCAGGAAGATGAGCGGCGGGAAAAGACCGCTCTTCACCCCGGCGTAGATCATCCCCATCACGGAATTGCCGCTGGTGTTGAAGGTGTACTCGTGGGTCACCGGATCGATCATGTAGACCGATACGCTGTTGAAGATGGAGATGGGCATGGGCATGTTGCCGAGCACGATGCCGAATCCGATGGGCACCAAGAGCAGCGGCTCGTAGTCCTTGGCGATGGCCAGATACAGGAACAGCAATCCGACGCAGATCATGATCAGGTTCGGGAAGGTCATGTTGGCGAAGCCGCTTCCGATGATGATCTGGTCGATGTAGCTGTCGATGCGCCCGCTCTTCACATCCTTGGGGAAGTTGCCCACGGCGAACTGCGTGACGTAGCCCAGGCTCTCGGTCTGGCCGGTGGTCACGATGGAGAAGATGCCCCCCACGGCGCCGTCGGTGCGATACAGGTTGCCCTTGGCGGCGCGCTTCAACTTGCCCCCGGGGATCTGTTCCAGGCCCTTATCGAGGACGAAGTAGTTGGTGGACGTCTCCTCCGTGAATTTGAGGTAGCCCATGTTCAGTTCGGGGATTTCGAGGTGGTCCACGTCTTTGACGGTCTTGCCAGGGGCGAGGGTCTGAACGCGGGCCACGGTCTCGAAGTCGTCGGCGTGGATGGTCAGGAATCGACCGATCTTCGCGCCGAGCGGATCCACGAGGTCCCCACGGGTGGCTTGACTCTTGGTGAGGTCGGCCACACCCTGGAAGTCATTCTTGAGGCCGTGCTGCTTGCCCTTGGTGAAGCGGATGTAGACCGCGGTGTCCTCAAAGCGGACCCCGAAGACAGGCTTTTCGGCCCCCTGCAAAGGCAACAGGCAAAGGGCGAAGAGGAAGAGGAGCAATCGTTTCAAGTCAGCTCCCCTACATCGTTGTCATCTGGGGCCGGGCGATCTCCACCAGAAGGTCGCCTTCGCCCACGTTGTCACCCTCGCGCACGAACACCTTGGTGACGGTGCCGCTGAAGGGCGCGGGCATGGGGTTTTCCATCTTCATGGCCTCCATCACCAGCAGGACCTGGCCGGCCTGGACGGTGGCGCCTTCCTGGGTCTTCATCTGGAAGATGGAGCCCGGCATGGGGGCGATGATGGCCCCGTCCCCGGCAGCTACCACGGAGCGCTTGGGGGCCGGGGACGAGGCAGCGGAGACCACCGGCGCTGCGGCAGCCGGTGCGTGGCTCGTGCGGGCTTCGCTTGCGGGTACCACGCGCCGCCCGACGTTGGCCAACTCCACGTGGTATTCCTTGCCGTCCACCACCACCAGGGCGCGTTCGGAAGTGAGTTCCTTCACTTCGGCCTTGTACTCGCGGCCGCCGATGTTCATGACGTGCTGACTCATGGCTTGGTTTCCTATGGCTAGCGGACGATGGTGAGTCGCTGACCGGGCCGGCCCTGGTACAGGCGGCGTTCGATTTCGAGGGTGGTGGCGATGACCGCCAGAACATCGGGGGGGATGGGCTCGGCAACGTGTGCGGGCGTCGCGGCCCTTTCGACATCAACTGGCGCGGCTGCTACGGGTGCCGTCTCTGTGGTGCTGTGTGCCCCATCCCAGGTGATGTTGCGGGAAAGGCGGTTGAAGAAATTGATGAACGCGATGCAAAGAATGAGGCCAATGAAGACGACCACGATTCCGAGCAGCGTGATGAGCCAGGCTTCTCCTTGATTCAAGGCTCACCTCTACAAGGGAATGTTGCTGTGCTTGCAGCGGGGGTTGCTGTCGTCCTTCTTGGCCAGCATCTCCAGGGCTTTGACGATGCGGAAGCGCGTGTTCGCGGGCTTGATCACATCGTCGATGTAGCCCTTTTTCGCAGCGGCGAAGGGGGTGGCGAAGAGGTTCGCGTAGCGTTCCTTGAGCTCGGCGGCCTTGGCGGTGACGTCTTCAGCGGCGTCCAGCTCCTTCTTGTAGATGATCTCCACCGCGCCGTCCGGCCCCATCACGGCGATCTCGGCGGTGGGCCAGGCATAGTTCAAATCACCCCGCAGGTGCTTGGAGCTCATGACGCAGTAGGCGCCGCCGTATGCCTTGCGCAGGATCACCGTGACCTTGGGCACCGTGGCTTCGGCGAACGCGAACAGCAGCTTGGCGCCGTTGCGGATGATGCCGCCGTATTCCTGGCTGGTGCCGGGCATGAAGCCGGGTACGTCCTCCAGGGTGACGAGTGGGATGTTGAAGCTGTCGCAAAAGCGCACGAAACGGGCGCCCTTGATGGAGGCGTTGTTGTCCAGCACGCCCGCCATCACCTTGGGCTGGTTGGCGACGATGCCGACGGGGCGGCCGTTGAAGCGTGCAAAGCCCACCACCAGGTTTGGCGCGAAGGCTTCGTGCACTTCCAAGAAGTCCGCGTTGTCCACAATGCTCTGGATGACATCCTTCACGTCATAGGGCTTGTTGGCCTCATCCGGTAGGACATGGTTCAGCTCAGGAGTGAGCCGGTCGCCGGGATCGGTGCAGGGGTCGAGGGGTGGCTTCTCCTGATAGTTCGAGGGCAGGAAGGAGATCAGCCGTCGGGTGTGGGCGAGGGCTTCGTCTTCCGTCTGGGCCACGAAGTGCGCCACACCGCTCTTGGTGCTGTGGATGGAAGCGCCGCCGAGCTGCTCGGTGGTGACATCTTCCCGAGTCACCTGCTTCACCACCTTCGGCCCCGTCAGGAACATGTAGCTGTTCCCCTGGGTCATGGTCACGAAGTCGGTGATGGCGGGGCTGTAGACTGCGCCCCCCGCGCAGGGCCCCAGGATCAGGCTGATTTGGGGCACGACGCCGCTGCTGAGGACATTGCGCAGGAAGATGTCGGAGTACCCGGCCAGGGCGTCCACACCTTCCTGGATGCGGGCGCCGCCGCTGTCGTTGAGGCCGATGATTGGGGCGCCCACCTTGACGGCAAGATCCATGATTTTGCAGATCTTCTCCGCGAAAGCCTTGGAGAGGCTGCCGCCAAAGATGGTGAAGTCCTGGCTGAAGACGAACACCAGACGACCATCGATGGTGCCGTGCCCGGTGATGACACCATCCGTCAGGGGCTGCTCCTGTTCCATCCCAAAGTCGGTGCAGCGGTGGGTGACGAAGATGTCGAATTCTTCGAAGCTGCCCTCGTCCAGCAGCTTTTCGATGCGCTCCCGGGCAGTGTATTTGCCCTGGTCATGCTGTTTCTGGATGCGCTTCTCGCCGCCAGCGGCGCGCGCCTTCTCGCGGAGATTCGCGAGGTCGAGGATCTTGTGCTCAAGGGACATGGGGTGCTGGCTCCGAATGAAGGACTGAAAAGGTCGGCACAGGGGAGCAGCAGGGATGGTTAACCGTCGCGGTGGGACGGCGATTCATACATTCCTGCCGATGAAGCAGTGCGCAGGCGCTCCATCAACCCCTTCCGCCCGACACCCGACCCCAACGGGGTTGGCATCCTTGAAGAGAACGGCTCCAGCTCTTGGGGCGTTCCGCCCGTGGGCACTGGGATGTCCGCCAAGGCGAGAAGGTCGAACTCCCGCGCGGGAGAACCAAATACAGCGAGGGGGCGGGGCGTTCTCCAGTGAATCTCCAGGAACCCGAGCGCGACCACGAGCGGTGAGAGCGGCTCGTTCTCGTGGCTGCGCACCTGCTTCTGCACTTCCAGCCACTCGGTATAGGCATCGTCACGTGCCCAGGAGGCCGATCCTTGGAGATGGTGAAGGGTCTGGCCCCCAGCGCACACGAGGTGATGGGGCATGAGATCCAGATGCCCGTCTATCCATGCTTGAGCAAGGTCAGGCTCGACGTGGGAGACCAAGGTCAGACAGATCTCGGGATGGCAGGCCAGCCACTGCTCGAGCTGCCTGAATCCAGGCTGTTCTCGTGGCTTCGCTGTCCACGCGGTTTCCAGGCCTGCCATTAAATGCAGTCGCGGCCGCAAACCTTCGTCTGGCGCTTGAGAGGAGTGAGTCCCCGGTTCTCGGGATAGGACGGCCACAGGAAATACCTCCATGCGCTGATGAGCGCGGGAGGTAAGCGGCCCGACTTACCCAAACACCTGCATCGCAGAGACGATGCACCCCTTGAGAGAACGTGGTTCAAGGCAATCTTAGGGCAAATCCGGCGGGTCACCTACCGGTGGAATTGCATGCTGCCCGGAAGGGATGGAAAGCCCGAGAAGCAACCCAGGCAGTGCCCTCAGCACAACGCGTTAATTGATCGAGATCGTGATGCCTTCCTTCGAGTCGCATCATGAGCCCATGTCACCTCTGCTGGGTGTTCGGCCTTGAGCCCTCTCCGCAGTTCGCAAGGGAGGCCAACGAGCCTCCCTTGTCGTGTCCCCTGCTGGTCTGTCCCGGCCCGTCGCCCCCTCGCCTGACCGGGGGGCGATGGGACGGGGCTGGCGCGCGCAGCGCCTCCGCTTCCATCGATGCATGCACCGAACGGCAGCTCGGACCCGAGGAGCAGGAAGGCCAGCGGCCCGGAGCCGTGCCAGGCGACCTGGCGCGGTTCTTGTCCTCGGGGGCCGTGGACGGCTCCGGGAGGGTGTTCCGAATTCCACTTACGGCGATTCGTTATCCGGCTGGAACCGGATATCCCTCCTTGGTTCAGCCAGAAACAAGCAACCCGCTAAGGCCGCAAAACAGGATAAGCATCAACCAAGCTATTCAAAGTGAACCACTTCCAATCGATTACCCTGTATTTTTAACTTGATTATCCAACCTAAGCCCCTATGCTGACTCGCGACCAGGAGATCTGACTGGGCGGGCCGCCGAGTGGCCCCCTTGGCCCAGCCATACCTGCCCGCCTACAGGAGGCCGCGATGACCATGAACCCCGAAGCCCCTCGCCGCAAGTCCCACGGCCCGCGGCTCGTGAAGGCCGAGCCCCAGCACATCTGGATCACCGTCGCGCAGCTGATCGAACTCTACGGCTATTCGAAAACATACTGGTATCTACATCGGGAAGAAGGTACCGGGCCCGAATTCGCGGTCATGGGCGGACACGGCATCCTCTACCGGCAGGATCTCGTGGAGGCCTGGTTTGCCTCCCGCTTGGTTCGGGGTATCCATGACGCAAAGTACCGCGCCCTTAAACGATGGAAATCGCTAAGTAATTTGGATCCGCCTTCGGATTAGGCCGCAGTGGCCGTTGATCACCGGCCACTGCCTCTCCTGAGATCCGCCCCTGCGACCACCGAACCTCCCCATCCGGGGAGGTTCACGCGTACCGGCATTCGGACTCGGCTGCCGCCGATCCCTCGAACAGGCGCGTGCGCACCCACGTCCGCAGGGCGGGTGCGATGGGCCTGCCGATGGCTGCCAGTGCCTCCGCAGCCTCACCAAGCCCCTGCTGAAGCCAGCCCAGTTCGGCGGGCAGGCGATATCCCAGCAGGTGGATTCCGGCTTCTTGTGCGTGGTGGAGCCCGAGCCAGAAACGGATGCCGGGGAGCAGGCTCAGATTCTTTTCGACCACCGGCATGAGGTCCTGGGGCATGGGCGCGCGGGTCTCCAGGCCGTGGTAGTAGCACGGGGCTCCCTCCATCCCAATTCGACCGAGGCACGCGAGATGCTCCGGCGAAAATCGCACCTGATCCGGCAGGTGTTCCAGGCTGGATTCCGACGCCAGGAATGGCCCCGAAATCGCGTAGCGGTCGATGTGGAACTCCACGGGATCCCCTCGCTCGAGGACCATGGCCACTTCGCCCGAGAGATCCGCGTGTCGGCGCGGGCGAGCAGCGAAGCTCAGAGTTGCGGGTAGTGCCAGATCCGCCTCCGCTCCCGCCTGAAAAAGGGCGGCAGGGAGTGTCTGGGGATAGACCACGAGGCGGTCGTGGCCGAACACAAGGCGCAGCTCGCTGATGCCCGAACCCGCCAGGACATCCCGCAGGATGTGGCCCATGGCCATGAGTTCGCGGTCCAGGCTGCTGCGCCGGATCTGGTCCAGGCGGCCGAAGGGAACTTCCTCATACTGCGCCAGGAAGGCGCGGTAGGGGCACGCCTCGGCCGCCACGAGGCCATCCAGCTCGGCCTGGACCTTGGCATTAGCTGCCTCCTGCTTTGCGCGCAGCTCCGACACGTCCAGGCCGACGAACCGAACGCCGCGCGCCCGGATTACATCCTCGACCTCCCGACACAGCAGCTCGATGCTGCCGTCCCGCGGCAGGAAGAGCTCCCCACGCCGCTTCAGGCCGCGATCCCGGAGGTCCGCCTGCACCAGGGTTTCGAAATCCCGAGGCTTCACACCCACGGGAAGCTCCACCTCCCACGCCGCCCGCGTGACGAACCAGAAGTTGCGATCGGCAACCTTGTATTCCCGCGCACGCTCACCGAGCCGCCCCTCGGTCTTGACGCTGCCCACCTTCACCCAGGGACTGTTCTCCCCTTCCGTGCGGCCGACGTAGATGACCACGGATGCGGCGTTGCTGCTGTTCTTCATGACTTTCTCCTCTTTGATTACGGATGGCATCGACCATCGCGATAGTCACCAATGGTAACCTGCACCCAAAGATAGGCAACTCTTGGTAACCGTGCAAGTTTTTTTGTTACCATTGGCAACATGATGGCAATCGAAACACCAGCCGCCCGATTTAAGGCCTTCCGGACCCAACTTGGATTGACCGGGCATGCCCTTGCCTTCCGGCTTGGGGTTACCAAAACAGCGGTTTCCTATTGGGAATCGGGGCGCGTCGCCCTCTCTCCCACCGCCTGTCTTCTTGCCGAGGCTCTGTTTCGCATCTCCGCCTCCTGGCTCCAAACAGGCCAGGAGCCGATGTGGCTCCACCATCCCGCCACCGGCCTTCCCGACACTCCAGACATCCTGCTCATCCGTCAGGTCAACGAAACAGCATTCCTTTCTGACGGGACTCTTCTACCACCTCGAGAATTGGCGCCATGCTTGGGCTTACCTCGCGACTATTTCAGCGACCTCCTCCATCATTGGGGCATTGGATCCGAGTACTCGTTTTTCCGCGGATATCGTCGCGATGAGTTCACTTCGATCTTTCAAACGTCTGACTATGGCTCTGCGTTTGTCTGGTTCCGTCCAACCCGAAGCGAAGGACTTGAGCCCGTACTCAGAGCCGAGGACTGGGTGCTTCTTTACACGGGTTCCAGTTGCCGCAGGGATATTCGGGACCACTGCATTTATTTGGTTCGCCTGCAAAACGAAGACCGCCCTGTTCTTCGGCGTCTTGCGACCGATCCTATGTCGGGGGACATTCTCCTCGGCATAGATCTGCCTGGCCGGGTTCCTCTTCGAATGAACATTCCCCCGGAAACACGCCTGTCCGTAATCCTCGGACTTGTCTGTTGGGTAGGAGGAACCCGATGACCGGAGCCCAGGAAACCCAGGAACCGGATTTCTTGAAGAAGGATCCAACCGTGGCACAAGACGATGCTCCCCTTCACCTCATTTCTCTCTCAGCAGGCGTCCCGGTTACGCCTCGCTGCGACGACGTGCCCGCCATCATCCGGATGGCGCGGGGAGGCAGGCCTCGCGAGGCAGACTTGGGATCCCCGCGAATGGATTTGGATTCGGAGGAAGAACGTAGCAGGAGTTCGATGCGGGCCTGGATCCGGGCGAAGCACCAGCGCAGGGCTCGATGGGCGCGCTGGGGCTGGATCGGTCGCCTATTCCAGTAGGCAGGTCAGTGAGGCCGCGGAGGACGTTTCCGATATGGCTCCGGCACCGGCGATGAGGGGCGCTTCTCCGGCCCCGGTCTGAGCTTCGTGCCATCACCGACCTCCCCTCCCAGCGCCACATGCTCAACATGGCGACGCAAGGCAGCACGGTCGAAGCGTGGCGCATCCGCCAGCGCCACCAGCGTGTCTCGAAGTTGCCGGTACGCCTCCTTATCTAGTCCCAGATCCTCTGCCTCCTCCCAGAGCGCCTCGCGAAGTTCGACGCGCAGCGCGAACTGCTTTGGACAGATCAGCCCACCGGCCTCCACGGCCACGATGCGCTGGGCGGCGGGACGAATCTCCGTCTGGGCAGTATCAGCCCCGAGCCCCGTATCCTCCCAATCGGCCCGGCAACCGACGAGGCCCGGGGCTTGGCGCCTCGGGCCCTGCCAGCCCAGGTGGCCATAGGGGGTTCGCTTGCCCGGCGGTAGGGGAGGCGGCTTGGGGAGCGCCTCAGCCGCGATCCAAAGGGCCTTGGCAGCCCGGTATTCCGCTTCACTGGTGGACTGCTCTGCTGCCACCTCCCATAGCCGCAGGCGTGAATCCACGCGTGCCTGGAAGTCGGACGGCCGCAGCAGGCTCCTGGCCTCGGCGGCAACCACGCGCCTAGCCGCGGCGTCGGCGCGCATCCCCTGATCTGGGACTGCCATCTCAAGGGCATCCAGGTCGACCTTGAAGCCCACGAGATCTCCCGCAGGCCTGGCTCCGAATAGCCTGGGGAGGCGCGCCGCGGTGGCAGGCCTGGACTCCAGGTCGATGTCCCCGTCGTAGTCCCTAGAGATATGAGTCGACCCAGAGGTCCCCAGGCTTCGCAGCACAGCGCGGGCTGCCTCCAGGTGGGCTCCGACGGACTGCGCCCTGGCCTGTCGGTAGGCTTGGGCTCCCATTCCCGCCTGCTCAGCCTGGTTCCAGAGTGCGATGCGCTGGTCGACCTTCCGCCCAAAATCCCCGGCATACATCAGCTCGCCGGCTTCCGCGGCGACCACCGAGGCAGCCACACGGCCCACCGGACCGGCCAGCGCCGCGGCGGGCAGCCGAGCATCTGCGAGATCGACGCGCGCACCTGTCAGCTCACGAGCATCCCCACGTAGGCCGAGCCCTCCGCGAGAGCCGCGCCCACTACCTGGCGGGCCAAACGAGTGGGCATCCGGAAGGCCCCGACGGCGGAGACCTCCACCACACGCGACGGGTAGTCCTCCCAGGGGTGCCTCAGCAGGAGGCGATCCCGCGGGCCAGGGATCTGGCCCTTCGGCATGGAAACCGAGATTCCGATCACGCCCATGTCCGGATCGGAGCTCGGGACTGCAACGAAGAAGGTGTTCTCCAGGTCCATTGAGCGGCAACTCCAGGTCGACATCTCCTGAGCAATCCACTGCCCGATCTGAGGCTCCAGTGCCCAGAATCCCGGCGGGAGATCGTTCTTCCGGAGCTGGTCCCTCTCGAGATCCAACCGCTCCGGATTCAGAAGCTGGTAGCCGATCGGCTTCGAGGGCCGCGAAAGCTTCACTTTCAGAGGGCGTTCCGCTCCAGGATCCGGCGGTGGCGGCCCTTGCGCCCGCGTCCACTTCGAGCGCCACCAGTCGCGGCTGAACGGGCTGCCAAGGGTAGGAAATTCCTCCGGCAAGGAACTCGTAGTCGTCGCGTCCTGGGTCGGGGAGTTGGAGGGGGTCGAGGTCGGGGTGGCCGGCTCCGGTCTCTTCGGCATTGGGGGACTCCTTTTCGGTCAGTTGAGTGATGGACACGAAGTCGCTCTCTGGGCTGTAAATGACGCGGCCGGACTTGACGAGATTGGGCCAGCTCAGCGATCGGTGCAGGTCGCTGAGCTTCACCGCCCGATGTCCCGCCATCGCTGCGGTGAAGCCGCTGATTTTCGTGCCTCCGATGGAGGGCTTCAGGGTCACGCCCACGGCCTTGGCCGCCTGCATCCAATCCGGCGCGGAAAGACCGTGAGGGATGGCCTCGAGACGCTGTCGGAGCTCGCCCAATACGGTGCTGGGAGCTTCAGGTTTCGGAGGAGGAATCGGAGGCACCGATGGCGGCTCGATCCGAGCGTCCTCGATGGACTTCTTTACGGCCGCCCGGAGCCGTACCCGGGGGACCTGGATGATTCCGAATTCCACCTCGACCTGGCCGGCCACAACCTGCGCCCGCTCCCAGTCGTG
Source organism: uncultured Solibacteraceae bacterium (assembly GCA_964415525.1). Classification (GTDB taxonomy): domain Bacteria; phylum Acidobacteriota; class Holophagae; order Holophagales; family Holophagaceae; genus CAZPUI01. Next base: position 64,586 of record CAYQAS010000002.1, read on the forward strand.
GGTGGCGTTCCACCACTGCCGGTCGAAGCCGATCCGGTTGATGGCCAGGTGCACGTGGACATGAGGCTTGTCCCGGTGCACGACGGCGCACCACTGGTGTCCCTCCAGGCCCATTTTTTTGATGTAGCTCTCGGCGATGTCGGCGATCGCCGCGTCGCCTGGATCCTCGCCGTCCCCAAAGCTCAGGGTGTGGTGCATGACGGGGGTCTTCGCGCGCGGCCGAAGGCGTCGACAAATCCCGAACTCGCGGGCGAGCTCACGAGGGTTCTGGCCGACCATATTCCCGCCCACGATCCGCGCGTGTTTGCGGTGATTCAGCAGGTAGTTGGCCAGCCCGCGAAATCCGCACCCTTTCACGACGTTCGGGATCACTTGTCGCCGTCCTCCCACTCGGCTTCCAGGGCTTCGGAATCCTCGGGTTCCTGTGCCCGCAGCACGAGCACATGGCGGAGCTCCTGGAGCAGCGGTTTGGTTTCCGAAATCAGGCGTGTCACATCCTGGGAATTCACCTCGAATCCGAGATGCAACTGGTGCGCCAACTGGTTCACATTCGACCCCAGGTTTCGGAGCTCCAACTCGAGTCGCGAAAGGACCCGGTACGTCGCCTCATCGACGGCCAGCTGACGCACGGGGAGCCGGTACCCGAACACACGCGCGCGAACATAGTCGGCCATCTTCATGCCGTGGGCGTCCGCATGCGCTGAGAGCTCGTCCCGCTCGGCCCGAGAAAGGCGCACGACATATGTGATCGGGCGCTCGGATTTCGGCTCCGACACAGCGGCCCGCCGGCCACTTTTGCGCGGGTTCTTTGTGGACCCTGCTGATGCGTCAGGCGTCGACATGGAGCAGGGCCTGGTGAAGCGGAAAACGCATGCCTGAAAGGGGCTGATCGACACCCTCGTAAGGAACCTGGACCGTGGAGGACCAGCCATGAGAGTGGCGGGATGGGGGGCCCCACCTGTGGGGGGGCGCGACGCGCCCAGGGGGGCCCTGCCCGAAGGGGCGGGGGGACCACCCAAAGGGATTTGCGAGCGCAGCGAGCGAATACATTTGGGTTAGGTCCCTATCTACCGATCTGAGCGAATGAATTCTGGCCGCAGGGTATCATGCGTCAGCCTGAAACAGCCCCTGTCATCCCCAGTCACCCCAGGACCCAGCCATGAGCAAACCATGTCTGCATGAGGACCAGACCGACCTCGCCCTCCATCAGGCTTGGTGCCTCCAGAGGGGGGTCTGCACCTCCTGCGAGGATCGACGGCCTTGGCACCGCGGAATCGTGGTCAAGCGGGGCAACAGCAGGGCATGGATGTGCCTGGTGTGCGCGCTCCTCAAGGGAGCCGAACACACGGAACCGATGCGTATCACCGCTAACTGGCAGGAAAATCGGGATCATGTACCCGTGCCGGATGGGTACACCCTCGTCTGGATCCACAGCGACTGGATTCCTCTGAAAAGCCTTTCCCAGCGCACAGATCCGATCCAGTTAGGGCGGCGAATCGGTACCCCCGCCGCTCGCCGCATCTGGGCCGCCACACACGAGGATTCATGGCTCGTTAAGCGACGGCCATGGAGTCCCGAGAGAGGTGGCACCGTTCCCGCACTCCTTCCGGAAATCCCGGTACATCGACTCAGCCACTACATCGGCACCACGGAGGAGCGCCAAACGACGGCCTACATCCATGGCCGAATCGGCCTGATCGAGGACGACTTTCCATCCAGGGAGATCGAGCGTGATGGGGTGGTCTGCGAGCTTCCTTATTTGGATCCACAAACCCTCGCGCAAGTGGCCGGATGGCAAGGCGTAAAGCGACGAAGCGAAGTGCCCCGCGTCGGGCTCACGGGCGCAGAGCACTGGCATAGCCTGGATGCGACGAAACAGCCACCGCTCGGCGTGCACGCCCGCACCATCGAACTGGGTGACAATCTACTCCTCTACTTTGCAAGCCTTCGGGACTGCGAGTACATGTACGCCACGACACCTGAAGATCGGCTGCGTCTGCCCTATGAAAAAATGCATCAAAAGGTCGGCTACGGCCTTGCGGATGTGATTGATCCGGAGAGCGGGAGCGAGCAACCGTTATGGGACCGCGTTTTTGGCATCGAGCATGAAGAGGAAGCAGCGCAGTAACCGGTGGATTCGCTCAAAGCTGGACTTCCCATCTCGGTGCGTGAATCACGGAACTGACGAAGCAGCGCGGGTCGCCCTTCGCAGCAGGAGCCGCTGCTCATCTGCCCTCAGGTAACGGTATGACTGAGGCGCTCGAAAACCATCCAGGCGGCTGTACGGATCAATCGGCGTCTTCAGAACCTGGACATCCTCAAGCCGGATGCCATAGCCCGTGTCGAGCCCCTGGAAGTAATTCAATAGCTCCATTCGGCTCAGGCCTCCCCCCATGCGCTTGGACAGTTGCCAAAGCCTTCCGGGGCTGAGTTCCTCCACGCCCGCAATGGAGGCCACCGCAACGATCCGCTTAACCGGGGCCGAGGAGTAGATGACGAGCGTCTGAACGTTGTTCGCGGCCCAACGGCGTCGGAATTCGATGGTCTTTTCGCCACTGAGGATGCGATCCGCGAACCGCGGCTGAATGGAAATGAGGACAGCGTCATGCACGAGCGAGGTCTTTCAACGTTAGGTAGGCCTGGTGGGTGATCTTGGTGATTGACTGGGGGACGCCCTTCACGACGCCGCGCATCTCCAGATCAAACCCGGAGACGGGGCGGGGAAGGTGTTTCACCACCCGGAAGAGGATCACCTTGACCCTGCCATGCTCCGCCAATTCGGTGATCTCATTCATGTCATAGACCGTGCGACGTTTGACCGCGCATGCGATCTTGTCCGGTTCCGTCATAAACCTCGCGGACTCCACCACCCCGACCGTTGTCACCTGCTGCATGTCTTGGGAGCGGTAGAAGAGCACCAAGTCTCCTGGTTCCATATGGGTGGTGTTCGCATGGCAGAGGTACGCCTGCTTGATTGCGTTCCCTACGGGATTCTCGGGCCCCATCGTGAACAAGGGAGGATGTTGCACACCTGGCTTGGGGAAGTCTGGAAACAGGGTGTCGTGATAGTGCGGTTTGATGGGAATTAGGAACTTCCTTACCCGCTCGTCATCCACAAAATGTGGATAGTAGGCCCGGTGGTAGTCAAGCGGATCCCCTTCAGGCGTGGGAGCGACCACGGGCTGCTGCTTCAGGTAGACAGCGTCACCGCGATGGGTCCCGACCTGGGTGAATCCAAAATCCTCCACCATCTCAACCAGGCGCTGATGTTTATCTGGCTGGGTCGTGAGGAAGATATAGGGAATCTGGTTCCTGGTGGCGTAGTGGAAGGCCCCCTTCAGGAAGAGTTCTCCCATCTTCCTTCCACGATGGGTATCGCCCACCTTGAAGGTGCAGAGCTTCAGGGCGACTCCATCCAGTTTGAGTCCCTCCTTCGTGATTGGCTCTCCCTGCTGTTCCGCATAGATGCAGAGGCCACCCAGGGCATCGTCTTGATCGCGATGGATCCATGCTCGCCGTCCGGCCTTCGCACTCTTCCTGAACCATTCGGGGAATTCTGGATATCCCTCCTTGAGGCTGTCGAAGAAGGGGTGATCCAGTTCCGCCGTCAGGCCGTGAAGCGGCACCTCCGTGATGTTCGGCAACTGGATGAAGGCCCGCTCGTACAGACGCTTCAGGAAACTGGCTGCCTCCAAGATGCCGAAGACGCGATCCTTCAGCCCCCAGTTGCGGGCGTTCTTGAGCATGTCACCGTCTTCCGTTACCACGTAGTGGGCTGCATCAAGGGAAATGGCGTGAAGAATCTCGTTGTCGACGGCGTCGTTCTCGTCCGTGTCAGGGGTGTTTCGCGGGCAGGTCGGGAACTGCCGAAGGCATTCGTATTTCCGGATGCACTGAAGGTTCCGCTCGCGACGCTCTTGATTCCGGTCGCGATGAAAATCCCTCAGAGAGGCCTCGTGATAGACAAGTGCATGCCCATTGGTCTGGGCGAGGCGGATGAAGTCCGTCAGATCCCCATAGACCGGCTCGGCAGGGTTCTCGGCCGAGATCAGGACATTCGTATCGAGGAGGAACCGCATCAAGTCCGCCTCCGCACGCGCGCTGCCCTCAAAGGTCGGTCCGTCGCCTGATACAGCGCGGCCTGTTCAGCGTTCCCAAAGAAGGAATGAGGATCAAGCTGCTTGTAGTCCTGGAGCACCCACCCCGCCGACTGAAGCTGGGTGTCGATGACCTCTCGGGCTTTGGCTTCGGGTTTCATGGGGCTGCTTCGAGAATGGTTCATGCCATGGTGCCATGGAACTGGCGCAAAACATGACATTTGGATGGAGTCCAGGCCTGCTCGCACAGGGCCCAGAAACTGGCTTATGCGTCCCCATCATCGCGACTGGGACCTGGCCTTGGCCCACTCCCCTCGCGCTTTGACCTCCAACCCCCGCTGCACGCACCACTTCCTCAGCGCGACATCGGAGACGCCGATCTCCTTCGCCACCTGGGTCAGGGGGCGCTCCCGGATCCTCTGCTGGAGCTCGTCATCGGGCGGGTAGTTTCCCTTGGTGGGACGGGCCTTGGACGCGGCGGGCTGGGGCTCGGCTGAGGCCTTGGGCCTTTGCTTCCCACGGGGCGGCCAGGAGCCCACCTGGACGATGATTTGCACAGGCGGAGGGGCGGGTTCAGAGGTCGTTGGTCCCTGGGCGTAGTATTCGGGGTCCACCTCAATGCCGAGGTCCTCAGCGAAGGCCAGTTCCACGGGCTCGTTCGCCTGCGCCACCTTCTTCTTCACGGGCCCGGCGTAGCGGGTGATCGTCTCCGTGGTGACAATGCCCACCACGGCGCCGATCATCGGGTTCTCTTCGGTCTCGGCCAGCTTGGCCGTCTTCGTGTGCCGGAGGTCATGCAGCCTCGGCGCCGCCTTTTCCTTCAGGTTCCCGTAGCGATCCATCTCGGGGTATTCCGCATGAATGCCCGCCCGCTCACGCACCTTGCACCAGACGGCGTTGAGGGTCGAGAGCCCCATGGGCCGCCTTGGGTCCTTCCCAGGGAAAACGTAGGGTGAATCCGCAATCCTCGGGATGCCCCTCAGGATGCTGAAGGCCGCCGCCCCCATGGGAATTCGCTGGGGGTCAAGCTGAGTGGTGGTCTTGGTGACGGGAGACAGGTAGCGCTGCTCCAGGTGCACCTCCCGCCACTCCAGGGTGGTCAGAGCCTCGCGCCGCAGGCTGGAGCACATCGAAAGCTGGATGGCCATGAGGTAGATGGCGTTGGCGCTGCCGTCGAGCATCATCTCGCGGATGGCCTGCCCCACCTTGCGCCGCGCATCGGCATCGAGAGGGCGATGAATCTTGTGATCCCCGTTGTGCGCGACGTCCCGTGTGGGATTGCTGCGGACCCATTGCTTGGAGACCGCGTATTTGAAGAACGAGGTCAGGGTCCCCAGGGCCCGATCCGCGGCACAGGCCGCGGGACGGGGCTTGCGCGTGCTCTCCTTCTGAACGGCGCAGACCCCTTTGGCCGTGATCGCCTGATGCCACGCGCAGATGGCGGCGCTGTCCATCTCCTTCAGCTTCTTTCTTTGAAAGTAGGGAAGGATGTAGAGGTCGAGCTTTTCCTGATAGCTGGCCTGGGTTCCCGGCTTCTTCTTCGAGACGTATTTTTCCATCCACTCTGGGGCAAGCTCCTCGAAGGGCAGCTTCTGGGCGCGGTCCGCATCCAGGGCCAGCCGGGCATTGGGACTCTCGGCGGCGGTGCGCCGGTATTCCCCAGCGGCCTTCCGGGCCACCGACAGGGACATGTCCGCCACCGGAGCGATGGTCTTCCAGAACTGGCGGCTGCCCACCTCGCTGGGAATGCGCACCTGCCACTGGTGATTGCCGCTCCGTTCCACCCGGATGCTGAGGCCGTAGACACGCGAATCCGTGAGGCGATACCGCACCTCCGCAGGCTTCAGGGCATCCACGAAGCGCTGGGTGAGATGCACGATCCGGCTCAGACGCTCGTCGCCCTCATCCTCGACCGGACGAACGGCTTTCGCAGGAGTGGTGGGGAGTCTCCGGGGCACGGGAACCTCCAGGCAATCGAATCGAACCTTGCCCCATTCTAGCCCCCGATTTGGCTCTCACATGGGTCTCTTTTGCAGTGATTTTGCGCGATTCAACCGGATGCGAATAGAGCTTAAATCACTGGCTAAATGACCACCTAGATTTGACTGAATCCAGCAAATCCATATCTACACATGATTGGAAATCGTGTATACGGGTGACCGTATCAAGAGTTCGAATCTCTTACTCTCCGCCATACAAGAAGCCCGCAGCCATTAGGTTTGCGGGCTTCTTCGCATGAAATGCCCCCAAAATTGAGGATTTCAGAGTCCTTGAGCGGAACGGCCGAAGCTACGTGAATGTGCTCGCGTCCAAGCACGCCCCCTCGCGCGACCCATACTTGGTGCGCACGGAGGAACGTCATGGACAGGAATCCGAAGCTCATGCCTCCCAAGGGCGATTTCCCGCATGGGGAAACGAATCCTGAGGAGCTCGACGTCCCCATGGTCGAGCAGGACGGCTACCGCCGGGTGCTCTTCGGCCAGGCGTGCGATCCGATCTTCCCTCCCCACCCGGAGCCCGCCGAGGTATCGGATGCGGAGCTGAACCGCCAGGCGATGGAGGATGTCCCACCTCCGGAGATGCTGGCGGACCGCCCCAGTTCATCGGTGCTGCGATGGCTGCTGCTCGTGACCATCGCCTCCATTGCCCTCGGCATCCTGCTCTGGCTCCGGTGGGGATAGGACATCCCCCCTGCGGATTCATGCCGTCCCAGCGTGTGGCCCTCGCGACCGAACTCCGGGCCCGCATGGAGGTGAACCTGCGGCACACGCACCAGGATCCGCACTTGTCAGATCCGGAGAAGTGCGCACTCGAGAAGATCTGTGTCCTGCTGTGAAACCGCAAGGGATACGACTTTTCCTCGCACAAGAAGAGCACCGTCGGTCGGGGGACCGGCATCACCCTGCGACTACCGGAGCACTCCCCCATCGCGGAGCTCCAAGTCCTCGAGACTCCAGATGGAACCAGCGATCAACCCCTATCCATCCTCCTGGCGGATGATGATGACTGGTCCAGGCGAGTGTCTCGATGCTCCCCAAAACCCTCGGGCACAGGGTGGTCACAACCCCCGGAGGGCGTGAAGCCCTGGCATGGCTTTCTGAGCGAAAGGATTTCGATCTGGTGATCCTGGACCAGAACATGCCCGGCCTGAATGGACAGGAGACCCTGGCGCTCCTTCGAAAGGACGATCCGCTCCTGCCGGTGCTGCTCGCAACAGGTAATCCGGATGTACGCTGCCAAGAGGCGCTGGACCGGGACCCCCGGCTCAGACTCATCGCCAAGCCGTTTTCCTTCAAGGAGATCCAGGGAATGCTCCAGGTGATTGCCGCCCTCCCTCAGACCGGAAAAGGACAGGCTCGATAGGGAAACCCCCAAGGGGTTTGCCCAAGTGTGAAATGGGGCCATGCCCGGTCAACGGCCAAGAGATATCTGCGAACAAGCCCTTTTTGGCTCACCACATCCTCAACAGGACGCCTGGACTGACTCCAGGCATCGAGCCCCTTCAGGCCTCGAACTGAAGCTTCGAAAAACTCGCCGCCAGTAGGAGATGCCCCTCCGCGTGGGACTTCTGAAGCTGGGCCATGGTCCAGGTTTCCTCGGCATCCTGCAGGACGTCGGTAGCCCCCACCCAACCGTTGCGTCCCGAGTGCTTGGCGAGATAGAGGCCCGCATCGGCGAGATTCACGGCGCGCTCCCAGGTACTCGCGTGGGGAGAAGACCAGTCCAATGGGAAGGGCGCGAAGCCCGTGCTGCAGGTGATCTTCAGGACTTCCCCCGTGGAGAGCTGGAAGGGGTGCTCCATTACCATCGTGCGAATGCGCTCCGCCAACGTGGGCCCCTCGGACCGCGTCGCCTCCCGCGCCACGATCAGGAATTCCTCCCCACCCCACCGAACGATGGCATCTGTATCCCTCATGGCGGTTCGCAACAGGCTCGCCATGGCCTGCAGGACTTCATCTCCCGCCTGGTGCCCGAGCGTGTCATTAACCACCTTGAAGTGGTCCAGGTCCACCAGAAGGAAAATCAGATCCGGATTGGCCTGATCACCTCGCCGGCCAGACTTGCCTGCGAATCGGTGGAGGTGGAGCACCTTGTTGACATCGACATGCAGTGCTTCCTGCAGGTAACGCCGGTTGTGGAGCCCGGTCAGCGGATCAGTGAGGCTCTGCGCCTTCAGCGACACGTTGGCGATTTCGAGTTCAGCCCTGGCCTGATCGATTTCCCGGGTGCGTTCCCGAACAATCGCCTCGAGATGATCCCGCTGTCGAGTGATGGTTCGCAGACGCCACCGAACAGCCCCTACCGAGCAGGCCAACAGAAGGCATCCACCAAGCGCATAGGCCCACCAGGTGCGGTACCAGGGCGGCAACACTCGGAAGGAGAAATGGGCTTCGGAGCCCCAGGCCTCGCCGGAACGCGCCGCACGCACTCGGAACGTGTACTGACCCTCTCGAAGCTTGGGGTACTGCACCAGGCTGCCTTCGGCATATTTCCATGCATCCTCGAGGCCATCCATGCGGACCTGGAACCGCCAAGCACCCTCAAATTGGAAGCGGTGTGCCGCCAGTCGAAAAGTGAAGCTGGCCGCCTGGATCGAGAAGACCTCGGCGGGGGGCTCCGCAGGAAGCAGCCAGAGGCGCTGCGCATCCGAAACCGCCACAAGACGTGCACTCGGGGGGGGGATCACCTCCGGCATGGCCCCCACGGGAAAACGCAACAGTCCGTGACTGAGCCCGACCCAGACGGTGCCGTCCGGCTCCCGCAGCATCGCGTCCTCGTTGCAGTCGTTGGTGGGAATGCCGTCCGCCGTGCTGATCTGGTTGCAGCGCCCCTGGATGCGCCGGAAGATGCCCCGATCCGTGCCCATCCAGACATCGCCGTTCTTTCCGGGCACCATCCCGAAGATCAGATCACTGGGCAGCCCCGAAGTCGCTGTCAGGTGCTCGACCACATGGATCCCGCCCCCTTCATACCGAATTCGGGTCGCTCCCACCGGCTCCTCGTATCGGATCCAGGCCTCCCCCTCCGGGGTATGGACGATGTCCTGGATGCCGTCCAGGCGAAGGCCGTCCTTGGTCGTGAACGTCCGCCAACCGCTTCCCTCTTGGATCAGCAACCCATACCAGGTGGCGAGCCAAGCACGGCCGTCCCTGTCGAAGGCGGCCCGCATCACCCCCGGGCGGCCCGTAGGCGAGAGGGGCAGCGGGAGATGTATGCCCTCTGGTTCCGCCCCTGGTTTCCAGGTGAAACGCATCATGCCCTTGCTGCCGCCGTTCACCCAGAGGCTGCCATCCGGAGCGAGGGTCATTCGACCGGGGAATTCAGTATCGAAGGCCTTGACGCGCTGTGGCCGGACCTGCCCGGGAGGGATGCGCTGCAGCCCCACGGAAGCAGTGGGAAACCAGACCCCTCCGGCGGGGTCTTCGTAGACCTGATTGACCGTCAGGCCCTCCGTGCCGGGGACGACCCGAAAGCGCCCCGCTTCCAGCGTCCCCAGTCCGTTCTGGGTGCCGACCCACAGCCGACCGCTCTTCTGTCCTCGGTGAACCGCCCATACCACGTTGCCGGGGAGCCCATCTTGGGTGGCGAAGGCCTGAAACCACCCGCTCCCCAGCAATCGAAAGAGGCCCACACCTCCGAACCAGAGGTTGCCCTGTGCATCCGGATGAACCAGATAGATCCCTTCCTCCGGCAGTCCCTGGTGCATGGCGATCCGCATGGATCGATCGGGGAGGAGATGCACGATCCCCTTCTCCGTGGCCAGCTGGATGCCGCCGTTCGGATCGGGATAGGCCACGCTGTGTTCCGCAAGGCGGGCACCCAGAAGACCCTTTTCGAGCCGGAACGTCGTGGCCCCGGGTTCCAGGATTCGCACCTCATCGCCCAGCAGATGCCACACCCGTCCATCGCGGTCCAACACCAGGTCCGCGGGTAGGGGTACACCGGAGTCCAGATGCTCCCAACGACCATCGGACAGGAGGCGATGGAAGACATGCTTGCCGTCTAGCACCGCGATTCCAGACCCGGGAAGGGCCCGGGCGATCGTGATTCCAGCCGCTGCCCAGCTCGCGGAAACGGGATCCAGCTTGAATTGCAGAGCTCCGGCCTGCTGGAAGAGCCCTCGGCTTCCGGCGACCCAGAGGTGCCCGGCGCCATCCATGCCCATGCTGTAGATGGACATGTTCGCCGGCCCCTTGTCGAACGTGGCCCATTCCACCCGGCTGCCCCGCACCCAGGCCAGGCCGCTCATGGTGCCCACCCAAACCCCACCTTCGGGATGCGGCAGGAGCACCAGGATCGTGGGCGCGGCGACATCCTTGCGAAGCGGCACCAGGGTGAAGCGGCTCCCACCGAAGCGGTAGAGGCCCGATGCAGTGCCCACGTGAAGGATGCCATCGCGATCCTGAGCGAGGGCGCTGATGTTCTGAGACCTGAGCCCCATCTCCTCTGTATAGGCCCGATAGCGGACTCGCCCCGCAGGCAAGGGCACCTCGCCCCGAAGCACGGGGAACAGCAGGAGCAAGAGCAGGAGGAAGGGACGCATCACCGAAACCCATCGGTCCGGAGTTCGCCCTCTCTGAATCTTCGGCCTTCTACTGGATGGTGGGATGCGACGCACCCCGCCCAAGCCTCAAGGAAAGCTTCTCGAAAGGGGCCGTCACCTGGAACCGCAGGCCCGGAACAAGGGATGGGAGCGCCGAAAGGATCGGCGATGGCAGCAGGACCACATCTCCCCCTCGAAGGTCTGGGAGCGGCAGATCCCGCCAGAGATCGAAGTCGAAGGCACGAACGTCCGTCCCCTGGAGGAGTTCGAGCCGCCCATCCGGAAGCGGCCCCAGGGCCAGCCACCCCCCCAGCACGGCGCCAGGCGCATCCTCGAGGGCCAAACAGACACCCGCCAGGCGTCCGGGATGCATCCCCACCAGGGCCAGGGTGGGAACCGGGGGGTGCTGGAGGCTGGCCTCCGGCCCACCGATCATGCCCGCATCCAGGGACGTTCCGTCGAAGCGCCTCAGGGACTTGGGCTCTGCCACGCAGGGTCGGAGCCGGATCCGCTTGCGGAGGGGCGCCAGATGATCGGGGAAGCCCCCCCGGCCGATCCACTTGTGGGCGTAACGCAGGGTCTGCTGGATGCGATGGAAGGCTCTGGGGCCACCCGCCAGCACGGCATCGAGGCTGGGGGGCACCAAGGCCTCTGCCAGTCGCCGGGAGTCGCCTTCTCCCAGCTTGGCGAGGCGTACCGCCTCCAGATGATGCAGATCGATCACCCGGGTGGAATCGGTGGGATGCGGCGTGACGAGCGACTTGCGGCGGTGCGCCCCATCGTCCCAGGAGGCCTGCCCGAGGATCACTGGAAGCGCCTCAGCCAGGCGTCCAGCTCGGGACGGATGGGCGAGGGACGCTGGTGCTTGAAGTCCATGAGCACCTGCACGGACTGCCCCTCGGCCAACACCATGTCCCCGGGCATCCGCACAACGCGGTAGCCCAGGCTGAAGGACGTGGTCCCCACCTGCACCACCCGCATCTGCACATGCACGTCGTCTCCCAACAGGATGGGCTTGCGATAGTCCATCTCCACCCGGGCGATGAGGAAACCCTCCTCATGGAAAGGGCGCCCCGCAAGGCGCTCGCGCCACCAGACGGTTCGGGCCACTTCCAGATAGGTGACGATCGTCGCGTGGTTCACGTGGCCGAGCGCGTCCAGATCACGGAAGCGCACCTCGACGGGATGGGAGAAAGCCATGGACAGGTGCACTCCTTCCTTTTCATTCTGGGGCATGCCCGCCCTCCCGCGCACCCCCTGGAGTCCCGACCGGCGCTGGGCCGATCCGCTCATCACCGCCCTTGCCCTCCTGGCGAGCCTGATCGTCCTGCTAAGCCTCCAAAACCAGGCCCGGATCCGCGGCAAGGCGCCGGAACAGGTTTCCCAGGCCGCCCGCCTCCAGGACCTCACGGAAGGCATCCGCCAACAGATGGCGGGTCAGATGTCTGGATTCATGCGATCCAAGGAATCTCCCCTCCCCACCCAGCCTTGGGATCGCGCCCTGGGCGCCATCCGCCTGGCGGAAGCGGGCCGTCTGGATGAAGCGCGCCGATGGGCCCTGGAAGGTCTGGAGCCCCAAGGCCCGGCGGGCCGAAGCTTCCGCCCCGCTTTCCGCCGTGCCTACCTCCAGGAGACGGCCCCGATCGTCGAAACCCCATCGCTGGACAAGGCCCTGGGCAAGGGCTGGGGCGCCCGGATGCTCCGCATCCGCCTGGCGGAACGGGATGGCCAAGACACCGGGATTCTCAAGGCGGAACTGGCGTCCTGGACCCGGCACCGCCTCGTGGGCCTCGCCGTCTTCGGACTGGGCGGCCTTATGTGGGTCCTTCTCGGCGTCGGCTTCGCTGCCTATCTGTGGTTCGCCCCCCGGAAGGCCTTCCCACCGCCGTTCCCGGAGGTTCGCATGTCCGGTCGGGCCCTCTTGCTGGTGCTGCTCACCTGGTTCGTCGGCAGTCAACTGGCGGCGATCCCGACGCTCTTCCTGCTCCACGCCCTGCCTGCCGCCCGTCCCCTGGCCCTGCCCCTCCAGTACGTCCTGCATGCCTCCCTGGGAATCGGCCTGTTCGCCGCGGCAGAGGGGCTTCGTCCTGGGGAACTGCTGCACCGCTGCCTGCCGCGCCCGAAGATCAGCACCCTGCTCCAGGGTCTGGGCTTCTTCGCCACAGCCGCGGCCTCGGTCTTCCTGGTGGCCATCCTCCTGGGCCCCTTCCTGCCCAAGGATGCCCAGCCCCAGAAGGAGCTGATGGAACTCATCGGTGGGTCCTGGGGGATGCTCTCCGTCGCCCTGCTCTTCCTCACCGTGGCGGGGCTCGCGCCGTTCTTCGAAGAACTGCTCTTCCGCGGCGCCCTCCTCGGCTGGCTGGCCCCTCGCATGCCGGGATCTCGCGGACCACTCCTGGCGGTGGTCATCAGCGGCCTCGCCTTCGGCGCCATCCACCTTCAGCCCGCGGCCCTGCCCACCCTGGGCACCCTCGGCATCATCCTGGGCTGGGCCTGCCTGCGCACCCGCTCTCTGTGGGCCAGCATCCTTGTGCACGCCCTCTGGAACGGCTGCGTCTTCGCTTTCACCCGGTTGCTGGTGTGAGGATCTACCGGTAGCGCATCAGCCCGTAGATCCACCAGAACACCTGCCCCGCCACCACCACACCGAGGATCCACTTCACGATGGTGAAGGGTTCGGGATAGCGAGGACGCGGCGGCAGCGTGTTGCGGGACTGCCGTGCGGAGCTTCGCACCTCCGCCGCCGCATTCTGAGGCTCCAGCTCGATCTTGACCGTGGGCGGATTCACATAGAGCGGGGTCGGCCTGGCCGGAGTCGCCCGAGTCGCAGTTGGCACCGGTTCAGAGGCCGGACGCGACTTCAGGCGCCGAGCGGGAACGATGTCCCCCGCAAAGTCGTCATGCCGGAAGAGGTCCTGCACCCGGGCCTTGCTGGAGGCATCCAGGGGATAGGCATCCAGCAGGTCCATCATGAACTCGGGCAGGGTCTCGTAGCGCTCGTCAGGATCCTGGGCCAGCGCCCGCTGAAAGACGTAGCCCACCCGCGCGGGCATCGCCATGGGGATCACGATGGACTCGTGGAGGATATGGGCGATCACCGCCGCGACGCTGGCTCCGGGATGAGGCAGGTGGCCGCTCAGCAGTTCGAAGGCGGAGACCACGAAGGCATAACGGTCGGTACCCGGGGTAGGATCCTCGCCCCGCAGCAGTTCCGGCGCACTGTAGGCCGGGCTGCCCAGAAACTCGCCCTGGTTCGTGAGCCTCGGTGCCATGGTGCGGGCGATCCCGAAATCCATGAGTTTCACCCGGCCGTCCTCACCCACGAGGATGTTGTCGGGCTTCACGTCCCGATGGACGATCGCGTGACGGTGGGCGGCCCGCAGCGCCCGCATGGCCTGGAGCAGGATCCGCAGGGCCTGCTCAGGATCGGTGCCCCCCTGGCGAATCAGGACGCCGAGGCTGGTGCCTTCGACGTATTCCATGGTGATGAAGGGACCGAGGGCGGGCTCCTCGCCCACGTCGTAGACCATGACCACGTTGGGATGGTTGAGCTGGGCGGAGATCTCCGCCTCCCGCCGGAAGCGGTCCAAAGCCACTTCCCGTTCCCCGCCCATGGCCCGGACCACCTTGATGGCCACCCGACGCTTAAGCAGCGGATCTTCCGCGAGATACACCGCCCCCATCGCGCCCGCTCCGAGGGGGCGAACAACCTGATAGCGGCCGATGGTCTGAG
>CAYQAS010000003.1:0-77178 GCA_964415525.1 uncultured Solibacteraceae bacterium
CTGATCGCGGATGGCGCCCGTGAAGGCGCCCTTCGCGTGGCCGAAGAGTTCGCTCTCGATCAGCTCCTCGGGGATGGCCGCGCAGTTCACGTCCACGAAGGGAGCGTCCCGCCGGAGGCTCTGGCCATGCAGGAGGCGCGCGATCTCTTCCTTGCCGGTGCCGTTCTCGCCCGTGAGCAGCACGCGGCCCTCGGTGGGCGCCACCAGTGCCACATCCGACAGCAGCCGTTTCATCGCCAGACTCTCGGCGAGGAAGCAACGATCGCCGGCGACGGTCTCCTGGAGGCGGGCGTTCTCCAATTCGAGGTGGCGCTGTCGGAGGGCGTTCCCGACCACCAGCAGCAGCCGGTCCAGGTCCACGGGCTTCTCGAGGAAGTCGTAGGCGCCGTGCTTGGTGGCCTGCATCGCGGTGTCGATATTCCCGTGGCCGCTGATCATCACCACGGGCAACTCGGGTCGGATGCCCTTTATGGCCTTCAGCGCTTCCAGGCCGTCCATACCGGGCATCCAGACGTCCAGCAGCACGAGATCAATGCCATCGCCGTCGGGCTCCTGTACCAGCTCCAGGGCCTGTTCGCCGCGCTCGGCCTTGAGGACGGCGTAGCCCTCTTCCGACAGGGATTCCCCAAGGGACCGGCGGATGCCGGGCTCGTCATCCACGATGAGGATCGTGAGGGCAGGAAGCATAGCCCTCAGCTTACCGCGGGGCCCTGGTGCTGCTCTGGATTCAGCAACGGGAGCGTGACCTTGAATCGTGCGCCGTGACCCAGGCGGCTCTCCACATCGATGCGCCCCTGGTGGGCCTCCACGAGTTCCTTGCAGATGCTCAGGCCCAGGCCCCAGCCGGTCTCGCGATCCTCCGCCTCGGCCTGGGTGAAGGGCATGAAGATCCGCGCCAGATGCTCTGGGGCGATGCCGCGGCCCGTGTCCCAGACTTCGAAGACGAAGGTGGCGGCCTCGACGCGGGTGAGCAGGCCCACGGTGCCCGGTGCCGAGGTGAACTTCAGGGCGTTCTCGAGGAGGTTGAAGAGCACCTGCTGGATGGAGGGGATGTCCGCCAGGATCCAGGCGCATTCGGCCTCGGGATCCAGGTGCAGATCGGCGGTGAGTCCCAGGGTCTCCGCCCGCAGGGCCAGAGTGTCCGCCAGTCCCGTCACGATTTCGCTGGGGTGGCAGACACGGGGACTGAGGTTCTCCAGGAAGGCCTCGTGGCGACTCTTGTCCAGCATGGAGGCCAGGATGGTTTCCAGGCGCGTGGCCTCACGATCGATCACACTCAGAGCCCGCTCCGAAAGCCCACCCCTCAGACGGTCGACGCTCAGGAGAATGCTTGTCAGGGGCGACCGCAGGTCGTGGGTCACCGTATTCATCAGGCGGATGCGGCTCTCCAGGTTCTTCTTGAGCTGGCTGTGGAGCCGCTCGAGGCTGTGGTTGCGGAGTGCCAGGTCCTCGGTACGCGTCCGGACCTTGGCTTCGAGGGCCGAGTTCGACCGTTCCAGGGCCCGGGTGCGCATTCGCAATACCACCGCGGCGCACCCCAGGAGGATGGCAAGGCCGAGGACTCGGACCGTCCAGTATTCGTGCCAGGCAAAGGCGACATCGATCCGCACCGGCGGCGCCTCCAGCCAATGCAGACCGTCCAGGGAGGCCCGCACCCGGAACTGATAATGGCCCCCTCTGAGCCCCGCGAGGGGATGGCTCAGGGTGCCCCTGGCGATGGGGAGCCAACCCGCGTCGATTCCGTCCACATGGACCTCATAGCGCGGCGGGACGGAGCAGCCTGGGTGGGGCATGTCGAAGGCGAGGGTGAGGGTATCAGCCGATGCAGGAAGGCTGATTCGGTCGGGATAGAGGGCGTGGCGCTTGCCCCAAGTGGCTTCTCGCACGACGGGGGGGACCCGCACGAGCTGCTGCTTCATGACCTTCGGATCCAGGCTGCAGAGGCCGCCCACCATCCCGAACCAGAGGACCCCCGACCGATCGACGAGGAACGATTCCTGATTGGTCTCGTCGGAGATCAGGCCCGAGTTGCGGGTGAGGTGCACGATGCCGTCGCGGCCCAGGAGGGAGACCCCGCGCGAATGCCCCACCGCAAGGGAGCCATCCGGCAGGCTTGTGGACCAGTTGATGCCGCCGCCGAGCAATTCCCGGTCCGCCTTGAGATGCCGCCATTCTTTGGACCCCTGCGGTTCCACATACAACCCATCATCGACGCCCACCATGAGCCGACCCTCGTGGTCGAGCTGGAGGGTGAAGACGGTGCGGTGGGCGAAGGGGGCATCGGGTGCGATGGCCTGGAGGCGCTCCGTTCGGGGGTCGAAGCTGTGGACCCCGTGGCGGGTGCCCAGGAGGATGTGGTCACCGCGGACCTTCAGGCACGACACGCCATCGGCTCCCGCCTCTTTGGGCAGGTGGTGGAATTTGACCAGCGTGCCCTCCAGGGTCAGCTCGGCGAGTCCCATGTCCGTTGCGGCCCAGAGGCGATTTCGCCAAGCCATCATGGCGTAGGTCAGGGCCTGCTTCAGCTGGGGTGCGAAGGGCGTGATGCGGTCGCCTTTGAGAAGTGCGACTCCTCTCGCGGTGGCGAGGATGACGCTCCCTGCGGGCCCATCCGACATGCTGTAGACGTCCTTGGCCGGCAGTCCCTCCGGGAGGCTCCATCGGCGGGTGACGCCGCGATCGCGGTCCCACCGGAAGAGCCCGTGGGTGGTGCCCAGGAGGAGGCGCCCCGGGGCCTCCTCGCGGATGGCCGAGACGATGCCCAGGCCCAGGCTGGCGCGGGTCTCCAGGTCGGAATCCAGAGACCTCAGGCCCAAGTTGCTCTGGCTGATGAGGCCGTCCCCGTCGGTGCCGATCCAGAGGGTTCCCCGGCGATCCCGCAGGGCGGTGAAGACGCCGGTGCTCGGGACGCCGTCCCGGGCCGAGAGGCGGTGAAGCGTGCCGTCGACCTTCCTGGAAAGGACGCCTTGGGTGCCGAGGGCAACCAGGAGTTCGCCATCCGTGGCCAGGTAGATGGAGCGGGGAAGGATGGGACCGATGCCGGGGAGGGGGAGGGCTTCACACCCGTCTTGCGGCGTGATGCGGCAGATGCCCGAGCGGGTCATCACCCACGTGCCATGGATCGGGTGTGACAGGATCTGCCCGATCCAGTCCTTGGCGAAGGGGGTGGGAAGCGGGATCCGTACCAGCGAGCGGCCATCCCAGCAGGCCAGGGCGCCATCGGGTCCCCCAAGCCAGAGGCGTCCGTGAGCATCGGCGGCAAGGGCGTAGACCGGCGCACCTGCCCAGGGCTCAGGCAAAGGCAGGGCCTCGAATCGATCGGCTCGCTTCCGGTAGACGCCTCGCTGGGTCGCCACGAGGATGTCTTCCGCGGGAGGCTGAGCCAGGGCATAGATCTCGAGGGGCGGGAGCCCTTGGGCCGGTCCGAACTGTCGCAAGCGGCTGCCCCGGATCTCCAACAGTCCAGACTCCGGCGTGACGGCCCAGATGCCCTGCTGCCGATCCTCCATCAGGACGAAGATGCCCCGGGGCGTGGCATCCCCCGCCTCCTGGTACACCTGGAATCCATGGGGGCCCAACCGGGCCAGGGCGCTGTTGTTGGCCGCCCAGAGGAAGCCCTGGCGGTCCTCCAGCAGGCCGAGCACCTGACTGCCCGGCAGGCCATCCCGGTGGTCGTATTTTCGAAAGGCCAGAGGCTGAGCGAACAGCGGCAGGGCGAAGCATCCCGCCAATGCCAGACGCCATATGGAGGAACATCGGGGCCGCTTCGCCCCGTGCGAAGATGACAGCGGGAGAACCCCATGCTTGTGGACGCTCACTGCCACCTCATCGGCAGCAACCTCAATAACAACAGACTCAGTGAGATGCTGGACCGCGCGCGGCAGTCCGGTGTTGGAGGCTTCATTGCTGTGGGGACCGATCTCGCGGACAGCCCGCAGGTTCTGGAACTCGCCCGCACCCATCACGATATCCGGGCCAGCGTAGGCATTCATCCCCACGAGGCCAAGACCTGGACCGACCAGAGCCTGGACGCCCTGCGGGAACTGGCCAGCGCCCCGGAAGTCCTGTTCATCGGCGAGACGGGGCTCGACTGGCACTACGATTTCAGCCCCAGAGAAGAACAGGAGCTGGTCTTCCGGGCCCAGGTCCGCTTGGCGGTGGAACTCGGCAAACCCTTGATGATCCATACCCGCACCTCCCGGGAGGCCACCCTTGCGGTACTCCGGGAGGAGGGCGGCGCCGTGGTGGGTGGCATGTTCCATTGCTACAGCGAGGATCTGGCCTTCGCCCGGGAGGTGTTGGACCTCGGCTTTCACATCAGCTTTTCGGGGCTCGTCACCTTCCCCAAGGCCCCTGAGATCCAGGCGGTGGCGGCCTGGGCCCCCGCAGACCGGATCCTCGTGGAGACGGACTCGCCCTACCTCGCGCCGGTGCCTTACCGGGGGAAGCGCAACGAACCGGCTCACGTGACCCACGTCGCGGCCTTCGTGGCGAAGCTTCGGGGCATCTCTCCCGAGGCCCTGGCGGAACAGACGACATCCAACCTGGAGGCCCTGTGCGGCTGGCCTCGGCGTTCCTGATTCTGCCGGCCCTCGTGGGGCAGGAGCCCGCCGACCTGCCCTGGCGGGCGGTGGATCCCTCCGGGGAGGTCGCTGCCCCGGGCCTCAAGGCCAGCACCGGACCGATCTCCGTGCGTCTGGCGGCGGATGGCAGCCTGCGGATCTTCGAGGGCAAGGGTGTGCGACGGCTCCGGATGGGCCTGCCGGGTCGGCCCGTCAAGGTCTGGCGGGATGGGGGTCTCCTCACGTTGGCCTTTCTCGCGCCCATGGCCTTTCCCGAGGACACGCCGTTGCGCCATGGGTTGGGCTCCCTGCCTCTTGATGCGCCGGATTTCCGCCCGGCCCTCCATGGACTTCTCTGGATCCTGGACGACGGCGAACGGATGCTGACGGTGCTGCACCCCGCCACCTGCCAGAGTGTCCGCCTCCGTCTTCCCTCTGCGGAAGGGCCGGATCTGCGCTTCCTTCCCGATCGACTCGAGCTGCGCTCCACCGAAGGCCGCGCCTGGGCCCTCCCGTGGATCGCCCTTCTGCCCCAGTTCCTTCAGCTGGGCCGACCCGGAGCCCGGACGCCGCCCGGGAGCGCCCTGGATCCCTACCCCAAGGGCTGATTCAGTCCACGAGCAGCAAGAAGGCCTGGCCGGGCCCGCTGCAGGCCCCCGCCCGCGCGGTGCCTTCGGGGCCGCCGCCCGCGTAGATGTCCAGCCGCCCCGGGCCCTGAATGGCCCCGCCCCGGTCCTGGTTCAGGACAAGGCGGGTGCCGAAGCCTCCGGACAGCAGCAGTGCGGCGCCGGGGGGGACGCTGGTGCTGTCGGCGGCGACACTGTGGTTTCCAGTGAGGCCCATGCCATAGGCGCCCTTGGGCGGGGCCTCCGGTTGTTCGGAGAAGAAGACAAATCGAGGATTTCGGGGGAGATAACTGTCCATGAGGGCAGGGCTGTTGCGCAGGGTGGCGTAGGGACCGCTGGGAGGCATGGCCTTGCCGGCGGCGTCGAAGTCCTTCGCCAGGAGCTCTCCCACTGCCGCGAAGGGATGGGCCGTGCGACCCGCATAGCCAAGGACGAGTTCCCCGCCCTCCGCCAGCTTCACGCGCCCGGAACCCTGGACATGGAAGAGGTAGGCGGCAAAGCGGTCCTTGAGCCAGACCAGCTCCTCGCCCTTGAGGCGCGTGCTGCCCGTGCCCTCCCGGCCCTCCAGTTCCTGGCGGGTGGGATGGGGCTGCTTCCAGCGGGAGAAGTCCTTGGGCTTTCGATACAGAGGAAAGCGGTACTGGGCCGTGCGGGTGCGGCTGCCCTCCGCCCAGCCCTCGCAGTAGCCCGTGAACCGGAGGGCCCCATCGCCGGCCTCGCCCTTCAACCGGTGGGCCGAGAAGCGCTGCTCCAGCTCCCGACGCAGGTCGGCAGGGGCGCGCTCGCTCAGGTCTGTGAGGGCCTCCAGGCTCCGGATCAGCCGCTGGCGGAAGGCCTCGCCGCCCCACGCGGCGCATTCGCGGGTGCCGCCGGGGCCATTCAGCCAGGTGAGGCTGCGGGACAGGGCCTCCCGAAGCGCCTCGGGATCTTCGATGCGAAGCTCGGGAACGGCGGTCCAGGGCACGGGCTCCAAGTGAGGGCCGATGGCCTCCTGGGCACCGAGGACCGCGCAGGCGAGGATCAGGGCACGCACGGGTCCTCCATCTGGAGCATGTGAAGGCTGCGGGCGAAGAGGGCGCCCCGCAGGGAGGGATCCTTCAGCAGCGGATTCGGATCCCGGGGGATGCCGTCCACCCACCACTGACCGGAGGGGTGCTCGGGGCCCAGGGCAAGTTCGAGGATGCGCTCGACCGCGGCCAGGGGATCGGGACTGCCGCCGCCGCCCCAGCCGGCGAGCTGGAGCTTGGTGAGGATGCTGCCGGGGTGCAGGGCCTGGATGGAGATGCCTCGGGGCGCGAGTCGTGGCGCCAGTTCCATGACCGCCCCCACCTGGGCGAGCTTGGCGAGGCCATAGGCGGGATAACCCTCGAAATCGCGGTTCCAGCCGAGGTTCTCCAGGTCCACGGTCTTGACCTTCTCGTGGCTCGTGGAGGCCACCGCCGTGATGCGGGCGCCTGGGCGGAATCGAGGCACGAGGTCCAGGATCAGACGGAGGTGCGCCAGATGGTTCACCTGGAAGGTGGTCTCGAAGCCATCCACCGTCATGACCCGTTCGGTCATGAAGACCCCGGCGTTGGCGATCAAGCCGTCCAGCGGCTCCTGCATCCGGGCGGCCAGATCCCGAACCTCTGACAGCCGTGTCAGGTCGGCCTGCACGATCTCAAGGCCGGGTAGGTCGGCGGCCAGCGCCGCCAGTTTCGTCTCGGAGCGGCCATGGGCCACGACCCGGACTCCTCGGGCATGCATCGCTGCCGCCAGGGCGCGGCCAATGCCGTCCGTGGCGCCGGTGAGGAGGATGCGGGGGCCGGGGGTCATGCCGTCAGGATGCCATTTCCGCCAGCGTCTGGCACCGCCGACGCGGCTTGCGCATGGATGGCCGGGGGCATTCGCCGCCCGCGTCCTCGCTCGATCCGGGTTTCGGGAAGGCAACGCGCCTCACCGCGAAAGGTCTTCTCTGTGCCGGCCTGGGATCGGAGAAGGCCTTCTCGGATCCAGCTGGATGGGCTTCCCGCGGGCGCCTGACCGAATCGCGACGATCCGGCGGCGGCGAGGGCCTACAATGACCCCATGGCGCAACCGCTCTCCGATGCCCGTTTCCTGAAGTCCGCCAGCGATGTGCGGCAGCTCGGCACCTGCTTTGCCGAAGTGGCCTTCGTGGGCCGCTCCAACGTGGGCAAGAGCTCACTCCTCAACGCCCTGGTGATGCAGAGCAAGCTGGCCCGCACCTCCAAGACGCCGGGCCGCACGCGGCTCATCAACGTCTTCCTCACCGGCCCCGACCGCTGGATCGTCGATCTGCCGGGCTACGGCTACGCCTCGGGCCCCAAGTCCGAGAAGGAGGGCTGGGCGGAGATGATCGAGGGCTACCTCGCCGGACGTCCCTCCCTGCGCATGGTCTATGTGTTGGTGGATGCGGAAGTCGGCCCCACCAAGCTGGACATCCAGATGTTCGAGTGGCTGCGCATGGCGGATCTGCCGTTCCGCATCGTGGGCACCAAGGCCGACAAGGTGAAGCCGAGCCGCAGCCTCGCCCAGCGTCGGGATGTGGCGAAGATGATCGGGCTCATGCCCAACGACATCGCCTGGGTGAGCGCCGACAAGGGCACCGGCATCGCCGACTTGCGCCGCGAAGTCGCGGACATGCTGCAGGTGATGTAGCTATTCCTTCGACTTGACCCACCCGATCAGGGCCTTGTCCTCTTCCTTGATGTGGTGATTCAGCCAGTCCGTGAGGAATCGGCTGAGGGTGCTGGGCAGCACGGTCTCGCCGACGTCGAACTTGCCGAGGAGTTCCTTCACCGCCTTCACCAGGGCGGTGTGGGCCTCTTTGTGACGGGCGAGGCCGGGATAGCCCGTGGTGGCCATCATCAGCTCTTCGGTACGGAAGTGTTCCACGGTGTAACTGGCGAGTCCCTTGAGGATCGGGCCGACCTTTTCGGGGCCGTGGCCGCTGATGATGGCGTGATGCAGGTCGTTGACCATCTGGAAGAGTCGCCGATGCTGCTCGTCCACGGTGACGTGGCCGGTCTCGTACTGCGGACTCCAGATGGCGATGGGCATGGTTGCTCCCGGGGGGTGAATGGGAGTCATCGGCACCTTGAAGCCTGGGCTCAAATGACAACCATCGTATGACGAGGCTTTGTGTCGAACCGCGCTAGGATGGTCGCACTTTCCCCCGGAGACTCTATGCGCCTGCTGAGTTCGCTTGCCCTGTTGCTGGTGGTGCCGGTCCTGGCTCAGCCTGTCAAACCCAAAGCCGGTGCGGTCGACATCGCCCGTCCCAAATCGGCACTGGATGCCCTGGGGGACCTGCCGCTGCGCAACATCGGTCCCGCCGTGACCTCGGGCCGAATTGCCGACCTCGCCGTGGACCCCCGCAACAAGGCGGTCTGGTACGCCGCCGTGGCCTCAGGCGGTGTGTTCAAGACCGTGAACGCGGGCACTACGTGGACGCCCCTCTTCGACAAGGAGGGCAGCTCCTCCATCGGCTGCGTGACCGTGGATCCGAACCGCCCCGACACGGTGTGGGTGGGCAGCGGCGAGAATAACGCCCAACGTTCCGTGGGCTGCGGCGACGGCCTCTACAAGAGCCTCGACGGGGGCAAGAGCTGGACGAACGTGGGGCTGAAGGACAGCGAGCACCTCGGCAAAGTGGTCATCGATCCGCGCAACAGCGACGTGGTGTTCGTGGCGGCCCAGGGTCCGCTGTGGCGATCCGGGGGCGAGCGTGGGCTCTACAAGACGACGGATGGAGGCAAGACCTGGAAGGCCATCCTGACGGGGGATGCCCACACGGGCGTGACGGACGTCGTGATGGATCCGAAGCAGCCTGACGTGCTCTTCGCCGCCACGCACCAGCGAGAGCGCCATGTCTGGGGCATCGTGCATGGAGGGCCCGGCAGCGCGCTTTGGAAGAGCACCGACGGTGGCGCCACGTGGCGGAAACTCAGCAGTGGTCTACCGAAGGAAGATCTCGGCCGCATTGGCCTTGCCCTCTGCCCGCATCGCCCCGGTGTCTTGTTCGCCACCGTGGAAGCGGCGAACAAGACCGGCGGCTTCTTCCGCTCCCTGGACGGCGGCGAGACCTGGGAGCGGCGCAGCGAGTGGGTCTCCGGCAGTGCGCAGTACTACCAGAAGCTCTACACCGATCCGAATGTGGCGGACCGCATCTACGCCATGGACGTCTGGCTCCAGGTCTCGGAGGACGGCGGCAAGACCTGGAAGCGAGCTGGGGAGCGACACAAGCACGTGGACAATCACGCCCTCTGGATCGATCCGGCGAATTCCGACCACGTGGTGAACGGCAATGACGGTGGCGTCTACGAGAGCTGGGACCGCTGCGCCACCTGGCAGTACAAGAGCAACCTGCCCATCACCCAGTTCTACCGCGTGGCGGTGGATCACGCGCGGCCCTTCTATCACGTCTATGGCGGCACCCAGGACAACTACAGCCTGGGCGGGCCGAGCCGGACGCGGGAGCTCCATGGCGCTACCAACGCCGACTGGATCGTCACCCAGGGGGGCGACGGCTTCTGGCAGGCCTGCGACCCCGAGGACCCAAACACGATCTACTCGGAGAGCCAGCACGGCGGCCTCGTGCGCTTCGATCGCCGCACCGGCGAGAAGGTCTCCATCCAGCCTCAGTCGGCTCCCGGCGAGCCCGCCCTGCGCTGGAACTGGGATGCGCCGGTTCTTGTGAGCCCGCACCACAGCAAGCGGCTCTACTTCGCCGCCAACAAGCTCTTCCGTTCCGACGACCGCGGGGATAGCTGGAAGGCCGTGAGCCCAGACCTCACACGGCAGTTGGACCGCAACGGCTTCAAGGTCATGGGGAAGGTCTGGGGGGTGGATGCCATCGCCCGGAACGTCAGCACGAGCTTCTACGGCAACCTGGTGAGCCTGTCCGAGAGCCCGAAGGTGGAAGGTCTTCTCTACGCCGGAACCGACGATGGCCTGGTGCAGGTGAGCGAGGATGGCGGCGGCGCCTGGCGCAAGGTGGAGGCCTTTCCCGGCGTTCCGGCGCGCACCTACGTGAGTTGCCTCGCCGCCAGCCCCCACGATGCGAACACCGTTTACGCTGCCTTCAACAATCACAAGGACGGGGACTTCAGACCCTACGCCCTGCGCAGCCGGGACCGGGGTCGCACCTGGGAATCCCTCGCCGCGAACCTGCCCGACCGGGGCAGCGTGCACGTGCTCAAGGAGGATCCGGCCCGCGCTGGGTTGCTCTATGCGGGCACAGAATTCGGCCTCTTCTTCAGCCTGGATGCGGGCACCACTTGGACCAAGTTCCGCAAGCTGCCGAACATCCCGGTTAAGGACCTGGTGGTGCATCCGCGCGAGGGCGATCTGGTGGTGGCCACCTTCGGGCGCGGGTTCTACATCCTGGATGACCTCACACCCCTGCGGGAGGCGGCGGAGGCGCAGGCGACGAAGCCCGCGCACCTCTTCGGCCTGCGCCCCGCCCTGGCGTACCAGGTGGCTTCGCCCCTGGGTGGCCCCGGCAAGAGCTTCCAGGGCGAGCTGCTCTACACCGCCGACAACCCGCCCTTCGGCGCGGTGTTCACCTATCTGGTGAAGGCGGAGCCCAAGAGCCTCAAGAAACAGCGGCAGGCGGCTGAAAAGGAGGCGGAGAAGGCGGGACGCGAAGTCGTTATTCCCGACTTCGACGCCCTCACTGCCGAGGAACGCGAGATCGCCCCCGCGGCCTTCCTCACGATCACGGATGCTAGCGGCAAGGTGATCGCCCGCCAGCAGGGGCCCGTGAGTCAGGGGCTCCACCGGGTGGCCTGGAATCTGCGTCAGCCCGCGCCGAATCCCGTGGACCTCAAGCCCGAGGGTGAGCGGGATCCCTGGGACTACGGCCCACGCGGCCCCCTGGCCGGGCCCGGCGTATACAGGGCCAGCCTGAGTTTCCGAGTGGATGGGGTCCTGAAGGAGGTTGCCGGTCCCGTGAGCTTCGAGGTGAAGGCCCTAGACGAAGGGCGCCCCTGGTCCGAACGGGCCACCTTCGAGCGCCAGGCACAGGTCGTTCTGCAGGATATCGGCGCCGCGGGGAAGCAGCTTGCGGAGGCCCAGAGCCGTCTGGATCACATACGCAAGGCGATCACTGATTGGCCCGCGGCGGATGCCAGCCTTCTGGCCAAGGTCCGCATCCTCGACCATGTCCTCAAGGATCTGGGACGGGACCTGAACGGAGATCGGGTGCGCAGCAGCCGCATGGTGCCTACCCCGCCGAGCCTCGCGAGCCGCGCCCGGGAAGGCGCTACCGCCACCTGGGGCACCACCCAGAAGCCGACGGCCACGGAGGTTCAGGACCTCACCTGGGCGGGAGAGGGCCTCAAGATTTGGCGAGTGGCGTTCGGGAAGGCGCTTCAGGATCTGAAGGGGCTGGAGCAGGCCCTGGATGGGGTTGGAGCGCCCCATACACCGGGACGCTAAATTAAATATACATACATCCGGCGATGAGCGGATTCAGGCTCTCCTTGGGGCGCCAGTCCTTGAGATTCATGGGAGATGGGGGAAGGGATCCATGGCTTGCGTTTGTTTTGTCATTGAGCGCTGGCCAAGATTTGCGAAGCCAAGCCACGTAACGTGACGACTGTGAAAAAGGATGGTTATATGAGGCTGCTGGCAGACGAGGCTGTCTATTAGCTGTTTCGCGATGTGAAGCTCGTCGCTAAGCTCTGATACAGAGTTGTGGCAATTCTCGCTTTCTTGGACAGTTCTCCCGCCCGTGGCGCCTGGAGACCTCTGGATTTAAGCCTTGGTGGGCTTTGAACCTGGGGGTCTCAGCCGCTGCAACTGAAAGTCGTTTTGCTTCACCCCGCTCCGTCCTTAATTTCATTCTTTTCAGGAGGATCCATGCCCCCCCGAACCCGATCGTGTCTGGCGACTGTCACCTGTTTGTTGGTGGCCGGCGTCCTTTCTGGACAGGCCCCGACTCAGCCACTGAGTCGACAGGCTCAGGCCCAGCTCCGGCAGACGGAGTCTCTGCGTGTCCAACAGGCGGAAGCGCATCTGTCGAATCGCCTCTCTGAACTCAATCTTGGCCGTGGGGTGCAGCTCCAGCGCACCGCCGCCCATACCGACGAACTCGGCATGGTGCACACCCGTTTCCAGCCCCGCGTCGGTGGGGTGAAAGTCTGGGGTGCCCAGGTCGTCACCCACCAGACCCTGGCGGGCACCTTCCAGGAAGAGACCGTGAGTGCGCCTCACGTGGGGGAGGTCTCGATCACTCCCACCCTGGAGCATGCGGAGGCTCTGGCCATCGCGGCCAAGCAGCTGGCTCCCAAGGGCACGTTTGCTTTGCCGCCCCAGGCAGAGCTGGTGCTCTATCCCCAGACCGGGAATGTGGAGACCCGGATCTTCAGCCAGCCGGGCGAGGAGTTGAACGCGCTCGAGTACCGCCGCTTCACGGGCGGCCATGTGCTCGCGTATCACGTGCATACCGAGCTCGAAAACAATCTGGATGGCGTGCGCCAGCAGGACTACATCATCCAGGCCCACACCGGCGAGGTGCTCAAGACCTGGGACAGCCTGCAGCACTTCGCCCCTCCTCCACTCACCCCGGCCACGGGCACGGGCAAGAGCGCCTTCAATGGCGTGGATGGGGCGCCCGGGGACGTGACGATCAACACGGCCTTTGATGGCACCACCTATTCCCTCATCGATCTGGTTCGACCGGTCAAGGCGCACCCTCTCTATGGCTTTACCGGAAACCAAGTCAGTCGGATGACCTCAGGTGCGGGCCAACTCTATACAGATGCTGACAACATCTGGGGCGACGGCGCGAACTACAGCGGTCCCGATCCCATGAGCACGAATGGCCAGACCGCGGCGGTGGACGGCGCCTATGGCACCCAGGTGACCTGGGACTTCTACAAGAACATCTTCAACCGCAACGGCATCGACAATCAGGGCAGCGCGGTGCTGACCCGGGTCCATGCTGCGACTGCAGCCGACAATGCTTTCTGGAACGCGTCCTGCTTCTGCATGACCTACGGCGATGTGACGAGCGGTCCCCAGACCGGGCGCGCCATGACGGCCCTGGATGTGGCGGGCCATGAGATCAGCCATGGCGTGAACTCGTTTTCGGCCGGTCTGATCTACTCCGATGAGAGCGGCGGGCCCAACGAGGCCAACTCCGACATCCTCGGCAAGATGGTGGAGATCTACACCCGCGCGGCGAATGCGACCGGCAGCACCATCCCGGATATCGCCAACGCCTTCACGACACCCACGGGCACGAACGGGGTCACCTGGAACATCGGCATGCAGTTGGGCAGCGTGATGCGGTCCATGTACAAGCCCAGCCTGGTGAGCGGCAACCTGGATGCCTGGTCCTGGAGCATGGGGGCCACGACGGATGTCCACTACACCAGTGGACCCGCCAACCGCATGTTCTATTTCCTGTCCGCGGGCGCGGTGGCTGGCAACACGACCTACGGGACGACCATGCTGCCGGACGGCATGACCGGCATCGGCACCGACAAGGCGGCGAGGATCTGGTACCGCGCGCTCACGAACTATTTCGGGCCCATGACGAACTACGCCGAGGCTCGGGAGAGCTGCATCCGCGCCGCCACAGATCTCTATGGCGCGGGCGGCACCGAGGTCATCGCGGTGCACAACGCCTTTGCGGGCATCAATGTGGGCGTCTACAGCGCCACTCCGGATCTCGCGGCTCCCACGGTCACCAATGTCTCCGTGACGGGCACCAGCGGCGTGATCTCGCTTGGCTTCACCCTGGCGGACAATGTCGCCGTGACTCAGTTCGAGACCTGGATCGACGGACTCCGGGTGGGCGGTCCCTACACCATCTCGTCCGGTTCTTGGAATTCCAACCTGCTCAGCAACGAGCTGTCGAACGGGTCGCATGAGCTTGTTATTAAGACCTACGATGCCGCGGGCAACCTCGGGGCATCCGCACCCCTGAGTTTCACCGTCACGAACGACACCCAGCAGCTGCTGGTCAATCGGTCGTACGAGAGCGGTGACTACGCCAACTTCGGTCAGTTGAACTATGCAGGCAGTGGGTGGAACAAGCAGCCCTACATCCAGGCAAACTACAAGTACGCCCGGACGGGGAACTACAGCCTCTGCCCCAGCGGTTGGGCGGCCAACTTCAATTTCCAGGTGAACTACAACCACCCCAGCAATGACAACCTCTTCGTCGTTCCTGAAAATACCCCGGGCGCGTCTCTGAGCTTCTCGGTGCTCCAGCGGGGCACCAACGTCGCCAACAAGGCCCTGCTGGAAGTGCTGCTTCTTGACGCTGCATGGAACCCGGTGGCCTACCTGGACATCATGAACGATCCGGCGCTGAACAATGCGATCACGCAGTATTCGATGCCGATTCCGGAGGCGGCCAAGGGGCAGCGGCTCCGCCTGGTCTGGTGGGTGGAGCACCTCGGAACCACGTCGCCGTCGGTGCAGTACTCCCTGTTCAATGTGGACGATGTCGCCCTGACGGTGCCCACGAGCCTCAAGACCCCCGTCGGTGGGGCTTGGTCCGTGTTCGATCTGGCGAAGCTGGCTTCGGGCCTGGGCAAGACGGCCCTGAGCACGGGCTGGAGCGCCACCATGGACCTCAACAAGGACGGGCGCGTCGATGAGAACGATGTCGCGCTGATGCTGAATCAGGTGAACTAAGATGAGCCGCCTTCGATTGCTCCCCTTTGCCGTTCCTGCGGCCGTGATGGTTCTGACCCTCGGCTGCGGCGGCAAGAAGTCCGACGCCCCCCTGGTCGCCCCGACCATTTCCGCACTCACCGCCTCGCCCACGTCTGTAGACTTCGGCGCGAAGGTGGTCCTCTCCTGGACGGCCTCCGGGGCGGACCAGCTGAACATCGTCCCGGGCGTCGGCTCGGTGACCGGCAAGACCAGTGTGGAGGTCACTCCCACCGCCACCACGACCTATGTCCTGACGGCCACCAACGCCCAGGGCATGGCCACCTCCAGCACGCTGGTGACGCTGAACAAGCCCGCCGTGACCTCCTTCACGCCCTCTGCCTCCAGCATCGAGGCGGGCGGCAAGGCCACGCTGCGCTGGGATGCCAAGGGCGGAAGTTCCGTGCGCATCGAACCCGGTGTCGGCGATGTCACCGGCAAGACCAGCGTGGACGTGAATCCCTCGGTGACGACGACCTACACCATCTACATCACGAATGCGTCCGGCGAGGTCAGCTCTCAGACCACCGTGGCGGTGAAGCCGGGTATCGCGGCCTTCACGGGTGGGGTGACCTACCCCGGCGGCAAGGCCACCCTGGCCTGGACCGCCCTGGGAGCCGAGAGCCTCGTCATCACCCCCGGTGTGGGCGATGTCACGGGCAAGACGAGCGTGGATGTCTCCCCGCTGGAGAACACCACGTACACCCTGACGGCCAAGAACAAGGCGGGTGAGACCACCCGTCAGGCCGCCGTTCAGGTGGCTGCCCCGAGCGTGACCGGTTTCGTTGCCACCCCGGAGACGGTGGAATACGGCCAGAAGACCAAGCTGACCTGGAACGTTTCGGGCGCCCAGAGTGTGAGCATCGCTCCTGGCGTGGGCGTCGTCACTGGCAAGTCCAGCATCGAACTGGTTCCCTCGGCCACGACGACCTATACCCTCACGGCCGTCAATCCCATCGGCACCACGACGGCCACGACTCTGGTGACCGTGCCGAAGCCTGCGGTGTCCAACTTCAAGGCCACTCCCAGCACGCTGGAGGCCGGCACGACCGTCACCTTGAGCTGGGAGGCTCGCGGTGCGCGCTCGGTGAAGATCGATAACGGGATCGGCGATGTCACGGGCAAGAACAGCGTGGCCGTCATGCCCCTGAAGCCCACGACCTACACCCTGACCGCCTCCAACGATTCGGGCGATGTCACGGCCCAGGTGACCCTGGAGGTCAAGCCGGTGATCCAGTCGTTCGAGGCCACGAACTGCTTCTACGGGCAGCTTGTGACCCTCACTTGGGCGAGTCTCGGGGCGGATACGCTCACCATTTCGCCTGAAGTGGGAGACGTGACAGGCAAGAGCAGCTTGACCTTCGCCCCCAAGGCCACCACGACCTACACCCTGACCGCCAAGAACAAGTCGGGTGAGATCACCAAGCAGGCCACGGTGACCGTGCTCGCGCCCGAGATTACCTGGCTGAAGTGGGAGGAGCTCGCCACGGGCAAGGCCAAGCTGACGTGGGAAGTCAAGGGCGAGTCCGCGCTGGCCATGGATAACGGAGTCGGGAAGCTCACGGGCAAGACCTCCATCGAAGTGCCGCTTGGTGCGACCTATACCCTGACGGCCACCAATGGCGCCGGTTCCGTCACAAAGGCCGTCGAGACCCTGTCCCTGGCCCTGCAGTACACGAACCCCGAGAACATCGCCGCGGGTGAATTCGCCCTGGTGATCAACCCGGCGCTTTCCACCAACGCCCATGTGGTGCTTGAACTGGTCGGACCCGCCACGGAGGTCACCGGCCGTGGTCAGGCCCTGGCCCTCCTCCTGGGCAGCGATCTGGTGACCTGGGCCAAGCCTCAGGTCAGTGCCACCGCCTTGGTGACCTGGCTGGGCAGCACCAAGCACCTCAGCCTTCCCGGCACGCCGCTGCTGATGATCCAAGAGGACAAGGGAGCGCTGCAGGCGGGCTTCTTCCACAAGCACGCCCTTCTCGGTTCGACGACGACGTTGCCGAAGCCTGAGGCCCTCAGCGCGGACGCCTACAACGCCGCCGGCAAGACGTTCCAGCTGGGCATCGATCGGAAGCTCACCGTGACGGGTCCCGTCAGCCTGACCGCCACCGGTTTCCAGTACCTGGATGCCAACCGTGTGGTGCAGCAGGGCGTTCTGCGCGTGGGCACCTTGGCGATCGTCAAGTCCAAGCCCAAGCTCTAAGGTCAGATCTCTGAAAAATGGAGAGGGCCCCGGTTTCGGGGCCCTTTTCCGTTGGTGCCGGGCATGTCCGACGGCTTCGAGGGTGCAAGGGCGGCTCCATCCGCGTCCTCGTCGTTTCGGGCCGAACTGGTGACCGTCCACTGGAGGCACGCGTTCACGCCTAATGCGCGGTTCCGCGTTCTGATCTCCACTGCCGCCAAGCTTCCCGTGCGCCCTGAGGGGATGCCTCGGCCAGGGTGATGGAGTCGCTGGAATTGCTCCGGTAGGAGCGCCTGGGCGATCGACTCTGGAAGTGGAATCCCAAGGTGCATCGCCAACCTGCTGTTGTTTGCGGCACTGGCGGGGGGCGGTTGGCAGGAGCGCAAGGCGGAGGCGGTTCCCGCGAAAGTCGTCGAACCCGTCTGAGGGCGGGCCGAGGTCTGTCCTTCGGGACATTGGTGGTTCGCTTTTCCTTTCCCTGGGCCGCAGAATGCCCAGATGTCCGAGCGCACACACCAGCCCGCCTTTCTCGCCCTTGCCGTGCTCGCCATGGTGGCCTGGGGCGGCTCCTGGATCACCGCTCGCTGGGCTTCCGGAAATGCGCCAGAAGTCACGGCCCTCTGGCGTTTCCTCCTGAGTGCGCTGAGCTTCCTGCCGATTCTCTGGTGGCGGAAGGAGTCGTTTTCGGTGCCCAGGGGAACCTGGCCCTACGTCCTGCTCTCCGCGGCGGCCCTCGGGGTCTACAACCTCTGCTTCCTGGGGGGGCTCAAGACCGGGCACGGCGGCTACGGCGGCGTGCTCGTGCCGAGCCTGAACCCGCTCTTCGCCAACCTCCTGGCCTCGGTGTTCCTCAGCCACAAGGTGGACCGCCGCACGGCGCTGGGGCTGGCCCTGGGCTTCGGTGGCGGCATCCTGCAGATCCTTGGGCCGACATTCCAGCTGCGCTCCTTCCTGCGCCCCGAGAACCTGTATTTCCTGGGGGCGGCCCTCTCTTACGCTCTGTTGACGCTGTGGACCGCCCAGGCACAGAAGCGGATCTCGGTGTTCGTCCACAGCTTCTGGGTGTCCGTGGGCTGCGCCCTTCTGCTGCTGCCCCTGGCCCTGTCGAAGCAGCCCTTCGCCATCGGCCACCTGAGTGGTCCGTTCTGGATCAACGCGGTCTATTTGGCACTCCTGGCGGGGACCTTCGGCACGACGGTCTATTTCGAGGCCGCCAAGCGCGTGGGTGGTGCCCGGGCCAGCAGCTTCAGCTTTCTGGTGCCGGTGTCGGCCCTGGTGCTGGCCTTCGTCTTTCTGGGTGAAATACCGACCTGGACCAGCATCGTGGGCGGTGCCCTCAGCATTGGAGCGGTGCTCCTGGTGCAGCGACGCTGAGTGCCCCGGCGGGATTCCGCTGGCCCTGGGAGGTGCGGGTGGAGCGTCCATTCGAGCCAGCCCGCCCACTCTGTTTGCGAAGAGTCGGCACCGTCCCTGATCCCCATTTCATGCGCTCGGAGGGCGATTCGCGTATTTCGAGGTTCCTTCATTTCAACGAATGGCGTGTTCAGGCTGAGGTTGGCCGATCACCAGGACGCGTGACATCCGCGAGTCCTGCCATGAGCGATGGATCGCGCCTCCTGGGTTCCGGGCGGCATTGGTCTGGGGCAGGACGTAGGAATGTCGGAGCGAGGCACCCGTCTGTATCAAAGTGGTCTGTGCCGGTCTGGGGGTGACTTTGGTGTGAAGTGGTCTGCGAAGGCCTGCGTAACTGAGGCGGGTTTGCTGGAATCACACCCGAATTGGGCCTACTTTTGGGGCGCATGATGAGTCCAGCCCCCCTCAATCCCACGGCGCCCAGCCCCCTCTACCTGCAGCTTCAGCGGGCCCTGCGCACGCTCATCCAGCAGGGGGAGTGGCAGCCGGGGATGCGTCTGCCCGCGGTGCCGCAGCTCAGCCAGCGCTTCAACGTCCATCGCCTGACGGTGCTCAAGGCCCTGGCGGGACTGAAACGAACGGGTTGGATTCAGACGGTGCACGGCCGGGGCAGCTTCGTGAATGACCGCCTGCCGGAAGTGCCCGCCATCCTGGAACCCGAAGCGTTCCCCTTTGAGGGGTCTGAGCTGCGGGTGCGAGAAGATGCGCTGGGTCCCTGGCTCGGTGAGACCCTGGGACGAGCCCAGAACCGCGAACTGCTCAGCTTCAGCGCGGCCTTCCCGCCGTCCGACCTGCTGCCCTTTGAGACCCTGCGCCGCCTCTACACCCGCACGATGCGCGAACTGGGACCGGAAGCCTGGGCCTACACCTCCCCCGCGGGCTACCCGCCGTACCTCCAGGCAGTGCGGGACTGGCTGGCCTCCGAAGGCGAACCCATTCCCGAAGGCTGGGGCATCCGCGCCACGCCGGGCGCCCAGTCCGCCCTGGCGTCGGTGCTGGAAACTTTCACGCTGCCTGGGGACCGGATCCTCGTGGAGAGCCCCTGCTACGTGGGTTTCCTGGCGCTGATCCGGGCCATGGGCCGCGAGGCGGTGCCGGTGCCCGTGGACCGGGCCGGTCTGCATCCCGATCGCCTGGCCTCCGCCCTCCAGAAGGGCGACGCCAAGCTGCTCTTCACCGTGTCGACCTTCCACAATCCGACCGGGCTGACCTACAGCCGGGCTCGGCGCGAGCGGGTGCTGGCCCTGACCCGGCAGCACGGGGTGCTGTTGGTGGAGGACGACACCTATCACGACCTGCGTTTCACAGGCATCTCCATCCCCTCGTTCCGAATGTTGCCGGAGGCGGATCACGTGGTGCACGTGGGTTCCTTCTCCAAGAGCCTAGCTGCCGGGCTGCGTCTCGGCTATGTGGTGGCCCAGGAGCCGCTGTTGGCGCGGATGTCCCTAGTGCAGGAGGTCCACACCGTGGCCCTCCCGGCCCTGTCCCAGGCGGTGGTGGCCCACCTGCTGGAGAGCGGCGGCTACAAGCGGCACCTCGTCAAGCTGCGGCGCGCCCTCCGGGAACGTCGGGACGCCATGCTTGAAGCGCTCCACAAGCACTTCCCCAAGGATGCCGAAATCAGCGAACCCAAGGGCGGCATGCACCTCTGGGTGGTGATGCCCGAGGACGTCAATACCGTGGACCTCCTCCAGGAGGCGGTTCGCCACGGCCTCGCCTTCGCGCCGGGGCCGCTCTTCTTCGCGGACGGTCGCGGCACCAACTGCCTCCGCCTGAACTTCTCCACCCACGCCCCCGATGTCACCCGGGACGCCATCGCGCGCCTTGGGAAGTTGATCTAGTTCCCCACACCCGTAGGAGCTTCCATGTCTGACCGTTTCAGCATCACCCTCGCCGAGCCCCGCGTCTCCGACGCCGAACGCGCCGAGCGTATGAAGGACCTCGCCTTCGGCAAGGCCTTCTCCGAGCACATGGTGGTCATTCCCTACGCCGATGGCGTGTGGGGCAAGGGCGAGCTGAAGCCCTACGGTCCTCTCAGCCTCGACCCGGCGGCCAACGTGCTGCACTACGGCCAGGCGATCTTCGAGGGCTTCAAGGCCTACCGCCAGGCGGATGGCGGCGTGAACTGCTTCCGCCCCGAGGCCAATGCCCGCCGTTTCAACCAGAGCGCCGCCCGCCTCGCCATGCCCGAGATTCCTGAGGCCCTCTTCGTGGAAGCCGCGGACCTGCTTCTGAGCGTGGATCACCCCTGGGTGCCCGAGACCCTGGATGCCGAGGGCCTCAAGGACCAGAGCTACTACTTCCGCCCCTTCATGATCGGCACCGGTCACGAGCTGGGGGTGAAGGCGGCCAGCGAGTACCTCTTCATCCTCATCGGCGGCCCGGCGGGCCCCTACTTCAAGGAGGGCATCAAGCCCGTGACCATCTGGGTGGAGGAGGACTATGTCCGCGCCGTCCGCGGGGGCACCGGCTCTGCCAAGTGTGCCGGCAACTACGCCGCCAGCCTCCTTCCCGGCAAGGCCGCCAACGCCAAGGGCTGCAGCCAGGTGCTCTACCTGGACGCCCAGGAACGCACCTACCTCGAGGAGCTGGGCGGCATGAACGTCTTCCTCATCTTCGAGGAGAACGGCCAGCCCGTCGTCCACACCCCCGAGAAGACCGGCACGATCCTGGAAGGCATCACCCGCGAGAGCCTGCTGCGCCTGGCTTCCGAGGAACTCGGCCTGAAGGTGGTGGAGCGCCGCATCGCCCTGAGCGACATCAAGGCCGGCATCGACAACGGCACCCTGAAGGAGGCCTTCGCCTGCGGCACCGCCGCCGTCGTGAGCCCCATCGGCACCCTGCGCACCGCCAACGGCGACTGGGTCATCAACGGTGGCGAAGTGGGCCCCCTCGCCATGAAGATCCGCGCCACCCTGCTGGACATCCAGTACGGTCGCGTGGCCGACAAGCGCGGTTGGACCCACAAGATCCGCTAGGCCGACACCTTCGTTCTGAGACGCCCCGCCTTTCGGCGGGGCGTTTGCTTGGCGCCGCTTGCGAGCCATTCCAGACCAGTCCGACGCCCCTTAGCGCCAGTGGTCCGCCGCCCCATTCCCCGACCAACCCTTGCGCCCCAGCATGGGATCCTCATGTTGGAGGTCCCATGAAGCTCGCCACCAGCGCCCTGCGGCGCCTGGACGCCCACCCGCTCCTTGCGTTGCTGCCGCCCTTGCTGCTTGCCGTTCTCTGTTTCATGCCCTGGGATTGGCGCTTCGTGGCCACCGGCTTCCGGATGGACGAGGTGGAGCCCTGGATCGTGGATCTGGCCCGCAAGCAGAGCATCAACCTGGCGGATCCGACGGCGTGGCCGAGCCACCTGGGCACCGCCCTGCGCTATGCCGTGTTGCCCCTGACGGCGGTGCTGGGGGCGTGGGGTCTGTCCCGGCTCCGGAACCGCCTCGCCCTAATCCTGGGATGGCCCGGCTTCGCAGGACTTCTGGCGGCGTTGGCCTGGTGGCTCCTGCCGGAACCGTCCGGGCCGATGTGGCAGACCGAAGTCGCGGTGTGGGGCGGATGGGTGCGCACGAGCATGTTGCGTCCGGAACTCCGGCTCGCCGCCGCCGGTCAATTCGTCGTCCTGGCGGGGATCCTCGCAGGGCTGTTCGGCTACCTGCGGATGCGGGCGCGCCTGAAGGAGAGCCAGGATCTGGCGCTGCGGGCGCGACTGGCGCCCCACTTCCTCCTAAACAGCTTCAACACCCTCATCGCTCAGATCGAGGAATCTCCTCGGGAGGCGGCGGCCACGGTGCCCCTGCGACAGGAACTGTCCTTCGCCGAGGACCTCCTGGCCCTGGCCCGGGACCGCTTCGGGGCACGCCTCACGGTGGTGATCGACGTGCCAGAGGAACTGCTAGAGCGGGAACTGCCCGTGCTGGGCCTCCAGGTGCTCGTGGAGAACGCCCTCAGACATGGCATCGAGCCCCGCAAAGCCGGTGGCCGGGTGCGCATCGAGGCCCGGGCGGAGGGCAAGGGCCTGTGGGTGGCGGTGGAGGATCCCGGCAACGGCACGCCGGGGGAAGTCGGCTCGGGGACGAGCCTGGACGCGCTGCGCCAGAGGATGCGCAAGCCGGAGGACCTGGACATGGAAGGCATTCCCGGTGGCTTCCGGGTCAGCTTCGTCTGGCGGGGGTGAGCCATGCGTCGTCCGTTGATGATCTGCCTAATCGCACCACTGCTGCTGGCCCAGTCCCGGCGTGTCGCCGCTCGAAACGAGACCGTGTGGGAGGCGGGGCGCCCGGTGCTGAGCTCTTGGGAGGCTCCGGGGTACAGGTTCGGCTTGCATCTCGAGCATCCGAC
This sequence comes from uncultured Solibacteraceae bacterium, assembly GCA_964415525.1. Lineage (GTDB taxonomy): Bacteria > Acidobacteriota > Holophagae > Holophagales > Holophagaceae > CAZPUI01. The sequence continues at coordinate 22,794 of CAYQAS010000003.1, forward strand.
CTGGGGACAACTGGAGGCTCCCAAGGTACTGTGGGAACTGGATTCCCTGCGTCTCTGGAAGGGGGTGGCCTGGGTTCACGGTACCCGCCACCACCCAGCTCTCACGCGGTTTCGCGCCGTACCCGGCCACGGGCCTGCTGCGTCCCGAGGACGTCGAAGCCCTCGTCGCGGATCTGGGTGACTGCGTGGCCTGGACCTGTGACGGCCCCCAGCGGGTGGATGGCGCCCTGGCCCACTGGGAGGAGCGCTTGCGCGCCCACCGCTTCCTGCGCGTGAACCGCCACATCCTCGTAAACCTGGAGCGGGTGCGGGAGGTGACGGATGGAGATGAGGTGGTGCTGCCGAGTGGGCGCTTGCCGGTGTCGCGGCGGCGGCGGGAGGACTTGCTGAAGGGCCTGGGGCTGGGGGGCAGAAACGCGTGAAGTTACACGACCGTTGGGCCGCCTTCATGCCCATCGGCATCCCAGATCCATTGGGGCCCTGCGCCCCGACCCAGGTGAACCTTGTCCGTTGCCGCTTCCGCCCTCCAGAATCTTGCCAGTCCGGCCGTGCTCTTCTTCCTGCTGGGGGTGGCCGCGAGCCGTGTGCGCTCGGATCTGGAGGTGCCGCCGCCGGTGTCCAAGGCCCTGAGCCTATATCTGGTGTTCGCCATCGGGTTTCGGGGCGGGGCCGAGTTGGCTTCGGATCATGGGGGCACTTCGGTCTGGATCCTGCTGCCCCTGGCCCTCGCGCTGGCGGTCGGCACGGTGGCGGGCGCCTTCGGCCTGCTGCGCCTGTTGGCTCGCAAGGTCGACTGCGTCGATCATGCGGCGGTGGCGGCCCATTACGGCAGCGTGAGCGTGGCGACCTTCGCCGCAGGCAGTGCCTATCTGGCGGATCGCGGGCTGGTCACGGACGGCAGCCTGCTGGTGCTCCTGGCGGCGATGGAAGTTCCGGGCATCCTGCTGGCCCTGAGCATCGGGCTGCGGGCGAACCGCGCCGGGCGGGACGGGATGCCCTGGCACGAACTCCTCACCAGTGCGCCGCTCCTCCTGCTCGTGGGAAGCATGCTGGTGGGGCTCCTGAGCGCTGAAAGGGGCCGTGCCTCCCTGCAGCCCGTGGTGGAGGGGGTCTTCCCGGGCCTGCTCTGCCTCTTCCTGCTGGACATGGGCGTGGTGGCGGGTCGTCGCCTGAATGCCTTCCGGGAGGCGGGGTTCGGGATCCTGGCCTTCGGGGTGGCGATGCCCTTGCTGGGCGGCGCCCTCGGGCTCCTTGGGGCCCACCTCGCGGGTCTGGACGTGGCGGGGCGCACCCTGGCGGCGTTGCTCGCCGGCAGCGCCTCCTACATCGCGGGCCCGGCTGCCGTCCGCCAGGCCCTGCCCAGTGCGAACCTGGGGCTCAGCCTGGGGCTGGCCCTCGGCATCACCTTCCCCTTCAATGTGCTGGTGGGCATTCCCCTCTGGCATGCCCTGAGTCAGTGGCTGGGAGCCTGAGATGGTGATGACATGGTGACGACGAGCGCGCGCAGCAAGCTGGAGTTCTTCCTGGAACACCGCCTCCTGGACCGCCTACTCACGCTCCTGCAGAAGCAGGGCGTGAAGGGCTGGACGGTGATCGCGGCGGAGCAGGGACGGGGCGGCCACGGCATCTGGTTCGGGGGTGAGCCGACGGGCGTCGCCGAGCACGCCCAGGTCATCACCGTCTGCCGGGACGAGATCGCCGAGCACGTGCTCGAAGCCGTCGCCCCGGAGCTCGAACCCTTGGGGATGATCGTGCTGCGCAGCCGCGTCGAGGTGCTGAGGGCGGAACGCTTCTAAGGACAGGGAGCGGGTCTCGGCGCTCCATCCGGGCCAGGGGAAGCATCTGGAAGGACATCTCGTAGGATGGATCCATGGCGCGTGAGAGCTCGGTTTTCGGAACAGCTTCGGATGGGGATAAGGGACCGGTGACGGGGAGTCGCGGTCGACGGAATCCCGATGAGGGGCTGGAGAAGGGGCACAGGTATCCAAGCGTCCCGGAGTGCTTCCACGGAGCGGCCCAGGGATGAGCGCACCGATGTTCCTCCTCGCGGGCACCCACTCGGGTTGCGGCAAATCCACGGTGGCGGCGGGATTGCTGCGTGCCTACCGCCACCAGGGGCTGACCATCGCCCCCTTCAAGACCGGGCCGGACTACCTGGATCCCATGCTGCACGGGGTGGCTGCCGGGCGGCGCTCCTGGAACCTGGATGGCTTCTTCCAGGACGATGACGGCCTTCGGGAGACCGTCGCTCGGGGTGGGGCAGGGGCGGATCTCGCGTTGCTGGAAGGCGTCATGGGCCTCTTCGATGGCTCGGATCCCGTCACCTTCCAGGGGTCGGGCGCGGATCTCGCCCGGCGCCTGGGCCTGCCTGTGGTGCTGGTGGTGGATGGCGGGGGCGTCGGTGGCAGCGTGGCCGCCACCGTCCTGGGGCATGCCCGCCTCTGGCCGGATCTCGATCTGGCGGGCGTGATTCTCAACCGCCTGGGCAGCCTTCGGCACTTCGAGCTTCAGCGGGCCGCCATCGAAGCCTACACCGGCGTCCAGGTGCTGGGATGGATCCCCAAACGGAAGGACTGGTGCCTGCCGGAGCGCCACCTGGGCATCCATCAGCCCCACGAAGTGCCGGGCATGGACGAGGCTCTAGACCGTCTGGCTGCGGGGCTTTCGGAGACCGTGGATCTGGCGCGGATCAGGACCCTGGCGCGCCCGGTGACGCCGCTTCCGCGGATCGAGGCCGCTCCCGCGGGCGATCTGCCTGTGGCCCTGGGGCGGGACGAGGCCTTCGCCTTCACCTACGCCGACACCCTGGACCGTTTGGAGCGTCTGGGGGTGCGCTGGGTGCCCTTCTCCCCCCTGCGGGAACGCCTGCCCGAAGGCGTCGCGGGGCTCTATCTGCCCGGCGGCTATCCCGAATTGCATGCCGCGACCTTCGCCGCCAACACCCCGCTCCACGCGGATCTGCGGGAGGCCCATGCCGCCGGCATGCCCATCTTTGCCGAATGCGGCGGCTACATGGCCCTGGGGGAGGCCCTGGTGGACCTGGAGGGGCGCACGCACACCATGGCCGGCGTCCTTCCAGGGCGCTTCCGCATGACCGAGCGGCTTCAGTCCTTCGGCTACAAGCGCCTGCGCTTGCTGCGGGACGGGCTCCTGGGCACCGCCGGAGAAAAGGGCCTGGCCCACGAGTTCCACCACAGCGTGCGGGAGGGCGAGCCGTCCTCACCCGCGTGGCGCGCCGAGAACCTGCGGGGGGATGGCGCCGCCGAAGGCCATGTCCACGGCCATCTGCTGGCGAGCTACGCGCACCTGCATTTTGGCGCGCAGCCCCGCTGGGCCGAGGCCTGGGTGCACAGCATGCGGGCTTGGTTCGCGAACGTTCCCTGCTAAGGTAGGTTTTTCGACACCGTCATGGGTGTTCGGGAAGCCGGTGAGAGTCCGGCACTGCCCCGCAACGGTAAGCGACGCATCCACGCAGCACGGATGCGCGGCCTGAAGCCGAGATCACTGGGAAACCGGGAAGACCTCGGGGGTTTCATCTGAAACCAGCCACTCGCAAGTCCGGAGACCGGCCCACGACTTGATTCCCCCGCCGAGGGTGCGGGAGGTCGCCGGATCGGTCCCCCGTCCAGCGTCTTCTGCCCACCGGCCACTCCGAGGGCGAGGATGGGCATCTCCAAAGGCATTCCAGCGGTCACGTCGGCTGTACCCATGCAGCTGAACCTCCAGGGTCGCCTGGCGGTCCTCGTGGGAGGCGGACCCATCGCCCTGCGCAAGGCCGCGAAGCTTCGCGAGGGCGGCGCAGACCTGCGCGTCATCGCGCCAGAACTTCAGGACCTCCAGGCCTGGGAAGGGCTCCATGCAAGCCACCATCCGCGCCCTTACGCCGGGACTTCGGACCTCCAGGGTGCGTTCCTGGTGGTCGCGGCTACGCCCCACCCGGAAGTGAACGCCCGCGTGGCCGAGGAGGCGCGCGCGATCGGCGCCCTGGTGCTGAGGGCGGATGCCGCAGGAGGCTCCGACTTCGCCTTTCCCGCCACCCTCCGCCAGGGGCACCTCACGGTCAGCTTCGCCACCGACGGCCTCAGCCCGGCCTATGCCGCCCGCCTGAAGCGCGAGGCGGTGCTTCACTACGGGCCAGAACACGGAGCGGAACTCGAATGCATCGCCCGAGGGGAGGGCACGCCGGATCCCTTCCCGAAGGGTTCCGTGGCCCTGGTGGGAGCGGGACCGGGCGATCCCGGACTCCTCACCCTGAAGGCCGCCGAACGCCTGTCCCAGGCCGATGTCGTGGTCCACGACGCCCTCGCCAACCCCGAACTCCTCGCCCGGTTCGCGCCCAAGGCCCGCCACATCGACGCGGGCAAGCACAAGGGCCACTGCGTGCTCACCCAGGACCAGACCAATGCCCTCCTGGTGGAGCTGGCCTGGCAGGGACTGCGGGTGCTGCGCCTCAAGGGGGGCGATCCCTGCCTCTTCGGTCGGGCGGGCGAGGAGGCTCGCGCCCTGGCGGAGGCGGGCATCCCGTTCGAGATCGTGCCCGGCGTCTCCAGCCTCTCCGCCGTGCCCGCCGCCGCGGGCATCCCCGTGACGGACCGCGACTTTGGCCGCTCCGTGGGCGCCTTCAGCCTGCACAAGCGGGAAGGACATCCGCCTTCCTGCGAGGAGTGGGATCGCATGGCCCGCGGCCCCGAGACCCTGGTGCTCTTCATGGGCCGCAGCGTCGTGCGCGAAGCCTGCCGGGAACTCATCGCCCGGGGCCGCGCCCCGGAATTGCCCGCGGCCCTGGTGGTGAACGGCACCCTGCCAAGCCAGGCCGTGGTTGTGGGCACCCTCGCGACCCTGGCGGATCGCGCGGATGCAGAAGCGCCGCCTGGGCCGGGCCTCATCGTGATCGGCGAGAGCGTCCGGCTCCGCGACATCCTGGCCTCCAAGGAGGAACTCTCATGCCCTGCCTGATCCATGCCCTGATGCGCAATCCCATGAGCGGAGAAGCCATCGAGGCTGCCTCCTTCGCCGCCATCGATCGGGAGGCGGGGGCCCATGGTCTGCCCGCGGGTGAGTGGGCCGTGGCTCGCCGTCTCATCCACACCACGGCGGACTTCAGCCTGTTGAAGGACCTGCGGTTCAAAAACGACGCTGTCGAGGCGGGGATCGCAGCCCTGCGCGCCGGGGCGCCCATCTACGCCGACGCCACCATGATCCGCTCCGGGCTCAGCCTGGCGCGGCTGCGGGCCGTGAACCCGGCCTTTGGCCCCGACCGGCTTCACGCCCACGTGGGGGATGCGGATGTGGCCGACGAGGCCGCGCAAACTGGCCTGCCCCGGAGCCTCTTCGCCCTGCGCAAGGCGCGATCCGTGCTGGAGGGCGGCATCGTGGCCATCGGCAACGCGCCTGTGGCTCTCCTTGAATTGAATCGCCTGATCGCGGAGGAAGGGCTGCGGCCCGCGTTGGTGGTGGCCATGCCCGTGGGCTTCGTGCACGTGGTGGAGAGCAAGGCGGAGCTGCTGGGGCTCGATGTCCCCGCCATCGCCCTGGAGGGTCGCCGGGGCGGGAGCCCGCTCGCGGTGGCCGCGATCCACGCCCTGGCCGTGCTCGCGAAGGAGGGCGCATGAGGTGCGGTGACGTGGCTTTGGGGGGTCGGCCCGCGATCCTGCTGGTTGCCTTCGGGGCGGCCTCGCCCTCGGCCCGGTGCGTCTACGCCGACCTGGAAGCGGAGGTCCGCGCCGCCCATCCGGATCACGCCGTCCGGTGGGCCTGGACCGCCCGCACCCTGGTGGCGCGCCTGCGGGCCCAGGGTGAAGCCGTGCAGACCCTGGAGGAGGCCCTCGTCGGATTGCGAGCCGAGGGTTTTACCTCCGCCGCCGTGCTGAGCCTGCACCTAGTGCCCGGGGAGAAGCACCGCGAGATCCTCGCCGCCTCCACCGAAGGCCTGCGCCTCTCCTGCAGCAAGGCCCTGCTGGAGGATCCGGAGGACCTGGAGGCCCTGGCGGCAGACCTCATGGCGGAACTTCCCACGGACCGCCCCGTGCTGGTGGTGGCCCACGGCCACGCCCACGAACCCCGTTTCAACACCGAATTGAAGGCCCTCAGGGTGCGTCTCGGCTCGCTTCGACCGGATGTCTTCCTCACGCGTCTCGAAGGGGAGGATGACTCCGAGGGTCTGGACGCCTTCATCCAGCGGGCTCGCGCCATAGGGAAGGTGCACGTGGCCCCCTTCCTGCTGGTGGCGGGGGATCACGTGGCGTCGGACATCCTCGGGGAGGACCCCGACAGCCTGCGCACGCGCTTGGCCATTCCCGATTTCACCTGTGCCCCGGCCCTGGGCGAGCGCGCCTTCGTGCGCCGCCGCTTCCTGGACCGCCTGAAGACCGCCCTGGAGTCCGCATGAATCCCCAGCCTGGACACTTCTACGCCGTCGGGGTGGGCCCCGGCGCGCCGGACCTGATCACCCTGCGCGCCGCGCGCCTGATCGAGGGCTGCGACGCCCTCATCGCCCCTCGCAGTGAGCGCAGTGAAGGGAGCCTCGCCCTGGGCATCGTGGCGGCGCACGTGCGGGACCCGGAGATTCTCGAGCACGTCTACCCCATGGTTCGGGATGCCGCACGCACCCGCGGGAGTTGGAACGAGGTGGCGGATTGGGCCGCGACCCGCCTGGAGGCGGGCAAGGCCGTGGTGCAGATCACCCTGGGCGATCCGCTCATCTACAGCACCAGCAGCTACCTCCTAGAGGCGCTGCGTTCGAAGGTCGCCCCGGAGCGGCTCCACGTGGTGCCCGGCATCAGTGCCATGCAGGCCACGGCGGCCATCTTCGGGGAGGATCTCACCCTGCAGGAGGACCGGCTGACCCTGCTGCCCGCCACGGACCTGAAGGCGGTGGAGGAGGCCCTGGACCGCAGCGAGACCGTGGTGCTCTACAAAGTGGCGGACCGCCTGGATGCCGTCATCGACCTGTTGGAGGCCAAGGGCCTGCTGGACCAGGCGCGGCTCTCCTTCGCCGTGGAGCAGGAGCGCCAGCAGCTCGTGACGGACCTGCGGGAGGCCAGGGGCACGCGCCTGGGCTACATGAGCGTGGTGATGGTGCGCACGGGGCGGAAGGCCTGGTGATGCGCAGCGGCTTCTCCACCGGCGCCTGTGCAGCGGCGGCGGCCAAGGCGGCCGCCCTCGCCGCCGCAGACGTGGAGCCTGGCAGCGCCGTGGAGATTGCCTTCCCGGATGGTTCTCGCGCCACCCTACCCGTGGCCTGGGCGCGCACGGCGGTAGAGAGCGGCGAGGCGGCGGTCGTGAAGGATGCCGGGGACGATCCCGACATCACGAACGGCGCCTCCGTGGTGGTGCGGGTTCAGCTGGCGGTGGGCTGGCACTTCGAGGCGGGCGAGGGCGTGGGGACCGTCACCAAGCCCGGCCTCCAGAGTCCTGTCGGTGAGGCAGCCATCAATCCCGTGCCCCGGGCCATGATCCGCGTGGCCCTTCAGGAATGTGGGTGGACGGGAGCCCGCATTCGCGTGTCCATTCCAGGGGGCAGTGAACTCGCCGCCCGCACCTTCAACCCGCGGCTGGGGGTTGTGGGTGGCCTTTCCATTCTCGGAACCGCAGGCACCGTGCGCCCCTTCAGCCTGGAGGCCATCCGCGCCACGGTGAGCTGCGCCCTGGATGTCGCGCTTGGTGCAGGTTTCGACATCGTCTGTCTGACCCCCGGCCACCTGGGGGAGCGGGCGGCTCGGGCGGCCTTCCCACTCGGGCCTGAGCAGGTGGTGGAGGTCTCCAACGAGTGGGGCCATGCCCTGGAAGAGGCCGGTCGCAAGGGCTTCAGGGCCCTGTTGCTGGTGGGCCATCCCGGCAAGCTGGCGAAACTGGCGGAAGGGCATTTCGACACCCACAGCAGCCGCAGCCCCAGTGCCCTGCCTCCCGTGATCGCCATGCTGGACGAGCTGAACCTGACCGTCGTGGAGGCTCCCACCGTGGAGGGCCTCTTCCAAGCCCTGCCCCTTGAGGCGGCCCGGCGGGCGGCGGAGCTTCTGGCCGCCCGCGTGGTCGCGGCTGCCACGGCGCGCTCCGGCCTTCCCTGCGCCGCCTTCCTGTCCACCATGAGCGCGGGGATCTACGGCGGCAGCGCGGAGGGCACGCCATGGTCATGATTCCTGTCCTCATCGCGGGCTGCGGCCCGGGCACGTCCGAGTTCGTCACGCCCCAGGTGCGCCAGGCCGCACGCGGGGCCGAGCTGCTGGCGGGCGTGCCGCGCCTGCTGGACCTCTTTCCCGAAAGCCCCGCCGAGCGTCTTGCCTACGACCAGGGCCTCGCGGCCTTCCTCGAGGCCCTGGCGCCCCACCTCGGGCGACGGCGAGTCGTGGTGCTGGTGACGGGGGATCCCGGTATCGCCAGCCTCGCCACGACTCTGGCTCGCCGCTTTCCCGAACAGCGTTTCCGGCGCCTCGCGGGCATCAGCTCCGTTCAGCTGGCCTTCTGCGAGACCAACCTGGACTGGATGGAGGCCCGGATCCTGCGCGCCCACGGCACCTTGCCGATGTGGGATTCCGCCTGGGAAACCCACCGCGGTCCCTTCGCCCTGCTGGCCGGGGTGGAAGGCGCCGCCGCCTTCGCCGCCGATCTGGCCCTGCGCCTGGATCGTCCCGCCATCTGGCGCTGCGAGCGCCTGGGGCTGGCTGGACAGTCCGTGTCGCGCCTCGCACCGGAAGCCCTGCGGGATGAAGGCTGCGATCCCCTCAGTGTCCTCATTGTCGAAGGAGCCCAGCCATGATCGTCCACTTCGTCGGCGCAGGCCCTGGCGATCCCGAACTGCTCACCCTGAAGGCGGCGCGGCTGCTGAAGGAGGCACGGGTCTGCATCTACGCCGGGAGCCTCGTCAGCCCCGGCGTGCTGGAACAGCTTTCACCCGAGTGTGAGAAGCACGACAGCGCCGCCCTGGACCTCGCGCAGACCCTCGCGATCTGCGCCGCAGCGAGCGCGCGCGGGCGGGACGTGGTGCGCCTGCACAGCGGCGACCCCAGCATCTACGGCGCCATCCGCGAGCAGATGGAGGGGCTGGATGCCCTCGGCATCCCCTATGACGTGACCCCCGGGGTGAGTGCCTTCCAGGCCAGCGCCGCGGCCCTCTGCGTGGAACTGACCGTGCCCGAGAAGAGCCAGACCATTGTCCTGAGCCGCACCAAGGGCCGCACCCCCATGCCCGACCACCAGGACCTGCCCCATCTCGCGGCACTGAAGGCCACCCTCTGCCTCTACCTGAGCGCCCACAAGGTGCGGGAGGTGGCGGCGGAACTGGCGCCCTTCTATGGCGAGGACTGCCCCGCCGCGGTGGTGGAGAAGGCCTCCTGGCCGGAGCAGCGCATCCTGCGTGGCACCCTGGCGGATATCGGGGCGCAAGCCGAGGAAGCGGGCATCCGTGCCACCGCCCTGGTGCTGGTGGGCGAGGCCCTCAGCCGCGGCCACGCCGCCAGCCGCCTCTATGCCAGCGACTTCACCCACGGATTCCGCGAGGCCCAGCCATGAGCCTCGCCCTCATCACCCTGAGCCGAGAGGGTCTGGCCACGGCACGGGCACTGCGCAAGGTGCTGCCGGAGGCCAGCCTGCACGTGCACCGGGCCGTGGAGGCCGCGGACGCCGAACCTTTCGAACGGGTGGCGGTGCTCACACAGGAGCTGTGGTCCCAGCGCCGGGGACTGGTCTACTTCGCGCCGACCGGCGCTGTGGTGCGGGCCATCGCCCCCTGCGTCGTCAGCAAGTTCACCGACCCTGCCGTGGTGGTGTGCGATGTGTGGGGCCGCTGGGCCGTGAGCCTCCTGTCCGGGCATGAAGGCGGTGCCAACGAGCTCGCGCACAGCGTCGCCAATGCATTGGGCGCCGAACCCATCGTCACCACCACGACGGAGGCGGTGAAGGATCTCGTGGTGGGGATCGGCTGCCGACGCGGCACGGCCCAGGAGGCCATCGAGGCCGCCCTGCGCGAGGCCCTGGCGTCCCTCGGGAAGGGTCTCGAGGACGTGCGTCTGCTGGCCAGTGCGGACCTCAAGACTGAGGAGCCGGGCCTGCGTGAAGCCGCGCGGAGACTGGGTCTGCCCCTGCGTTTCATCCATGGCGAGGACATCCGCCAGGCCCCCCAGGCCTTCACTCCCAGCGCCGCCGCCGAACGCCAGGTGGACTTGCCGGGGGTGGCGGAACCCTCGGCCCTGCTGGCGGGACGCCGCACCCGCCTGCTCCTGCCCCGCACCGTGCTGCACGGCCTCACCGTGGCGATCGCCCAGGAGGAACACCCATGATTGAAATGAACAAGGGAGACCGCCCAGTCGCTTCACTCCCTCTGTGTCCCCCTCGCGCACCCCACAGGGTGTCCGAGCAAAGCCCGGACACCCCGTCTGGAAAACTCACCGTCGTCGGCATCGGTCCCGGCGGGCCGCTGGACCGCACGCTCCGCGCTGAGGCGGCCCTGCGGGAGGCCGATCTCGTGGCGGGCTACGACCTCTACCTGGAGCACATCGCGGATCTGCTGGACGGCAAGGAGACGCTCTCCACCGGCATGACGGCGGAAGTGGAACGTTGCCGCGCCGCGTTGCGGGGGGCTGCCGCGGGCCGGAAGGTGGCCCTCGTCTCGAGCGGCGACGCGGGCATCTACGGCATGGCGGGATTGGCCCTGGAGATGGCAGCCGCGGAGGGCTTCACCGTGCCCATCGAGGTGGTGCCCGGGGTGAGCGCCGCCAGCGCCGCCGCCGCGGCCCTGGGCGCACCCCTCATGCTCGACTGGGCCTGCCTCTCGCTTTCGGACCTGCTGGTGGACTGGGCCACGATCCGTACCCGGTTGGAGGCCGTGGCGAGCGCGGACCTGGTGGCCGCCCTCTACAATCCCCGCAGCAGGCGCCGGGTGCGCCAGCTCGAAGAGACCGTGGGGATCTTCCTGCGCCACCGCCCCGCCAGCACCCCCGTGGGCATCGCCACCGCCCTGGGGGCGCAGGACGAGTCCATCACGCTCAGCACACTGGAGCGGCTCTGCGGGGAGGACGTGGGCATGCGGAGCCTCGTCATCATCGGCAACCGCAGCACCCGCGTGGAGGGGGGCCGCCTTGTCACGCCCCGAGGCTACGCGCTGTGATCCTCCTCTTCGGTGGCACCTCGGAAACCGCGCCTCTCGCGGAATCCCTCCTGGCCGAAGGCTGGCCGGTGCTCGTCTCCACTGCCACGGAGGCGCCATTGGCGCTGCCGGAGGGCGTCCGCCGACGCGCGGGTCGACTGGACGCTGCGGGCGTCGTGGCCTTGGCCAGGCAGGAGGAAGCGACGGTCCTCGTGGATGCGGGGCATCCCTTCGCCGTGGAGCTGCACGCGACCCTGGCGGAAGCCGCGGCCTGTTCGGGCCTGCCGCTGCTTCGCCTGGATCGGCCCGTCTCGGAGGTATTCGGACACGCGCGAATGACGGCGGATCACGAGGAGGCCGCCCGCATTGCCTTCGGATTCGGCGGCCCCGTGCTCATCACGACGGGCAGCCGCACCCTCGCGCCCTACGTGGCGGAGGCCCGGCGCACGGGGCTGCCCCTGGCGGCGAGGGTGCTGGATCACCCCGAGAGCCGCGCCGCCTGCGAAGCGGCGGGATTGCGGCCGGAGGAACGGCTTCTGGGGCGGGGCCCCTTCAGCCTCGAGGAGAACCGCGCCGCCCTCCGCACCCTGGGCGCCGTGGCCCTGGTGAGCAAGGACAGTGGCGAGGCCGGGGGGGTGGAGGCCAAGGCCGAGGCCGCTCGCCTGGAATGCGCCGCCCTGGTGCTGGTGCGCCGCCCTCAGTCCAGCGGGGCGCCCACCGACCTTCTCGCACTCATTTCCGCCCTGCGCGAGGTTCTTGGAGGTCGCCATGCATCTGGGTGAAGGCATCCTTCCCGCATTGCAGGCGCTGGCCTGGTCCGCCGCCAGCGCCCCCTTCGTCCTGTACAGCGCCCGCACCCTGCAGCGCGATGGGACGCGGCGCCCCCTGGTTGGCGTGGCCACGGCCCTCACCTTCGCGGTGACGCTCTTTCCCATCCCGGTGCCGGGTCTCGGCGCCACCAGCCACCTGTGCGCGACGCCCTTCCTGGCCCTGCTGCTGGGCCCCTCGGCCATGGCCCTCCCCGTCACCCTGAGCCTCCTGGTGCAGGCCCTGCTTTTTGCCCACGGGGGGCTCAGCACCCTGGGGGCGAACGTGTTCACGTTGGGCATCGCAGGCCCCTGGGTGGCCTGGGCCGCAGCTCGGGGGGCCCGGCGCCTGGGGCTGGCCGCACCCCTTTCCACGGGGCTCGCCTGTGCCGCGGGCGCCGTGACCGTCTATGGGATGGACGCCCTCATGCTGGGGCTGGCGCTGCGTGGGGCGCAGCCCTTCGGCCACTGGGTGAAGGTGGCCCTGGTGGGTTTCGCGCCGGTACAGGCGCCACTTCTGGTGCTCGAAGGCGTTTTCAGTGCCCTGCTGCTGGGGGCCCTCGCCCGGCGGCGCGAGGAACTGGTGCCCGCGTGGCTGCGTCCCCGCCCATCCGCCGCGCTGCCCGCGCTCATGGGCCTCGCCCTGCTGGCGCAGCCCATGACGGGATTGGACGAGCAGGTAATCGAGAAGTCCGCATTGGATGCGGGCCGACACCCCAGGCCCCTCGTGGATCTGACGGAGGGTGAAGCCGGGCTGGCGCTCTTCATGGGAGGTGGACTCGTGGCGGGCTTCGTCCTGGGTCGCCACTGGGAACGATGGCAGGCCCGCGGCGGCAAGGAGACCCTCGATGGACCTCGAAGCTGACGTCCAACGGCTGCGCCTTCGCGTGGGCCTGCTCCTGGGCCTGCTGGCGCTGAACCTGGGGCCTGCGCCGCTCTGTCCCGCGACGGCACTGGCCCTCGCGCTGCTCTGGGGAGTTGGGCGCTGTCTGCCGGTTCGTGCCTGGCTGCGCATCGGTGCCGTGTTGGCCTACGGCGCCTGCATGGGGGCGGCGGTCGCCTGGCTGGGGGATTCGCCCCGAGGCCTGGCCTTGGCGTTGCGCCTCGGAGCGGGGGCGACTGCCGGAGCGGCCTTGGCCCACGGCGCCCAAGAATCGGTGCTGCGAGAGGTTCTGCGACGCATGAAGGCCCCACGCTTCCTGCTGGAGCTGATGGATCAGGCCCTCCTGCACGGGCGGTTGCTGATGCGCGCCCTGAACCGCCGCCAGGAAGCCTCGCGTCTGCGCCTGGGAGGGCTTCCTGGCACGGCCCTGGCCATGGCGGGGGTCGTGGAGGGCGCCTTCACCCGCAGTCAGGCGCTGGATCAAGCCGCGTCCCTGCGGGGATCGCCGGAACCGAAGGTGGCAAGGTCTTCAGCGGTGCTGGAACTGGAAGCCGCCGGCCTGAGCTATCCCGAAGGTGGCGGCCTGGAGCCCCTGGATCTGGTGTTGGCGCCTGGAGAATGGCTGGCGGTGTTGGGCCCTAGCGGTAGCGGCAAGAGCACGCTCCTGCGCCTGGCGGCGGGCTTGCGTGCGCTCAGCGCGGGTCGTCTCCGGCGACATGGGGTGGATGGGGCCGGAAAGCTGGACGGTGCCACGGGCCTCGTGTTCCAGGATCCGGAGGATCAGCTGCTGGGCGCCACGCCGATGGAAGATGCCGCCTGGGGGCTGGAGCGCCGGGGTCTCGGCGCGATCGAAGCCCGCGAAAAAGCCCTGGCCGCACTTTCCGACCTCGGGCTGGGAAGCAAGGCTCACCGTCCCTTCCATCGCCTCAGCCACGGCGAGCGCAAGCGGGCCACCTTTGCCAGCGCTCTGGTCACGGCGCCGCGCCTCCTGCTCTTGGACGAGCCCACCGCCGGGCTCGACCCCTGTGCCGCGGCTGCGCTCACGGCCCTCCTGGAACGAGAGGCGCCGGACATCGCGGTGGTGTGGGCCACCCACGATCTGGCGACCCTGCCCGAACGGGTGCGCCGGGTGCTGATGCTGCGGGACGGCCGCATGGTCTTCCTCGGCCCCCGCGCCGAAGCCCTGGAACCCGAACACCTCCGTCGACACGGGCTGCTGCCGTGACGCTGCGCATCGCCCTCAGCGGCTCCGCAGGCACCGGCAAGACCACCCTCGCCCGGGAACTGGCGCGCCGCTTGGGTCTGCCCCTGATCCCCGAGGCCATGCGGGCCTATCTGGAGGCGGGGGGCAAACGGCTGGATCGGATTCCCCGACCAGAAGCAGAGGCCATCCTGGCGGCCTTTCGCACCGAGCTGGAGGCCGAGGAGGCGCGCCTGGGAGCCTTTGTGGCGGACAACGGCATCCTGGATCTCCAGGCCTACACCCGCTGGTATGGCTGCCTGGGCACCTCCAACGCCAGGATCCGGGAGGGCCGCTACGATGCGGTGGTGATCCTGCCTGCGGGCGTGCTGCCCTATGAACAGGACGGCATCCGCCAGGACGATCCCATCGTGGAAACCCGATTCCAGTCGCTCCTGGAGCGGATCGCGGACGCCAGCGCACTGGAACCGGCCCTGCTGAGGGTTCCCTCGCCCATCGTCACGGTTGAGGCGCGCGTCGAGTGGGTGCTCGCCCGTCTCCACGCTTCCCGGTGAGCCTCCCGGCGTCCCACGTGCCTATTCGAGCATGGCGCTAACGTCGGCTCGAAGGCGTGGGTCCGGAGCTGGAGTCCCTGGGCATGATCCACCTGGGCAGTCGAGTCGAAGTGCTGCGGGCCGAGCGCTAGCCTCGATCAGGGGTGTCCTGACGGTCCCAAATGCTTCCGGAGGAAGGCCACGATCCGGGGCCAGGCATCGCGACGCGCCTGGACATTGGCTGCGGGATCCCCTCCGTTGATGAAGGGGCCGGCGTCGATGACGCTCCAGTAGGGGGGCTCGATGCCGTGGCCAGCGTTGGGATAGATAAGTACCTCGTCATCCTTCCCGTAGGGGCAGGACTTTCGGTGGGCGGAGATCTCCAGCGCCATGTCCGCCGCGGGCCAGAGTCCGTCTTTGCCGCCGCCGGTCACCAGCAGGGGCGCCTGGATGCGCTCCACGGGAATCCGTGTGTCGGGAGCGGCCTTCTTCAGGCCAGCCTCGTAGAGCGGGGCCACGAACATTCGCCCGTCTTTGTAAGGGGACTTCCACGGCAGGGAGGCGCAGGGGAGTGGCTTCCCGCCCAGGGTCCAGGAGGAGCCCATCCCGAAGAGGGCGCTGAAGGCGCCGGAAGGCACACCCACCCATACGCGGGAGGAGGCCTTGTTGGCCACCACCGCCTGGAAGCGGTCTGGGAAGGATGCGGCCAGGACCAGGGCCGCTTCGGCGCCCTTCGATCCTCCGAAGACGCCGATGCGGGTCGGATCGGCCTCAGGCCGACGGGCCAGCCACTCGGCGCCCCGGAGCAGGGATTCCAGGGGGATCTTCTCCAGGGTCTTGGGGAGGCCCGGGGCCTTGAAGTAGGCCAGGGCCAGGGTCGTGAAGCCCTGGGAGGCAAAGTAGGCGGCGGTCTTATCCGGGATCCCGCCGTCGGAGCCCGGGAGCACCAGGATGGCGGGCAGGCCCTTGGCACCCTTCGGGCTGAACAGGGTTCCCACCACACCGCTTTCGGAGACCTCGGTCCGAACGGTCTGAGCGGGGGCATGCCAGAGGTTGCGACGAAGGGTGGCCGAGGCGACGACCTTGCCTTCCACCTCCAGATCCAGGAACGTGCCCCTGCGATCCTTCGGGCCTTCCCAGGGGCCAGGGGCCTCGTACCAGAAGAGGCCCATGGGATCCACATCCCCGTAGGCGCCTCGCAGGGGTGCCTGGGTGGCCAGGTCGATCTTCCCTCCTGAGTCCGCAGTGAAGACCGCCCGGGCGCCATGGACCTTGTCGCCGGTCGCCGGATAGTGGCGGAGGTGGATCGTGGCTTCCTGCCCCGGGTTCAGGCCGGTGGCCTGGATTCTCACGACATCGAAGACCAGGGCGGTGTTCGGGCTCACCAAGAGGGTTGGAGGCTCCGCCAGCAGCAGGCTGGACAGGCTGGACAGGCTGGATAGGAAGAACAGGGAGAACAGCTGGAACAGTCGCATGGAGGATCCTGGGAGGCAGGCGGAGGAGATCGGAAGGACCTTCACGGCCCTGAGGAGCTTACGCGGAGAGACCCCGGAGGAATAGGCGAGTGAATAGTCTCATTTTGCATCCACAAGTCCGCTGGCCCGAATGTTTATCTGGCATGGCGAGTGGACGGGGCCATCGTGGTGGGGCTCTCGAGCGCTGCAGACAATCCGGAGGCCCCATGGCGCGAGTGGATCGTAACTATGTCCTGACGGTGGCGATGGCTGTGGTGGGCACGATCCTGGGATGTCCGATGGCCCGAGCACCGAATCCCTGTGCAACCCCGTCTTTCGGACGTTGCAGGTGAAGATCCTGAAGGCCGTCGCGCTGGCCGTGGTGAACGCGTTGCCCCCATCGGTGTCCAGCACCTAGCCCCGAATTTTGGCCTCCGTACCCAACATCTGATCGACCCATGACTCGGGAGGGAGTTCTGCAGGCAGGGGGTTGCCCTGTCCCGGCTGGGTCTTCCAGCGGCGGTGCATCCAGAACCACCACCTTGGATCGCGATGGATTTCCGCCTCAATGCACTGCGTGATCATCTGGGTCGCCATCCAGACATCCCGCTCCGGCTGGTCCGTTTGTGGGGCATGGAAGGGGGGGTCGATGCGGACGTGGAGGATGCCCTGGCCATCTGGCCAGCTGAAGATGGGGAGGATGGGGACGTCGTATTTGACGGCCAGAAGTCCCGCGGAGGGATGGGTGGAGGCCCAGCGCCCCATGAACCGCACAAAGACGCCCGCCGTCAGCGCATCTTGGTCGAGAAAGAAGCCGACGCCCCCTCGCTGGCGCAGCACCTTCAGGCTGTCCCGCATGGCTCCGGCCTTGGTGAGCATCTTGTTGCCGAAGCGGTTGCGAACCCCTTGGAGGTAGGGATCCAGGAGAGGGTTGTCCAGCGTTCGACCGATGACATGGAGGTGCCTGCCATGGATGGCGTGAATCAGGCCCATGGCCTCCCAGTTGCCGTAGTGTCCGCTGAAACCGACGAAGCCCTTGCCCTCGGCTACGGCGGCATCCCAGTGCTCCAGTCCCGTGATGGTGGTATGCCGCAGCAGCGCCTCCGCGGACATGCGCATGGTCTTCAGGGTGATGAACAAGATGGAGCCGAAGTGGGCGAAGCAGGCCTTGGAGGTGGTCCGGATCTGGTCTTCGGTGAGGCCGAGATTCGAATTCCTCATGCCATCGGCCATGATGCGCCGGTGTTTGGTGTCCAACCGATAACCCAGCCAGCCCAGCCCCTTTCCCAGGGCCAGGGCCCCCTTCCATGAAAGGCAGCCGACCACCCCCTGGGCGGTGCGGAAAAGGGCGTACTCGACGCGATGGCGCAGGGTGATGGGCTTGGACATGGGGTGAGTCTCGGCTGATCCTAGCATTTGCTCGCCAGCCCAGGTCCCGGCTCTGCGATCGCAAGCCGCAGGCGTAGCGGGAGCAGGGGGTGCCTGTCGCCACGCACCGGAGCGTGCGGGGGAAGAGGCCACAGCGTGGCCTCTGATCGACAGGGCACAGCGCGTAAGACGCTGTGCGATCGCCGGGAGCAGTGGCCTGGCCCAGCCGCTATTCGAACGTCAGCGTCTCCCGTTCCTCGCGATAGGCAAACAGCTCCCCGAAGCGTCCCCAGGCCACCACGGTGTCGAAGGTCGCTTCGGGATCCTCCTGGGGCAGGCGCATGGCGAGTTCCTGCACGAGCTCGTCCTTGCTGAGTTCGCCATCCCGCAAGCCGATGAGCTCATGGACCACGCGGAAGAGCCGCATGTCGAGCAGCTGGGCGCGCCACAGGTCCTTGCGGGTGTCCATGTCTGCGGCGACAAACTGTTTGCCGAGTTCGGTGAGGTGGACCTGCCGCTTGGGCGTGTCGACGAATTCCAGATCCTCCGCCGCCTTCACCACCGCGAGCATGCGCTGGAAGGGCACCTGGGCGGCGTTGGCGATGGAGAAGAGGTCCCCGTGGCCGCCGTGGCCATCGAGGTATTCCAGCAGGCCCAACACGTCGGCGCTGTTCACATCCGGCAGGGGCTCGATCACGTCCTCCATCTGCTCCGCCATGGCGGGGGTCACGGTGGTGACCTCGATGTCCGGCAGCTCGGTGGACGCGATGATGTCGTGCACCTTGTCCACCAGGCGGATGTAGTCCCGGCTGCGGGTGTCCCGAGGGCGGGGCAGGGGCACGTCCACGATGGCGCGGATGGTGCCGGGCGGGCCATCCAGGATCGCGATGCGGTCCGCGAGGCTCACGGCTTCACGGATGCTGTGGCTCACCATGACGATGGTGGAGGGGTTGCGCTCGGCGTCCTGCCAGATGTCCAGGATCTCGGCGCGCAGGGCCTCGGCGGTGAGGGCGTCCACCTGGCTGAAGGGCTCGTCCATCACGAGGATCTCGGGGTCCACGCTGAGGGCCCGGGCCACGCCCACCCGCTGCTTGGTGCCCCGGGAGAGTTCGCGGGGAAAGGCCTCTTCGAAGCCTTCGAGACCCACCTTTCGGATGGCTTCGTGGGCCCGCTGGCGGACTTCTGATTCCGGAAGGTCCCGGGCGCGCAGCACGACGCGCACGTTCTCTTCCACGGTCATCCAGGGATAGAGGGCGAAGGTCTGGAGCACCATGGCCACGCCGGGGTTCAGGCCCTCGAGCTTCTCGCCGTGGTAGCGGACCTCCCCTTTGGTGGGAATCTGGGTGCCGGCGATCGTGCGCAAAAGGCTGGACTTGCCGGAGCCGTTGACGCCGATGATGCAGAGGATCTCGTCGGCCCGCACTTCCAGGTGCAGGTCCTCGAGGACGCGCAGCTGGTTGCCGCCGGGCTGCTTGAAGCGGAGCTGAACCCCGCGGAGTTCGCAGAGGGTGGACATGGGTTCACCTGTGAAGGGCATAGCGGTCCTCAGCCAGGCGGTAGAGCGGGGCCCAGACGAGGCGATTGAAGAGAACGACGATGAGGGCCATCAGGATCGCGCTGGCGGCCACCATGGCCTTGTGGTCGGCCTTCGCGGCGAGCGCCACTTCCGAGCCGAGGCCGAAGGCGACAAAGGTGCGCCCCTTCACTTCGAAGAACTCCGACACGATGGATGCATTCCACGCCCCGCCCGTGGCCGTCACCCAACCCGTCACCAGGTAGGGAAAGATCGCGGGCAGGTAGAGGTTGCGGAACTTCTGCCAGAGGCTCATATGGAACGCCTCGCTGGCCTCTCGCAGATCCTGGGGCACCGCCTGGGCCCCCGCGATAATGTTGAAGAGCAGGTACCACTGCGTCCCCATGATGAAGAGGAAGACGCTCGTCCAGTTGAGCGTCAGTCCAAGGGCCATCATGCCCACGATGATGGTGGGGAAGAGGATGGTGGCGGGGAAGCTGGCCACCACCTGTACCAGGGGTTGCAGGCGCTTGGAGAGCTTCGGCGAGAGCCCAATGGCGAGGCCCACAGGCACGGTCCAGAGGGTGGAGAGGAGCGTTGAGAGGAGGACGCGGGAAAGGCTGATGCCTCCGGCCTTCAACAGCCTCAGGTACTCCCACCCCGAGACCTGCATCAGCAGCTTGACGAGGGCGAATGCCCCGAAACTGAGGACCAACAGGAGGGCCAGGAGGGCCCCGCCCCCCAGATGGTGCACCCAGCGGCCCGGGCGACGCAGGGTGCGGGCCGCACGCGCCATCATTCGGGGCTCCGGGCGGCGCTCCAGCATCCGGCGGGTACGCCGCACTTCCAGCCACCGGAAGAGTCGGCTGCGTCGGAAGAGCTGCAGCAGGAAGCTGGTGGGCTTCTCCACGGCGGCGGAGTCATCCATCTGGAAGCGCTGGCTCCAGGCCACGATGGGCTTCCAGAGCAGCTGGTCGAGCAGCACCACCAGCAAGAGCATGGTGGCAATGCCGAAGAGCTGCGCGCGCACATTGCCCTCTTCCGCCGCCACCGCCACGAATGAGCCGAGCCCCGGCAGACGGAAGTCCTGATTCCCGAGCTTGAAGATCTCGCTGACCATGAGGAAGAACCACCCGTTGGCCACGCTCACCATGGAGTTCCACACGAGTGCCGGCGTCGCGTAGGGCAGTTCCACCCACCGCAGGCGCTCCCACCAGCTGAAATCGTAGAGGCGGGCGGTCTCCTCCAGGTCGGCCGGCAGGGTCTTCAGGCTCTGGTAGAAGCTGAAGGCCATGTTCCAGGCTTGGCTCGTGAAGATAAGGATCACCGCGGAGAGCTCCAGCCCCATGTTGCTGTGGGGGAAGATCGTGATCATGGTGAGCAGCACCGCGGGCATGAAGGCCAGCAGCGGGATGCTCTGGAGGATGTCCAGCAGCGGGATCAGCAGGCGCTCAGCAAAGGGATCCTTGGCGGCCCAATAGGCCACCACGAGCGCGAAGCTGAGGCTCAGGGCGTAGGCGGCCCCGGCGCGGACGAGGGTGAAGAAGGCGTACTTCGGCAGGGTGCCGAGGGTGAGGACGATGTCCGTCGTGGGGGGCTTGATGCCAGTCCACTGGCGACCCGCAAACACCAGCGCGGCTACCAAGCCCGCGAAGGCGGCGATCACCAGCAGATCCACCCAGCGGCGGCGCCGGATGGGCGCGGTCAGCAGCTGCGTGGCCTGCCCCCAGACGGTGTCGAAAAGCTGATTCAGCATGGAACACCGGGCTTCCGCACATCGAGGCGCGGCACAGGCTTGGAAGGGGTCAGCGGATCAAGTCCGCTGCACGCACGAAGGAGGTTCGTCGATGGTGCATCTACTCATCGGTCCCTCCTTTCCGGTCATTCCCAATTGCAGAATGGCCCGTCCGGCCAGGAGGGTCAACCACCTGATACCCTTCGGAGGGAGTCCAGCCGGAGAAGTTACGTGTCCGTCACCGATCGTGGAGATCGCATTCTCGGTGCCGCCCTGCTCCAGGGCAAGCTGACGTGGGGACTCCTGGCGGACACCCTGCTGCAGCGGAAGGCGACCCCGAAGGATGCGGAAGAAGCCGTCCGCCAGTTGCTGGAGGAAGGGATCCTCCATGCCTCCGATGTCGCTGGACTCGAGAGCACCGAGAGCGGTCTTCCCTCGACGCCCCCGGAACCCAAGACCCTGGCCTCCTCACCCGGCATGCCGCAGGGGCCCGAGGCCTCTGTCGCCAAGCTCTTGACCGCCCTGGCCATCCCCCAGTGGCGGCAATACCGCAACCTCCGCTTTGTCGGCGAAGGTGGGATGGGCCGAATCTATAAAGGCTTCGACGGCACCCTTCGGCGTATCGTTGCCCTCAAGTTCCTGCGGCGCATGGAGCCCCAGCTCATCGCCCGCTTCATGCAGGAGGCTCAGCTCCAGGCGGGGCTTGAGCACCCCCACATCTGCCGGGTCTATGAAGTGGGCGACTGGCAAGGTCAGGCCTACCTCGCCATGCAATTCATCAAGGGCGAGACGCTGGACGCCTGTGCCGAGCAACTCACCCTGCGGGAGAAGGTGGAAGTCCTGGAAGCGGTGGCCTCCGCCATGCACTACGCCCACCGCCAGGGACTCATCCACCGCGATCTGAAACCCGCAAACATCATGGTGGAGCGTGCGGAGGGACAGGTGCCCCACCCCTACATCCTGGACTTCGGCTTGGCCCGGGGGCTGGTGGAGTCGGGTTTCACAGTGGATGGCCAAGTGGTGGGCACCTACCACTTCATGGCGCCGGAACAGGCCCGGGGCGCCACAAAGGAGATGGACCGCCGTACCGACGTCTACTCTCTGGGGGCGACGCTCTACGCGGTGCTGGCGGACAAGCCGCCCTTCTGGGACGTGGAAGGCGTGGAGGTGCTGAACCGCACGCTTCATGAGGAACCCGTGCCGCTGCGCGAGATCCTGCCCGACCTGCCGGAGGACCTGGAAACCGTCGTCCAGAAATGCCTGGAGAAGGAACCAGGGCGGCGCTACGAGAGCGCCCGCGCCCTGGCTGAGGACCTTCGGCGCTGGCTCGATGACGAGCCCATCTTGGCCCGCAAGACCACCTTGCGCTACCGGATTACCAAATACGCCCGTCGCCACAAGGCGCTGGTGGCCATCTCGGCGGTGGCGCTGGTGGCGGTGCTCACCGCGGGCGGGATCGCGGCCACCTCCTGGGCGGGCGCGCGCACCCGCGCCCGATATGCCCAGATGTTCGGTCAGGAGGCGGAGCGCCTGGAGGCCCTGGTCCGCTATACCCACCTGCAGCCCGCCCACGACATTCGCCCGGAAGTGGAACAGACCCGGAACCGGCTGGCGGCCCTGGAGCGCCGGGCTGCTCAGGCGGGACGCCTGGCCACTGGACCCGCGGCCTACGCCCTGGGGCGGGCGAGGCTGGCCCTGGGGGAGCCGGAAAAGGGGCTGCCCTTGCTTCGACAGGCCTGGGAGGGCGGGCTCCGCATCCCGGAGGTGGCATTGGCCCTGGGGCGGGCCTACGGTCAGGCCTATCAGGTGGAGTTGGCCCGGGCCCGCATGTTGGAAAGGCCCGAACTGCGGGAGGCACGCGTTCGTGAACTCCAGCAGCAGTTCCGCAAGCCCGCCCTGGAGCTGCTCAGACAGGGTGCCACCGCTGCCTTGGAGAGCCCGGCGTACCATCTGGCCCTTATGGCCTTCTATGAAGAAGACTGGGTGACGGCGGTGCGTGTGGCCCGGGAGGCGTGCATCCAGGCCCCCTGGCACTACGAAGCGCGAAGGCTGGAAGGGCTGGTGCTCCTAGAACAGGCTCGCGAAGCCCGGGATCCCAAGGTGGCTCAGGATCGCCTGCAGGACGCCGCCCAGGCCTTTCGAGTGGCCCGGACCATGGCGCCCAGCGACCCGGTGCTCCATCTGGACGAGGCCCGGACCTGGCGCGAGTCGCTCATCCAGCGCCTGGGGCGAGGCGAGGCGACCCCGGATGATCTTCAGCAGGTGCGGGAGGCCACGGACCGGGCCCGGGTGCTCGATCCCATGAACCCGGATCCCCCGGCCCTGCTGGCGGATGCCCTGCGGCGGGCGGTGGCGAACATGCGGTTGGGGCAACCCCAGATCCAGGCGTGGGAAGCAGAACACCTAGCGCTTTCCGCAGAGGCCATCAGGCTCGGGCCCAGGCACCGCGAATCGCTGCTTTCCCGAGTCGGCAGCCTCGCGCAGACCGTGAATAACCTGATGGTCCAGGATGGCGGTAGCTTTGCCACGCTGGAAGAATCCCTGTCGCTGACTCAGAAGGGGCAGCGCCTTTTTCCGGAGGATCCGGCCTTCCTGGTGTTGGAGGGCGGTCTGGCCCACCGCCGCATGACTTTGGAGATGTACCGGGGCATTCCCCCCTGGGCAAGCTTTGAACGGGGACTGGCGGCTGCGGGCAGATATCTGGCTCTGCGGCCCCACCTTCAGGATGGATACATTTGGGTCGCCGGACTCTGGGTGGAGCGGGCGGAGTACGAGCGCACCCACGGGTTGGATCCAGAACCCTCGGTCGTCGCAGCCCTCTCTTTCCTGGATCGGGCAGCGGAACTGGGAATGCAGGCAAGCCGTCTCTCGAAAATGCGGGGGGACGCCCTGCTCATTCGGGGACAGCACCGGGTTCGCCGCGGCACCGGTGGAGCCCCTTCCCTGCAAGAGGCTCGGACCGCCTATGCGGAGGCCCTGCGGTTGAATCCAGGCCCTGGCTCCGCGGTCTACACTGCCATTGAGGCCAGCCTTTGGATGGGACAGGAGGCCCTGGATCAGGGGCAGGACCCCCGAGAGTGGGTTCTCGCGGCCCGTACAGCCCTGAGGGGGGCTGACGGAATTCGTCGTTCCGACTATTACTACCCCGACTATTTGGAGGCTCAGGCGGCGCTCCTGGAGGCCCGCTGGTCTGTTCGCCAGGGCCTTCCCGCGGAATGCCCCCTTCAGGGCGCACGGAGGATATTGGAGCCTTGGGGACGCCGCTCCCAGTTGGCCGTCATCCCCACTGCCCTCGCGGAGACCCACGCCTGGAGCTACCGATCCACAGGGGGTGCCTCTGACCTGGCGAATGGGTTGGCAGAGGCCCGCCGTGCGGTTGATCTAGACCCAGTGGCAGCGGAACCCCACCTCTGGATGGCGGTCCTCCATGCTGAAGCCCACCGTCGCGGGGTGGGCTCATTGGAGGGGGCACGGCTCGAATTAGCACAGGCTCTTCAGTTAGACAGGAATCTGGAAGGGGTCGCCCGGCGCCTGAACCTGTTTATGTGATGGGGTTCCCATCCGCGTCGAAGATCAAGCACTCGATATCCTTGATGACCACGGGCTCGGAATCTCCACCGGCATATGCGGTCAGTCCCGCCAGCTTCCGCTGTCCGTCCACCGCGCTGGGGTCATGGGCGTAGAAGCTCGAAAGCACCTTGAAGCCGGACTCGTCGAAGGTCACCGACTGGACGACCTTCGGGCCCTGCTTGGTCTGAAAGATGAGCTGACCCTTCTCATTGGCCGTGAGCACCACCTTCTTGGTCTTCTTGAGCTTGCTCTTGAACTTGATGACGACGTCGCCTTCGAAATGCGCCATGGAGGCTCCCTCTGGGTGGTTGGTGGAGTCAGCCTAGGGGAGGTGTGTGTGAATTCTCAACAAAAATGAATTTAAAGTTTCCAAAGTCGAGAACGGCCATGCGGTGCCGGACCTTTGGCCTCTCGATATGCTGATGAGGTGATCTTGGGAGCCCCTGTTGTCGTCTGAGCGGAGTGACCGCATTCTCGGTGCCGCCTTGCTCCAGGGCAAGCTGGACTGGGCTCTGCTGCGGGAGGCGCTCCTCAAAGGGGAAGTCACGCTGGAGACGGGTTCCGACGTGTTGCGCTTGCTGGTGGAGGAGGGCCTGCTCCAGCCTTCGGATGTGGCTGGGCTGGATAGCACCGAAGCCGGGCTCGCCCTTGAGAACCTGCCCGCGACCCGGGGCGAGGATATCCCGCTGGGTGCAGAGGCGGCGACAGGCGCAGTGCTCATGGCGATGTCCATCCCTGAGTGGCGGCAGTACCGCAACCTGCGTTTCGTTGGCGAAGGCGGCATGGGGCGCATCTATAAGGGGTTCGACGGTACCCTGCGGCGCGTGGTCGCCCTCAAATTCCTGCGGCGCACCGACTCCCAGTTCATCACCCGCTTCATGCATGAGGCCCAGCTGCAGGCGGGGCTCGAGCACCCCAACATCTGCCGGGTCTATGAAGTGGGGGAATGGCAGGGGCAGGCCTACCTCGCCATGCAGTTCATCAAGGGCGACACCCTGGAGGCGTGTGCCAAGGCGCTGACGCTGCGGGAAAAGGTGGAAATCCTGGAGGCGGTGGCTTCGGCCATGCACTACGCCCATCGGCAGGGGCTCATCCATCGGGACCTGAAGCCCGCCAACATCATGGTGGAGCGCGGGGAAGCCGTGGCGCTGCGTCCCTTCATCCTGGACTTCGGTCTGGCCCGAGGGCTGGTGCAATCGGGCTTTACGGTGGATGGGCAGGTGGTGGGCACCTACCACTTCATGGCGCCGGAGCAGGCCCGGGGCGCCACGGGCGAGATGGATCGCCGCACGGATGTCTACGCCCTGGGCGCGACGCTTTACGCGGTGTTGGCAGACAAGCCGCCCTTCTGGGATGCGGAAGGCGTGGAGGTGTTGAACCGCACCCTGCACCAGGAACCTGTGCCCCTGCGTCAGATCCTGCCGGAATTGCCGGAGGATCTGGAGACGGTGGTACAGAAGTGCCTGGAAAAGGAACCGGCCCGACGCTACGAGAGCGCCCGCGCCCTGGCAGAGGACCTCCGCCGCTGGCTGGACGATGAGCCCATCCTGGCCCGCAAGGCCACCCTGCGCCAGCGGATTGCCAAATACGCCCATCGCCACAAGGCGCTTGTCACGATTTCAGCATTCGCGCTGGTGGCGGTGCTCACCGCAGGCGGCATGGCGGCAACCAGCTGGGCCACCGCTCGCACCCGTGCCCGCCATGCGGCCCGGTACGGCCAGGAGGCAGAGCGCCTGGAGGCCATGGCTCGCTACATCCACCTGCTGCCAGCCCACGACATCCAGGGCGAGCGTGTCGTACTCCGCACCCGGATGGCGGCCTTGGCGGGGGAGCGAGCGCGGAGTGGGCCGCTCTCCAAAGGTCCCTTGGCCTATGCCCTGGGGCGGGGTGCCATGGCGCTTGGGGCGGCGGAGGAGGCTCACCAGTTTTTCCAGGAGGCGCTCCAAAGGCGCTTCGACGGCCCGGATCTGCGTTTCGCCCTGGGTCGGGCCCAGGGTACGCTTTACCAGAAGGCCCTGGATGCTGCCCAACGCATTGGTGACGCCTCTCTACGCAAGGCTGAAGAGGCCCGGGCTGAGCGCGAGTGGCTGAAGCCGGCTCTGGCGAATCTCCAGCAAGGTGCGGGCACTGCCCTGCAAGGCGCCGCCTTCGAGCAGGCCCTCCTGGACTTCTATGGTCACCGCTTCGCCTCAGCCCTTGCCAAGGCCCGGGAGGCCTTCGCCCAGGCCCCATGGTTCTACGAGGCCAAGCGCCTGGAGGCAGACATCGTCCACGCTCGGGCCATGGCGGACAAGGATCCCAAGACTTCCTTGCCGGAGCTGGAAAGGGCCGTCGTCCTCCTGCAAGAGGCTCGCCGCGTGGCTCCCAGCGATCCCAGCCTGCCCCTGGGCATCGCTCGAGTCTGGCGGGACCATATGCTGCGCAGTGCCTACATCGGCCAGGATGGCCCGGAGGCGTTGGAAGCCTGCGGCACGGCCGCCCAGGAGGCCCTGGCGCTGGATCCAGGACTGGCGGATGCGGAAGTGGTATGGGCTCAGGGCTACGGCGCCGCCGCCATGGGCAAGGCGTTCCGGAACCTAGATGTCGGGGGGGATGCGGAGGCAGGGATTCGGCATGCGAAGCTGGCCCAGCGACTCGACCCGGGGTCCCTCGATGCCCTTCAGGTGCACCTCTCCCTGCTTTCTCGGCTGGCCTGGAAGAACCTCACGGACCGCCAAAGGCCGGATGCCTATTTGACCGAAATGGAGGCCCTGGCGGACCGCATCCTGGCCCGAAGCCCCCTTGATCCTCGGGCGTGCACCCTTATGGGGAGCCTGCACCGATTCCGGTTTACCAGGCTGAGTCAGGCGGGGGCCTCGCCTTGGGAGGCCTTCGAGGCGGCCCTGCGCTATTTGCATCCGGCCTCCCAGCGCTTCCCTGACTACAGCAGTCTCCAGCAAGGCCTCGGGTCCCTCTGGCTGGAGCGGGCGGAGCATGAGCGGGTGGAGGGGCTGGTGCCTCGGGAATCCGTCCGCCTCGCCCATGAGGCCTACCAGCGGGTTGTGGCAAGAAATCCGAACGATTTCCTCGCGGTAGGCGCCATTGGGACGATTCAGCTGGTCTTGGCGGATGCGCTACATGCAGCTGGTGAAGATCCCCGCAGCGCTCTGGATAAGGCGGAAACCCAGCTGCAGGCCGCAGTGAGTCTCCATCCCGGTTCTCGCGACGATTGGGAGGAACTGGCGGAGTGCGCCCTCATTCGTGCTGAGCACGCCCTCGAACATGGAGGAAACGCGCAACTGCCTTTGGCCCGAGCCCAGGAATGCCTGGCCCGCATTCGCGCACTGGATTCCGTGTCGCTGCCCATGGAACTTCGGGGGCTGCTTGTCTCCCTACGGACCCCGGGCCTTCCCCAGGTTGAAGGGCTGCGGCTCCTTGAGCGCGCAGACCAACTGTTTCAGCGGCCCGACGCGAGCAAACTGCGTGCACTGGCGAAATTCCATAGCCTGCCCTCATGGCTCGCCTATGCCCGTTTCTGTGTGTTGCGGGATGCGGAATCCTGGCGGAGGGCGCACGCCGCCCTGAATCAGCTCTTGGAGCAAAGCCCGAGGCACCCCCATGGAGTTCAGCTGAAACGGCTGCTCCTTAAGGAAAAGGGCCCCGGATGACCAGGGCGGGGTTGGATTCTCATGGGATCTTGCCTTCGCCCTGGCCGGTGATGGCCTAGAAACACCTCGCCGGGTGTCTCAACCCGCGCCGCCCGGCCATGGATCCGCGTCTGCGGCCCGCCGCCTCGATAGAAGACTCGGGCGGGCTCCTAGGGTCTCGCCACGCTTGCCAGGAGAGCCTGGATGACCTGATCCGTGCTCACGCCATCCGCTTCCGCTTCGTAGGTCAGCAGCAGACGGTGGCGCATCACATCTGGCACGAGAGCCACCACATCCTCCGGCAGGACATGGTCGCGCCCAGCCAGGAAGGCCAGGGCCTTGGAGGCGCTCTGCAGGGCGAGGCCCGCCCGGGGGCTGGCGCCGCAGCGGAGCAGCTCCTTGCCCTTCCAATTCGGACCGTGGCCCACCCGCGTCGCCTGCACGAGGTGCACGATGTAGCTCCGCAGGGCCTCGTCGAGGCGCACCTTCGCGGCGCCCTGGCCCGCCGCCAGGATCTGGCGGTCGTCCATCACTGGCAGCACCGGTTCTTCATGGCCATCCGCCCGTCGCAGGATCTCCACTTCCTCCTGCGCGCCGGGATAATCGATCCGAAGCTTGAAGAGGAAGCGGTCCATCTGCGCCTCCGGCAGCGGGAAGGTGCCCTCCTGCTCCAGGGGATTCTGGGTGGCCAGCACGAGGAAGGGATCCGGCAGCCGGAAGCTCTCATCCCCGAGCGTCACCTGCCGTTCCTCCATGGCCTCCAGCAGCGCCGCCTGCACCTTGCTGGGGGCCCGGTTGATCTCATCCGCCAACACCAGGTTCGCGAAGATCGGCCCCTTCTTGGGCGTGAAGGTCAGACTCTTTGGATCAAAGATCAGCGTCCCCACCACATCCGAGGGCAGCAGATCCGGCGTGAACTGCACCCGCCGGAAGCCCATTCGGGTGGCTGACGCCAGCGTCTTGATCGACCGCGTCTTCGCCAAACCCGGCAGCCCCTCCAGCAGCACATGGCCTCGGCACAGCAGGGCCACCAGCAACCGGTTCAGCAGCAGCGGCTGCCCGACGATCACCTTCTGGCATTCGTGGAGGAGGGCGGTCAGGGGATGGGTGGGGGGCATGGGAGGTCCTGGGATCACCCCATGATGGCAGGGGGGCCTAGCGGTAGGCGAAGGTGATGGTGTAGGTGCCGGTGTAGTCACCCCCGGCCTGATTGGCGCCTACGGCCAAGGTGCCGCCCAGCCAGAAGGTGGCGGTTCCGGGGTTGGTATTGCTCAATCGCACGTACCCCGTGGAGTCGACCTGACCGCCGGTACCTGACCCGTTGCCGCCGGTGACGGCCCAGGAGCCCGCGGGGAACGTGACCGACATGGTGGCTCCCCCGGCGTTGGTGAGGGTGGCGGAGCTGGGCGTCACGAATTGGACATAGAGGTTCTGTCCCCCGGATAGGTTGTATTGGGCTCGCCGGGGCAAGGGCGCGACGTTGACATCCCTTCCGACCAATCCCCCAGTGACGGTGCGGACGCCGGTGGATGGATTGATGGTGGCGGTACCCGCAGCGATGGGCCGAAGGAAGGTGCCAAAGTGCATGGAGGAGTTGGGAACGACCGAGAGCGCCGGCGGAGGCGTGCGCAATTCCACGCGGATCTCGAAATTGGGCGCCTCGTTGCTGGTGCCATAGTCCTGGTTGTGGGAGCACCAGTCTTCCGTGCCAACAAATCCGTTGAATGTGCCGTCGAAGTTGGTGTCCTGGATGTTCAAGGAACTGGTATTGCCGGTGTAGATGCCCGCGGGCTGGTTGCCGTTGGTGAGATTGATGTAGCCCCCCCAGTAGAAGTTCTCCGAACGCATGGTTGCGGAGTGCGGGAAGGGGTAGTTGCCACGAAACGGCGAGCTTCGGGCATCCAGGTTACAGACCAGGGTGCCGCCACTGGAACCCGTGAGGGTGACCGCGCGGGAGAAAGACGCGCGGCTGCGAGACTCCCAAATGGTTTCGTCGCCGTCGTAGGTTTGGAGGTCGATGTAATATGCGGCGGGCCCGGCACTGAGGCCGTTCAACAGCGTGAATGTGCCACCGGAAACCCCTGAGAGCACGGGTTGGACGTAAAGCCCCGAGGCTGGCATGGTAATGCGCCCGATGGCACCGGTGGCTCTGGAGAAGATGCCGAAATTCAGCTGGCGGATCTGGTTGTTTCGATGATTGTGATTGGAATTTACCGCAGGGTGGGTGTGGGTCTGGGCGCCAAGGAGGCCTCCCACCAGAGCGCACGTGATGGGTGCGATTCGAAATGGGATCATGGCCGGTCACCTGCGTGGGAATGGGCATCCCCAACGGGAATTTCCATGAGAAAACGTTCCTTGTGATCCTTGAGGACGAGAGCGTAGGGCCCATCGGGAAGGGGACGGAAAGGTGCGGCGGCAGGCGGGATGTCGAACCGGATGCGCTGACGAGGGAGGTCCCCGTAATGGACCACGTCCATGCTTGCGATTTCTTTATAGCGTCGTTGGCCCTGAATCTTGGCGTGCAAGGTCAACGTGCCTCGCAGGCCGACACGGCCCTTCTGCACAAGTTCGACCTGAAGGAAGGGATTGGGGGATTCGTTTAGATGGGCATGTTCCAAACCAAACGACGGATCGAGATTCCCGTGGATCACTTCGATGGGGACGCTCACACCAGGGATGGCCGTAAGGTTCACCCTCAGCCCTTCAGGGTGGGTCAGTTCCTTGGGCTGCGGGGCTTCGATCGGAGGCACGGCCCGCAACAGGAGGTGCACGCGGTATTCGCCTTCCGCCAAGCTTTCAGGGCGCCGAAGCTGAAGGCGCAGGACTTGGCGTTCTCCAGCTTCCAGAGTCACCTGTCGAGGTGAATAGCGGATCAGGCTCTCTGCGCTGTTGGGGAGCGTCTCTGTCTCCGCCAATTCACCGGAAGCCAACATTTTGAAATGTTGAAAAGAGATGCGATACGTTGCCTGCTTCGACCCGGTGTTCTGGAGGTAGACCTCCGCCTGCCGCGTGCGGTCATCGAAGCGGACAGAAGGCGGAGTTACCGCGAGTTCCCCGGGGAGGGGAAGATCCTGGCCGCATGCGCTCATCGCTGAGACAGCAAGCAGGAGGGAGGCAATGGGAGGGCGCATGGCGGCAGTCTTAGCAATGAAAGATGAGAAAGGATCCGCTCCAGGTTGGCCCGGTCAGGGGTGGGCGGGGGGCATCCCCTGGGCTGCAGACGAGATATGTGAAGCGGAAACAACGAAAGGACGCTTGCCATCCTGAAAAAAAGCTGACGGGAGACCTTTGCGAGCCGCTTCAGCCTGTACCTTGGTGTGGAATGGACCCAGGACCAGCTGGAAGGCTGTGCCCCCCGCGTGAGGGAGAAGAAGGAGCTTCTCCTGGTGAGGGGCCAGCAGGTGGGCCGCCTGCTGGATGGTCGAAGCCTGGCTGGCCAGTTCCACACGGACCAGCCACGCTTTCGAGGGCATGAGCTGGTTCTGACTCAGTTGTTTGGCGAGAGGAAGATCGCCGGCCTTCATGGCCGCCAGCCTCTGTGCCCCGGAAGTCGGAGGTTCGTTGATCTTCAGGCCGCCAGGGGCTGCGGCTTCCGGCCCTTCCGGCACTTCCTGGAGGGGCTTCGGGGCAGGAAGGAGCTTCACGCTCAGATTCTGGCCGTCCAGCAAGCTGCCTTCTGCGTGGAAGATAAGGGTGCGGCTTGGTCCCGGAACCACGCGCCGCTTGGCGGCGTCCTCAGGATGGACACGCAGGGTGTAGGTGCCTGGGGCTATATCTTGGAAGATGAAATAGCCGTCAAAGGCGCTTCGGACCTGACGCACCGTCTGCCCTTTGGTGTCCAGCAACTCCACCAGGACGCCTGATACGGCGGCCTTCGTTCCCTTCTCTTCTGCGAGGACGTTGCCATCGACTTCGCCGAGGGCCACCACCGGGAGTTCCACACGGGCAGCATGCCCGGTTCGACTGACGATGCGGAGTCCGGGGTGGGTGCTGCGCCAGAGCGGATCTTCGAGGCTGGCGTTATCCACCCGGATGAAGGCGTAGGTGCCCGCCTGAACGTCGGGGATGAGGGCAATACCCTCCGCATTCGTGCGCATCGGACGCTGGAATCCATTCACCGTGAAGCCGACCCCGGACTTCACCGGTTCCCCAGCGTCTCGTACGCCATTGTTGTTCGTATCCACATAGGCCAGCGCACTGATTGCGCCGTGGCTTTGAGAGGAGGCGGGTGTTGTGGACCAGCGACCCTGCCTGGGCTCTCTGACGAAGGTGGTTCTCAGGTTGAAGTTGGCCTGCCAGCCGATCCGGGTGGTGTAGCTCAGGTCCGTCCCCAGGCTCAGGTTCGCGAACTGGCGTTGGTAGGCCAGAGCCGTGGTGGTCTGTCCACTCTGGTTCTGGCGAACGACACTCAGGTTCAGGTAATCCTGCATCGCCAGGTGGTAGTCGGCTGAGAAGGTGTAGTCCGTGATCTCACGCCGCCCACTGAGGCTGTAGCCCACCGCGCTTCGAAGGCCAATGCTCCGGAGGCTCCGGCTGAGGGAGAGGATCCCTCGGGTTGGGCTGATGCTACCCAGGCTGGCTTCTCCCCGGGCCCGGGTCCAATTGATGTCGTTGGAGACGTTTAGGCCCGACCAGGCCATGGAAAGCCGGTGATAAAAGGTGTCGTAGGAAACCCCCTGGGCATAGGTGCTGCTGCGCGCACCGAAGGCCGTGGAGAGGGCGTTGAACCCCCCCAATGCGCTCCCGTGAAGGTAAACCGTCAGGTCCGAACTGCGGCGAAGTGGGCCGGAGAGCCCCACCTGATTCAGGATTTCGCTGCGATAGCCATCCTGGTACATCGACTGGCGAAACGTCAGGGAACTGAACCCCAAGCCCGTCTGCAGGGTGAACTGCTGCGCCAGCTTGCCGTTGTCCATGCGCGCCACGGAGTACTGGGTACCCAGGTGGTTCGTGTAACCCCTGAGGTTGACGGAACTGTAGCTATGCCGCGTGGTCGCGTTCCCCATGAGATCCGTCAAATCCAGGGTCATGGCGGCCAATCCCACGCTGAGCCCGGAAGCCAAGCCATATTCGGCCTCGGTCAGGGCACGCTGGCCCCCCTGATCCGGTTTTTGCGCGTAAGCGCGGTAGCGGAAGTCCCCAGCGGGGACCTGCATCGGGTTCACATCCGAGCGGTAGACCTGTTCGCGCTTCTCGCCTTGCGGCCCATAGAACACGAGCTTGTATTCGTTCGCGCCGAAATACATCGGAACGTCGGTGAATTCATAGGTCCCATCAGGGCGGACGGCCTGGAGACCGAGGAGGGCGGTGTTGTGGTAGAGCTCCACATGCCAGCCCGGAGCAAGGTTCCCGCGGAATGTTCGGCGGTCGAAACGGTGGTCCAGGAGGAGGGGGGCGTTCGTAACGGAAAAACCAGGGCCGTAGGACCCTCCAAGAACCAGATCTGCCCCCTGGCCGAGAATGTCGCCCACCTGGAACTGGGTCGCCCGCATGGAGCCGAACAGTCCAGCGGCGGGATCTTTCCGTCCCAGCGACATTCGGAAGTCCCGTCGGCTGCCAACCTGGTTGCTGAGTCCCAGGTATGCCTGGTGCTCCATGCCGAGGAAGTCACCGCTCGTGAGGGTGGTGCTGGTCAAGGAACGACGCGTCACCCCCGTTGACACCACACCCAGGCGGAAGGTCTGGTCGATGGCGGGGACTTCAGCCGCACCGTAAGGATTTTCAGCAGATCGATAGTGCTTCCGCTCCTCTTCCAGGTTAGTCGCGAATTTCCCGAGGTCCTTGCGGGCGGCTGCATTCCGCTCCCAGACAGCCTGGATAGGCAACTTCTCCTGAGCGGTGGCGAGAAGCGTTGACCCTCGGAGGTCCACCGCCAATCGAATGGGGAACCAGGCCTCCAGTAGGGAGACATCCACGAAGATGTCCTGGGGCTGCACTTCAAACTGTTTCGGGGAGATGACGTGCTTCCGCCCGTTCACCAGCGCGGTGCCTGTCAAGGCGTCAAAGACGAATGTGCGTTTGGGATCGATGAACCAACCCTTGGCCCTGCCATCAAGTGAATCCACCTCGATCGCGAACTGCAGCAGACGGCAGAACTCGCCGAGGGGCACCAACACGCCGCCGGGAATGGGATACACCGGGAGATTGTCCGTGACCTGCTGTCCATTGAGGCTCAGCACCGTGATGAGAATCTGCTCCTCTGCCCGCTCCACAACCACGACTCGCCCGCTGCTTGTCTTGACCCGGGTTGCCCCGGGCAGCAAAGGCGCCGCAAGGGGGGCATTGCTCGATGCTGGCGCATGGGCTACCAGCCCAACGCCAACCAAGGCGAGCACGACCCCCAGCGGGTGGGTTGGGCGGATGGGAAAGGACACTACCGGATCTCCAATCGGGTTTCTGCGAGCAATGTGGCGGTGTCGGGATGCTGAAAGGTGATCAGGAGACTGCCCTTTTGTGAGGGGCCACCCGGTAGGTTGAGCGGCAGATGGAATCGGCGCCGAGCCAACCCGTCATAGATGCCGACCATGGTCATCCGTGCTGCGATGACCGGTTCTCCGCCGCCCGCAGGGGTGAATACGGCCACTAGGTTTCCGTAGGCGGTCTGATTGCCGGTCCGGGCCAGTACGGCTTCAGCCGCAAGAGATGGGCTGTTCAGGAGGTTGGCCGACTCCCAGCGTACCGAAGCGGATGTGTCTCCATGACGGACGACGATGGGGATGGCGACGCCATAAATGGGGGTCAGGCGGACGCTGATGCCTTGGGCTTCCTCGGGTTTGGCATCCCGGGGTTCCGCTTCGGGCACGGCGCGAAAGACGAGGTGACTGCGGTATTCCCCGGTGGCGAGGCTGGCTGGAGGTCGCACCGTCACTCGGAGGGTCTGGGTGGCCCCCGGTTCCAGGGTCACCTGGCGCGGGCTGTAGCGGACGATCTCATCCGCGTATTTCCCGCCGGGAGTCTTTTCGGTGATTTCGCGAAGGGTGCCATCCTCGGCCATCGCCATCTGGATGAAACTCACGCGATAGGTGGCAGTGCGAGAGCCTGTGTTCTGGAGCAGCAGCTCTCCAGAGCGTACCCCGCTCTCCAAAATCAGCCGCTGAGGGGCGACCAGAAGGTCTCCCACGCCCGGTTTCGCGCTTCGGTCGAGCTTGGGGGTTGGCAGGGGGACGGCGGGGGCCTGGGCCCCCGCCACGAGTGCGGTCAGAGCGAGGAGTATGGCGCTTGGCTGCATGTCTCGTTTCCCCACCAAAATCAATTGCTTAGTTGTAGGCCACGGTGATGCTGTAGGTGTTCGTGTAGAGGCCAACGGGCTGGTTGGCGGCCACGGCCAGGGTCCCGCCGATGCGGATGTAGTCGTTGGTGTTCCAGGTGAAGGTGCCGCCGGAGGCGGAACCCGCGCCGGCTGCGCCGTTTTCAGTGAAAGTGGGGGCGCTGAGGGTCATGGTGTTCGTCGGGCCGTTGGCGACGTTCGGGGGGAAGACGATGGTCACGGAGAGGACCATGCCGTCGGTGGCGGTGATGTCGTAGCGGGGGGTGGTATTGCCGAAGGTGGCGCTCAGGCCGCCCGTGAAGCTGGCGGTGTTGGCAGGCGTAAGTGTGATGGTGCCGGCCGTGCCGGGGGCCACCATGCGACCGAAGTACAGGTCCTGACCCTCGACCTGGGGGGTGCTGCCGTTGTTCTTGGTGATCGTGATGGGGCTGACGATCCGGGCGCCGACATTCTGGCCAGAGAGCGTGGTGCTCTGGGCGAAGGCGGTGGTGCCGACAGCCACAAGTGCGGCGGCGGTGAGGATGGAAGACAGGCGCATGCGGCCTCCTATTGAATAGGGAAGGTTGATGGGCTTTGGCCCAAGGGTACGCATTACATGATGCGCTTTTTTGAGGGCGCATTACTACGACCTCTCTGTTTCCAGCATTTCCAGGTGACGACAATAAATAAATAATTATACTATGCAATGAATGAATTTGGGTGTGTCGAGTCGGGTCTGAAATGAATCTATGAAAAACACAATTCGCCAGTAACGCTGGGATGTAATTGTCTCTGGGGCATGCTGCAAACGCAGTGCGCCCCTTCAACGCCAAGGATGCGCATGAAGGGGTGCGGAAAAGTTTTATTAATATTGGTCTGGGCTGCCGAAACCCGCTTGCCTCAGTCCATGGGCTCTTCGTGCTTGCAGCTGGGGCAGATAAGCACTTGGATGGGGTCTTTGCCTCGGGGCTTGCGGGTTTTTTCACCCATGAAGGGATGTTTGCAGCCCGGGCAGGACTTGGGTACGGGCTTGTCCCAGCTGATGAAGTCGCACTTGGGATACTTGGTGCAGCCGTAGAACATTTTCCCGAAGCGGCTCTTGCGGACCGCCAGATCGCCGCCGCACTTGGGGCAGGGGACGTCGAGGAGTTCGATGGTCTTCTTGACGGTCTTGCATGTGGGGTAGTCCACGCAGCAGACGAAGGCGCCGTACCGGCCCTGGCGCTTCACCATGCCCTTGCCGCAGGTGGGGCAGGCCTCGTTGACGGGCTCGTCTGGGGCGACGGGCAGGCCCTTGGGGTCGGCCTTCACGATGCCCTTGCAGGTGGGGTAGTTGGGGCAGGCCCAGAAGGGCCCCCACTGTCCCTTGCGCAGGGTCATGGGGCTGGTGCCGCAGTTGGGGCACTCGGGGGCGTCCTCGGGCTCGTCCAGCTTCTCGAGCTCTTCCGTGTGGTCGCAGTCGGGGTATTTCGAGCAGCCGAAGAAGAGCCCGTTCTTGCCGATGCGCTTGAGCATGGGCGCCGCGCACTTGGTGCAGGCCTTCCCTGCGTCGACGCCGGCCTTGAGGTTGTCCATGGGGGCGCCTGCGGACTTCAGCTGCTTCTCGAAGGGGCCGTAGAACCCCTTCAGCATCTTCACGTAGGTGAGTTCGCCCTCCTCGATGCGGTCGAGCTTCTCTTCCAGTCCGGAGGTGTAGCTGGGGTCCATCAGCTCCTTGAAGCCCTGGACGAGGAGGTCCGTCACCACCATGCCCAGCTCGGTGGGCTTGAAGCGGCCCTCGGACTTCTTGACGTAGTCCCGGTCCTGGATGGTGGAGATGATGCTGGCGTAGGTGGAGGGGCGTCCGATGCCGTCCTCTTCCAGCTCCTTCACCAGCGTCGCTTCGTTGTAGCGCGCGGGCGGCTTGGTCTCCTGGCGGTCCGTGTCGAGCTGGGCGAGCTTGAGGGGGTCTCCCACCTTGAGGGCGGGCAGGCCGACGTGTTCTTCCTCTTCCTCGTTCTCGGAAGTCTGGTCGATGGCTTCGGCCTTGGATTCCGTCTCCTCCGCGCGGTAGACGGCGAGCCACCCGGGGAAGCGCTCGATCTCACCCTTGGCCTCAAAAGTCGCCACCTCGCCGGTGCTCAAGGCGCTCTCGGCATCCACCACCGTCTCGTCGAAGCGGGCGGTCTCCATCTGGGAGGCCACGGTGCGACGCCAGATCAGGGCGTAGAGGCGGAACTGATCGCCGTCCAGGCGGCCGCGGAGGCTCTCCGGCGTGCGGGTCACGTCCGTGGGACGGATGGCCTCGTGGGCCTCCTGGGCGTTGCCCTTGCCGCGGTAGATCCGGGGCTTCTCCGGCAGGAAGTCCTTGCCGTATTTGCTCTGGATGTATTCGCGGGCGGCCTCCACCGCCTCGGGGGCGAGGCGGGGCGAGTCGGTTCTCATGTAGGTGATGAGGCCGACGGGGCCTTCGCCGAAGTCGACACCTTCATAGAGCCGCTGCGCGGTCTGCATGGTGCGGCTGACGCTGAAGCGCAGCTTGGTCACCGCCTCCTGCTGAAGCTTGGCGGTGGTGAAGGGTGCGGCCGGATTGCGCTTCTTCTCCTTGGTCTCGAGGCCCGTCACCTTCCAGGTGCAGGCCTTGATGGCGGCATCGAGGGCCATGGCCTCGGCCTCGCTGCCGACGCGGCGGGCGGTCTCCTTGTTGCCGCTCTGGACGGCCTTGCCGTTCAGCTTCACCAGCTTGGCCCAGAAGGGCGGCGGGTTCTTGGCGGCGAACTTAGCCCGGAGCGTCCAATATTCAACGGCATTGAAGGCCATGATTTCCCGCTCCCGGTCCACCACGAGGCGCAGGGCGACGCTCTGGACGCGACCGGCGCTGAGGCCACGGCGCACCTTGTCCCAGAGCACCTGGCTGACCTTGTAGCCCACGAGCCGGTCCAGCACACGGCGCGCGCGCTGGGCGTCCACCAGATCCTGCTTGATGACCGTGGGATTGGCCATGGCCTTCTGGATGCCAGCGGGGGTGATCTCGTGGAAGAGCACGCGGCTCACGGGCATGCCCTTGGCGGGCTTGATGGCCTCCATGAGGTGCCAGCTGATGGCCTCCCCTTCGCGGTCAGGGTCGGTTGCGAGAATGATCTCGTCCGCTTCCTTGGCGGCGGCCTTGAGGGCCTGAACCACCTTGGCCTTGGTGGTGGGGATCTCGTATTCCTCTTGGAAACTGCCTTCCACATCCACCCCGAGTTTCTTGGGGAGGTCGCGGATGTGGCCGACCGACGCCATCACCTTGAACCCCTTCCCGAGGTACTTGGTGATGGTTTTCGCCTTCGAGGGGCTTTCGACGATGACCAGCTTTGTCACGGGTGACTCCAGGCTTGCGATGATGGGACCAACGGGCCCGGGGCTGTCAAGTCCCGGAGACCCGCAAGATCCTCCAAGATGTCCTGCGGATGTCGCGCCGGGTGGGCGCAACCCTCCCGCAGCAGGGCGTTCGGCCCCTCGGCGCCGGGATCCTCCGGGGCACCGGGGCAGGCCCAGAGGTCACGACCCAGGTCCAGGGCCAGGCGGGCAGTGACGAGGCTCCCGCTCTTGAGCTGGGACTCCACCACCACGACCCCGTGGGACCAGGCCGCCAGCAGCAGGTTGCGCCGGGGGAAGTGCCAGGCATGGGGCGCCGCCTCCGGCGGGAACGGCGTGATCACGCCACCGCCCGCGGCCACCATGCGGTCCATGAGCGGGACGTGCTCCCGAGGGTAGGGATTCGACAACCCGGAACCCAGGACGCCCCAGGTGGGACCGGCCTCCAGGGCGCCGCAGTGGGCCGCGCCGTCGATGCCTCGGGCGAGGCCTGAAAGCACGCCAAGCCCTGCAGCGGTGAGGGTCTTGGCCCAGGTTCGGGCCCTCTCCAGCCCGAGGCGACTGGCCTTCCGGGCGCCCACCAGGGCGATGCAGAGGGGCGGCGGCAGGGTGCCACGGACCCACAACGCCACGGGATAGGGAAGGCGGGGCCAGAGGTGCTCGGTGCCGGGCTGGCTCGGAAGCACGATGCGGGCGCCGAGGCGATGTGCGGCCTCCTGCAGGCGCGGCAGCTCCAGGCTCCAGTGCTCCAGGTCCTTGAGCTCCAAGGGATTCAGGAAAGGATCCTGATCCGTCTGCAGCGTCGCCCAGACCTCCGCCTTCCGGCGTTCCGGCCAGCGGCCCAGGGTGAAGGCCAGTGCGAGGGTGTCAGCGGAGTACATAAAAAGGACCGGAGTGGGCCCCAGCTTAGCGCCCCAGGACCCGACCCCGGCAAGCTCGGGCGGGCAATGTGCCCCAGGTCCGGCTGTCCACGCTGTGTTCAGGGTTATCCCCCAGGACCGTCAGGCCACCGCCGGGGCCTATGGCGGCCACCCGTTTCACCACGGGGCCATCGGGTCCATCCAGGTACCAGATCTGGCTGGGCTGCGGGCCAGGAGCTATCCAGGCCCGCAGCACCCAGATGCGCTCACCGCTCCGCAGGGTGGGCTCCATGCTCCGCCCCGCCACCGTGACGGGATGGACGAAGGCCAGGGGACTCAGGGCGAGCCCCAGGGCGGCCAGGGGCACCCAGGCCTTCACGGGCGGAAGGCGGTGCGGCGACCCCGGCCATCCGCCAAGGCGACCTCGGCGATACGCGCCGGGGCGGGCACGGTGGGGGCCAGGGCGGTGGTAAGCTGACGGGCGAGTGCGGCGGGGCCCTCCAGATCCAGCACCTTGCGGTCCATGGGGGCCAAGATGGCGTCGAGGGCCGCTTCCAAGTCGCGGAAATCCACCACCACGTCGAAGCCGTCCAGGCCGCGGCGCTCGGTGATCACTTCCACCCGATAGTCGTGGCCTTGGAGCGCACCATCCGGGGCGCGGAAGACCACAGAGAGCGGCCGTTCCACGGCGGCCTGGAAGTTGGGAAGCGGGGCGGCAGGGGTCATCTCGGGCACCATGGCGCGACAGTATGCCACGGCCGGGCTACATTAGAGGATTGGCAGCTCGGAGCGATCATGCGCGACTATTCGACCCAGGGGAGCCGACCGGATGTGGAGCGCGAGGCGCTCGATTTCGACATCCTGTTCGTCGGCGGCGGCCCCAGCAACCTCACCGCCCTCTGGCGGCTCCTCGACCGGATTGAGGCTCACAACCGCACAGAAGGCGTCCAGAAGCTCGAAGGCCTGACCATCGGCCTCATCGAGAAGGGCGACGCGATTGGCGATCACGCCTTCTCCGGCGCGGTGCTCGACCCCAAGGCCCTTGATGAACTCTGCCCGGACTACCTGGAGCGCGACTTCCCGACCGAGGGCCTGGTGGGGCCCGAGGAAGTCTGGCTCTTTACCAGCGACCGCAGCGGCTTCAAGTTCCCCTTCGCCCCTCCGGGCTTCCAGAACCACGGCAGCCACATTGTCTCCTTGAGCCGCATGGTCCGCTGGATGGCGGAGCAGATCGAGGCCCGGGAGATTCCGGGCGTGGACGTGATGATCATCCCCGGCTTCGCGGGCATCGAGGTGCTCTGGGAAGACCTGGCGGACGGCACCAAGCGCGTGGCCGGCGTGCAGACCGCGGACAAGGGCGTCAACGCCGACGGCACGCCCCGCAACAACTTCGAGCCCGGCAACCAGCTGATGGCCAAGGTGACGGTCTTCGGCGAGGGCCCCCGCGGCCACCTGGCCCGCCAGCTCGATGAGGTGCTCGGCCTCCAGAACGACGCCGTGAACCCCCAGGTCTTCGAGATGGGCGTCAAGGAAGTGTGGGAAGTGCCCGAGGGCCGCGTGCCGGAGGGCTTCGTCCTCCACAGCACCGGCTGGCCCCTGCGGGAAGGCGAGGGCGGCGGCGCCTTCATCTACAAGATGGGCGGCAACCAGTTGGCGGTGGGCTACGTCACCAGCCTGGACACGCGGGATCCCTTCTCCGACGCGCATCTCGCGCTGCAGACCTTCAAGACCCACGCCCGCATCGCGCCGATCCTCCAGGGCGGCAAGGTGGTGCAATACGGCGGCAAGGCCCTGGCCATCGGCGGCTGGCACTCTCTGCCGAAGCTCGCCTTCCCCGGTGGCCTGCTGCTGGGGGATGCGGCCCAGATGGTGAATGCGGCCCGCCTCAAGGGCATCCACCTCGGCATGAAGGCCGGCCTCCTGGCGGCGGACACGTTGGTGGACGCGCTGGTGGCGGACGACTGCTCGGCCGCGAAGCTTCAGGGCTTCCAGGACGCCTTCCTGGCCTCCTGGGCGGGCGAGGAGCTCAAGGGCGTGCGCAACGTCCATCAGGCCCTCGGCCACGGCCTCACGGCGGGCGCCGCCATGAAGCTCGGCATCGGCATGGTGACGGGTGGCTGGATGCCCTGCGAGCCGCTCCAGGCTCACACAGATGCCGATGCGACCCAGACCACGGAGCGCTACTACGGCAAGGCGGGGATGAAGCCTTCGGACCTGCCCTGCGAGCTGAAGTTCGACGGCGCGCGGCTCGTGACGAAGCTCGACGATGTCTACCTGAGTGGCACGCTGCACGACGAACACCAGCCCTCGCACCTGAAGATCGTGAAGGGCGACGCGGTCTGCGTGGCCTGCTTCGAGACCAAGGGTTCGCCCTGCACCGTCTTCTGCCCCGCTCAGGTCTACGAGATGCACCCGGATGCGGAGGGCAAGGTCGCCAAAGTGGAGATCGCATACAGCAACTGCGTCCACTGCAAGACCTGCGACATCAAGTGTCCAGAAGGCAACGTGGTCTGGACGCCTCCCGAGGGCGGCGGTGGCCCGAAGTACACGGTCTGCTAGCGGAGGCACCATGGCCCTCGATCCTCGGCTCCTCGAGATCATCTGCTGCCCCGCGGAGCGTGACGGCAGGCCCTGCCACGGCGATCTGAACCTGGAGGGCGAGGGCCTGCGCTGCCAGGCCTGCGGCCTTCTCTATCCCATCCAGGATGGCATTCCGGTGCTGCTGCCGGACCAGGCCGTCCGTCCTTCCTGATCGGAGTTTCCCCCCATGCGTCTCGACCGTTCCCAGGCCGAAGCCCTCCTCCAGCGCCTTCAGGGGCGCAAGGTGGCGGTGCTCGGCGACATCATGCTCGACGAGTACCTCTTCGGGGAGGTGAACCGCATCTCCCCTGAAGCCCCGGTGCCCGTGGTGCGGGTGCTGAAGGAGCGCACGGTGCTGGGCGGCGCGGCCAATGTCGCCGCGAACCTGCGGGCCATCGGCGCGGAACCCATGGTGATGGGCGTCCTGCAGAACGATCACGCGGGCCAGCGCCTGCTCTCGCTCCTGGCCCGCCTCGACATCGCCGTGGACGGCCTCGTCTTCGACGCCAGCCGCCCGACCATCATCAAGACCCGCATCATCGGCCAGCAGCAGCAGATGCTGCGCATCGACCGGGAGGAGCCGGGCACGCTTTCCGTCGACGTGGAGCGCGGCCTGGAGGGCTCCCTGGATGACGTGCTGGAAACGGCGGATGCCCTCATCGTCTCCGACTACGCCAAGGGGGTCATCAGCGCCCCGGTGATGGATCGCGTGCGCACCCTCTGCGCCAAGCGCAACATCCCCTGGATCGTGGATCCTAAGCCCAGCCACCGGGAACTCTACCGAGGCGCGACCCTGCTCACGCCGAATGCCAAGGAACTCGCGGAGCTGACGGGCATGCCCTCGAAGGCGGACGACGAGATGAGCCAGGCGGCCCGGCACCTGCAGGACAGCCTGGACCTCCAGGGGCTGCTCGTGACCCGCAGCGAGCGAGGCATGGCCCTGCTCAGCAGCAGCGGCCAGCGCGAGCCCTGGATGATCCCCACCGAGGCCCGCGAGGTCTTTGATGTCAGCGGCGCCGGAGACACCGTCATCGCCGTGTTTGCCGCCGCCGTGGCCACGGGCGCCGACTGGCGAGAGGCCGCCATGTTGGCGAACGCTGCGGCCGGCATCGTCGTCGGCAAGATGGGCACCGCCACCACCACGGTGGAGGAGATCCTCGAGCGGTACCACGAGCAGGAAGCGATCTAGGTCTGAAATGAAGAACGGCGCCGAAAAGGCGCCGTTCTTCATTTTGTGGAGGGTGTTACTCCCCCAGCTCCATGCTCAACACGAAGTGGTCCCCCAGGGGGAGGCGTTCAAGCACCTGGGAGAAAC
Organism: uncultured Solibacteraceae bacterium; assembly: GCA_964415525.1. Taxonomy (GTDB): domain Bacteria; phylum Acidobacteriota; class Holophagae; order Holophagales; family Holophagaceae; genus CAZPUI01. The sequence continues at coordinate 65,903 of CAYQAS010000003.1, forward strand.
CGAGGTCAAAGGTGCTGGTAGCGCCGGGGCGGAGGCTGAACCAGCGGGTGCCTCCGGATGCCACGCCGATCAGGCGCGCGTCGCGGTCGAAGACGGCCACTGCAAATCCCACCGTCCGCGCCTTCTGTGTGGTGTTGGTGACTTCCACCTGGGCCCGGGTCCCGAACTCAACGCCCTTCAGGGGGCCCTTGGCCAAGGCCTTCCGGTTGAAGAAGATCGAGTTGAGCCGCACGCCGTCGGTCTCGGCCTTCAGGGGCAGGAGCTGGTCCCACGCATAGGGGAACTTCTGGCTGAAGAAGGAGAGCGGCGCGGGCTTCGCGGCGGTTTCCTGCTTGGCTGGTGGCGGCGTCTGTTGGGGTGGCTGCTGCGGCGTCTGGGCCAGCAGGGGTAGGGCGAGAACGGTGCAGAGGGCCCGCATATTCATCGCCCGAACAAGCCGCCGAAGAGGCTCTTCTTCTGGGGCGTGTCCAGAACGGACTGGGGCGCTCCGGCTTCGATCCGGGCGCGGCGCACGCGGTCGAAGACGGGCCGCAGGGCGGGCACCTTCACCGCATCGATCCAGTGGTCCGAGAACTGGCGCGCTACTTGATGGTTCTCCAGGATGCGCCCCTGCTCGATCCACAGCGTGAGCTGCTCGACAGTGACGTTGGTGAAGACCTCGTTGCCCACCTGCACCTTGAGGAGGTTGGGGTCCTGACCGGCGGCCGGGGTTTCGGCGACGGGCAAGGGGGCAGGAGCCGGTGCGACTGGTTGGGGCACGGTTACCGGGGCCGGAGCATCGGTGGCCACGGGAACGGACTCGATGGCCGCGCGGATGTCCTCGATGGAAATCCGAACGGTGGTGGCGGTGCCCGGGCTCGCAGGAGCGGGTGCAGGCACCGTCTTCGGTTCCGCTGGAACGGGGGTCGGGGGCGTTGCGCCGAGGCTGTGGTCCAGGGCGCTCAGGGTCGCTTCCATATCCACGCCCTGACTCTTCGACATACGGCCGGCATGGGGATGGGCATGGCTCGCGGGGGCATCCAGGCCGCCGAGAATGCGGGAGATGGCGTCCTTGGCGGAGGAGAAGCCCTCGGGCTCCTGGGGGGCCGCCGGGATGACTTCCATCAGCAGGGTCTTGTCGAGGATCTCCTCGTCCGAGCCTTCCAGGTCGTGGAGGGTGAGAGAGGGTGCGTCCTGGGGCGCCTGCAGGGGCGCGACAGGCTCCAGAGGCTCCAGGAAGTCCAATGCCGCAGGCTGCGTGGGTGCTGGCAGCAAGTCCTCCGGGGAGATGGCGGCCAGCTCCGCGGGCTCTTCCAGCAGAAAGGGCTCCTCCTCGACGGGCGGCAGCACCGCGATCGCCATGGTGGGTTCGCCATCTTGGAGGGAGGCGACCAGCGGCTCGGGTTCACCGGCGTCCGTAGGAATCGCTTCGGTAGGGGCCGCCAGAAGCCGGGCTACGACGTCCTCAATGGAGAAGATCTCGGGGCAGCGCGCGCACTGGGCGCGGCGGATACCCGCATGGATCCTCTCCGGGCGAAGGCCGTAAGCGGCGTAGCAGGCGGGGCATCGCAGTGTCTCAATCACGACTCAGCTCCGGGGAACATGCCCAAGCATAGGCGGAAATCATTCCAGATACAGCCCCGGGGCCAGCGGACCCCGGGACAGGCTACCCTAGAGGGCCTGGAGGACACCTTGGCAGGACTGCTCATCACCATGGAAGGCGTGGAGGGCTCGGGGAAGAGCACTCAGCTCCAGCGCCTCGTGGAGCGTCTGGAGGCGGCAGGCATCCCGCTGCTGGTCTCGAAGGAGCCCGGCGGCACGGCCCTGGGTCAGGAGCTTCGCAAACTGCTCCTGGTGCCCCATGCATCGGGTGACACTTGGTGTCCAGAATCTGAACTGCTGCTCTTCTACGCCGACCGTGCCCAGCACTTGGCCCGGGTGGTGCACCCGGCCCTGGAGGAAGGCAAAATGGTCCTGCTGGACCGTTTCGAGGATTCCACCCGGGCCTACCAGGGCGCCCAGGGGGTGAGTGATGCCGTCCTCGACCGGCTCTCGGATGTGGTTCTCGGGCGCTTCCGTCCGAACCTCACCCTGGTGCTGGATGTGGATCCTGAGGTCTCCCTGGCGCGGGTCCACGCCCGCAATGCGGCGTTGGGCGAGACCTTCCAGGAGACGCGCTTTGATCATGCGGCCTTGGAATTCCACCGTCGGGTGAGGACTCGGTTCCTGCAGATCGCCCAAAAGGACCCACAGCGGGTGGCCCTGATTCCTGCGGATGGCCCGCCCGGGCAGGTGGAGGCCGCTGTCTGGGCCTGCGTGGCCCGTCGTCTCCGTACTGCCGGATTTGCCACGGATTAGGACGGGAAACTCATGTTTGATCCCGCCATTCGTGGCCATGAGGCCATTCGCCGCCGCCTGCTGGACCGCCTCGATGCGGGTCGGCTGAGTGGCTCCCTACTGTTGGTGGGGCCCGAGGGCATCGGTAAGCGCCGGGTGGCCTTCGAGCTCGCCCAACGGGAACTCTGCTTCCGCCGCACCGCCTGTGGCGTCTGCGCGGGTTGCAAGCCCTTTCGGGAAGACCCCGTGCCTGTGGAGCTGCCGAACCTGTTGCGCATCGCGCCGGAGGGCAAGGCGGGTCTCATCCGCATCGGCGTGATCCGCGAGGATGATCTGGTGGAGGGCGGCGTCATCCGTTGGGCCTACCAAGCGCCGCCGCCGCGCTGTCATCGCTGGATCGTGGTGGAGGATGCCCACCGATTGCATGGCGCCAGCGCCAACATGCTGCTCAAGACCCTCGAAGAACCACCGGAGGGGACGCACTTCCTGATGGTCACGCACCGCCCGGACGCCGTGCTGCAGACCATCCGCAGCCGCTGCGAGCGCATCTCCTTCGCCCCCCTGCCGGAGTCGGAGGCCTGGGCCATCGCTCGAGAAAACGACTGGGCACTGGAAGAGGAGGCTCGCTGGACCGCGCTCTCTGCGGGCGCCCTGCGCTTCCTCGATCCCGAAGCCTTCGCCCGTGCGTGTGAGCAGGTGGATGTGTGGGTCAGTCTGCTTTCGGGGCAGGGCGGCGAGTGGGGGGCTCTCGTGCCGGATCGCACCAGCACGCGCTCTCAGAGTGAACAGATGGGGCAGACACTGGAGCTGCTCCATCGCATCCTGGGCGATGTGGCCCGGATCCAAGCGGGCCGCGATCCGCTGCTGGCACCTTGGGCCTCTGGCATTGGTAGAGCGGCCCAGCGCAAGCCGGATCTGAAGGGCATCCAGGAGGTGGCCCTGCGGCTCCAGCGCCATCTGGCCCGCAATCCGTCCGCCGAAATCGCGCTGCACGAGGTGCTTGCGGCCTTCTGAGCAGGGCGGTTATTCGGCGAGGATCACCCGGCCCTTGCCTTCGCTCTTCGCGCGGAAGAGGGCGCGGTCGGCACGTTCCAGCAGGTGCTCTGCGCCATCGGCATGGGTGGGGAAGACGGCGATCCCGATGCTGACGCTGATGATGACCTGGCGGTTGCCCAGGGTCAGCGGACGCTGGTGCAGGCCCTGCAGCAGGCGCTCGCCGAGCTTGACGGCGCCGGAGCCGGGCGTCCCGCGCAGCACGATGCAGAACTCGTCGCCGCCGTAGCGGTAGAGCCGGTCCTGGGCGCGGATCACTCGCTGGGCCTCCTGGGCGACGAGCTTGAGCACTTTGCTGCCGGTGGGGTGGCCGTGTTCGCTGTTCAACTGCTTGAGGTTGTCGACGTCCAGGAATAGGAGCGCGAGCGGTTCGTTGCGGGCCGCGGCCCCGCGCAGAGCCTGGGGCAGCTCTTCCTCCAGACAGCGGCGGTTCTGAGCCACGGTCAGGTCATCCCTGAAGGATAGGGCCTGGGTCCGCTCGAGGTTCCAGGCGGTGACGAGAAGATCCTCCACGTCCGCGAGCCAGCTGAGGAAGACCTTGGGATCCCCGTTGGGCTGCTTGAGCCGCATGAGGGCCATCTGCTCGGAAGGGCAGAGGAGCCAGGCGGCCTGGTGGCGCACCAGGATCGCGGCCTCGGCGGTGGGAATGGGAGCCTCGGGGAAGCCTTCGCCCACCCGCTGGTAGAACATGTCGTCCTGGCGGACCCAAATGGCGCCCTGAACCGCGCCGCTGAGTTTGAGGGCGCGGACGAGGACGAGGCGGAGCAGCTCGTCCAGGGTGGCGAGGTGCAGCATCTGGCGCAGCCATCCCTCTGAACCGAGATCCCGGTTTCGGAGGTGGTGCAGCGCCTCCAGCACCGCTTCCGCCGGGCTTGACTGGCGGACGACCCAGCCTGGACGGTGAGCCAGGACGTCGCTCACTTCCTCCGGCGTGCCTTCCTTGACCCACCACAGCACATCCATGCCGAGGGGGGGGAGGTGGCGCGCATCGGGACGGTCGACCACCACGAGGGCCGTGCCTTCACCGGGCCCACGGTGGATCTCGAATCCCGCCTGGAAAAGGACTTCCCGCAGATGGGCGGCCTGCTCGGAGGGATGGATCTCCAGCCAGTGGATGCGAGGCATGGTGGGTTCAGTTCAGGGCGGATTCGAGCCGGGCGGATAGATGTTCCAAATGGGATGCCAGAGCCCCGAGGGCGGGCAGGGTGTCCCTGCCCGTCCTTTCGGCACGAACCCATCGCTTCAGGAGCCCCAGGGCCTGAGGATCCCGAACGCCGAGGGGTTTGGTGGTCTGGATGAGCTTGTGGGCGATGCGGGTGCGCTCCGGCGTTCCATGGGCCACATCGCCAAGGGTCCGGGCCATCTCCAGTGCTTCTCGGGAGGTCGCAAAATCCAGGCGGATGAGCGGCACGCGGGCGTTGATCCGCAGCAGGAAGACGTCGAGGAAGCGCAACAATTCGCCGGCGATGTCCGCGGCTTGCCTCAGGGCGGCCTGGACATCCTCTGGCTGGTCGAGGATCCGGGCGAAAGTCTGAGAGAGGCGATCGAACTCGGTGCGGTCCTGGCTGCGAATGAGCAATGCCTCTGGGCTGCGGCGGAAGGCGCTCACCTGGTTCTGCCCCTGGGCCAGGGAGAGGGCCAGCCTCGGCCAATCCTCCAGCTCAAGGTGCAACTGGATCTGCTGGAGGGCGGGATCCAGGTGATCCCAGAGGCGCCGCAGTCGCTGCCTCAGGCGATCGCCTTCCTCCGTGAGGGAGGGGCTGTCCGGGAAGAGGCGCTGTCGCAGCTCGGGGGAGAAGAGGCCCACCAGATCCGCCATGAGCTGGCGCTGATGGTTGAGCAGCAATCCTTTGAGGTTGTCCAGGGTGCTCGCCAACTGATCGGCATCGTTGGTGGCAAGGGTCTGCTGGAGCAGGCCGCGGGTGGTGGACTGATCCTGCAGGAGGGAGAGCACGGCTTGGCGGAGGAAGGCGCCCAGCAGGAGGGCCTCTTCGCTGTGCTTGGGCAGAGACTCCGCCGCCCGAGGGTGGTAGACCCGCTCCGCGAGGCGTCCGAGTTCGGCTTCCACCACGAAGAAGAGCGGCACGATGGCGTACCGGTCGCGCAGGGCCAGACTGGAGGCGGGTTCGAGCCGCTCCACGAGGCTGAGCATGGATAGGTGGCTGGCGAGGGCCCGAGCCACAATGCGGAAGGCATCGGGATGATCGCGACGAAGGTCCCGCAGAAGCCCGCGGACCTCGACTGGGAGACTGCGCTCCAGGGATTCCTTCTCCAGGCGGGGCAGGGACCAGCCAAGGTGCTCCCAGAGCCAGAGTAGGCTGCCTCTCACATGTTGCACCGAAGGCCAGTGAACCCCGCGATCCAGGGGGCGCAGGAGGGACATGCGCAGGCTGGTGATGACGTGCTGGATGAGCAGCAGGGGCTCGGCCCGCAGACGTGTTTCCTCGGGAAGCGCACTTTCAAGGAGGGCTTCCAGTTTGCGGATGTGCTCCAGGGGGCGACCGCCACTCGCGGCCAAGGCCCGGTTCAGCGCCTTCATCTGAAGGTTCAGCTTGTGGGCGAGGGGCGGGCCGTCCTTGCGCTCCCCGAGCACCTGGAAGAGGTGGCGGAAGTGATCGCGACTCTCCTGGAGAAAGGTATGCCAGTGCTCCCGCAGGGATACGCCACCCTCGCCGTCCAGGGCGGTGGCCATGGTGCGAAGGGAGGCGATGAGGTCCGTCAGGTTCACAACCCAGGCGGGTTCCTGGTGGTGACTCAGGACGTCCCGATGGGCTGCTTGGGCCATGGCCCCCAGCTGGGTGAGGCTGTGTTGGAGCACCTGCCCCATGGCCTGTCGCATCTCGCCAAGTCGGCGGTCCGAGAAGTCGTTCAGAAAGGCCAGAAAGAGCCCGAAGGTGCGCCGGAGACGCGTGGTGGCAGGCGTCTCCATATCCACGTCCCGATCGACTTTGGAGGGGTCGAGCAAGGGGCGGAGGTCGGTACTCCCAAGGCGCAGGATTTCATCCAGGAGCTCCAGCTCGTGACGGGATAGCCCCTTTTCCCGGATGAGATCTCGGGCCTGCTCCAGGCGCTGGTTGCTGGCGGGTGACATGCCTCCAAGCATATCCAGCTCCCCCATGGACGCCACCCTATCTCCGGTAACAGGCGTACGCTGCCCTTGGTAAATGTTAGGCTTGCCTATCCGCTCCCGCTTTTTCATCTGTTCCGCAGTGGTATCCTGCTTCCCCCAATGGAGGAAACCCTTGGCAAGCAAGCTCGGCGACATGCTCGTCAAGGCCCAGTTGGTGACTGAGGCCCAACTCGAAGAAGCGCTGAAAGTCCAGCGTCGCGAGGGTGGGAAGCTCGGCAGCATCGTGGCGCGCCTTGGCTTCTGTTCGGATCAGGACATCGTGAGCTTCCTGGGCATGCAGTACGGTGTGCCTGCGGCGGACCTGGATCAGTGGCCTCAGATTGACGCCGGTGTGGTGGCGCTCGTCCCTGCGGAGCTGGCCAACAAGCACAAGGTCTTGCCGCTTCAACGCTCCGGGAACGTCCTGACGCTGGCGATGTCGGATCCCACGGACATCTTTGCGATGGACGATGTCCGCTTTCATACGGGATTCAACATCGACCCTGTCGTGAGTTCCGAACTCGGGCTCGTTCGGGCCATCGAGAAATACTACGGCGGCACCAGCGCCGTGCGACTTCGGGAAACGAGCGGTGCCTCCGCGACCTCGGGTGGGGCTGCAGGCGGTAATCGAGGTCCTGCGGCGAAACCCATGCCGGCGATGGGGCAGCTCACGGCGGACCAACTGATGGGCGGCCCGGAGCAGAGCAATAATTTCGAACAGGCCTTCCAGGATGAAGCTGAGCAGATGGACCTTCGCGGGCTGGAGGAGGAACTCAGCACCGCCCAAACGGAATACGAGGAGATTGACGACGAAGAAAACATCAATGCCGCCGCGCTGCTGAAGGGCGGCGAGGAGGCGCCGGTGGTGCGCCTCGTCAACATGGTGCTCATCGATGCCATTCGCCGGGGCGCCTCCGACATCCATGTCGAGCCCTACGAGAAGCACTACCGCATCCGGTTCCGCATTGATGGGTTGCTCACGGAAGTGATGCGGCCGAACCTCAAGCTGAAGGATCCCGTTACTTCCCGAATCAAGATCCTGGCCAAGCTGAACATCGCCGAGAAGCGCCTGCCCCAGGACGGTCGCATCAAGCTGCGGGTGGCGGTGCAGGGCGCGGCGAAGGTGGTGGACTACCGCGTCTCCATCCTGCCCACGCTCTTTGGCGAAAAGATTGTGATGCGGTTGCTGGACAGCTCCAAGCTGATGCTCGATCTCACGAAGCTGGGATTTGAACCCGAAAGCTTGGTGATGTGGGATCGCCAGATCAGCAAGCCGTATGGAATGGTGCTGGTGACGGGGCCGACGGGGTCGGGTAAGACGAATACACTCTACAGTTCCATTGCAAAATTGAACACTTCGGACGTCAACATCATGACCGCCGAGGACCCCGTCGAATTCAACTTCGCCGGCATCAATCAGGTGCAGGTGCGGGAGCAGATCGGCCTGAGTTTCGCGGCGGCGTTGCGTTCCTTCCTGCGCCAGGATCCGAACATCATCCTGGTGGGTGAGATCCGCGACTTCGAGACGGCGGAAATCGCGATCAAGGCCTCGCTGACGGGTCACTTGGTGCTCTCGACCCTCCACACGAACGACGCGCCGAGCACCATCAGCCGATTGATGAACATGGGCGTGGAGCCCTTCCTCGTGGCGACTTCGGTCAACATCATCTGCGCCCAGCGTCTCGTGCGTCGCATCTGCACCAAGTGCAAGGCGCCGGAAGCTCATCAACCACCTCACGAGGCCCTGCTCAAGCTCGGCTATACGGAAGATGAGATCCGTGCCGGGATTACGATCATGAAGGGAGCTGGGTGCGAGAACTGCAACGGCAAGGGCTACAAGGGCCGTGTGGGTCTCTACGAAGTGCTTGAGATGAGTGAAACCCTGCGAGACATGATCCTCACCGGTGCCAGCGCCATGGAGATTCGCGAACAAGCGATACGGAATGGCATGATCACGCTGCGTCGGTCCGGACTGCGCAAGATCCAGGAAGGCGTCACCACCATCGAAGAAGTCGTGCGCGAGACCGTCGTCTAGGGAAAGGACCGGCCATGAGTGAAGGCACCGCCCAGTACATCGTTCCTCTGCAGCAGCTGTTGAAGACCATGGTGGAGTACGGGGGCACCGACCTCCACATCACCACGGATACGCCGCCCCAGATCCGCATCGACGGTCGCATGGTGCCACTCAAACTGCCCCCATTGGATGCGGCCCAGACGCGCTGGCTCTGCTATGGCGTCATGACGGATCAGCAGAAGCACCGGCTCGAGGAGGATCTCGAGGTCGACTTCTCCTTCGGTCTTCAGGGCATCGCCCGATTCCGCGCCAACGTTTTCAATCAGCGCGGCGCCACCGCAGCCGTCTTCCGCACGATCCCGGAACAGATCAGATCCTTCGATCAGCTGGGACTTCCCCCAGTGGCGCAGATGCTCTGCGAGAAACCGCGCGGCCTGGTACTCGTCACTGGTGTCACAGGTTCGGGCAAGTCCACGACCCTGGCGGCGATGATCGATTTCATCAATGAGCACGAGCCGCTGCACATCCTCACCATCGAGGATCCGGTGGAATACGTGCACCGCCATCGGCGCTGCCTTGTCAACCAGCGTGAGATCCACGCCGACACGCACAGCTTCAAGAAGGCGCTTCGCTCGGCCCTGCGCCAGGACCCTGACGTGGTGCTGGTGGGTGAGTTGCGCGACCTCGAAACCATCGAATCGGCGTTGACCATTGCGGAAACAGGCCATCTCACGTTCGGCACGCTGCATACCAGCAGCTGTGTGCAGACCATCAACCGCATCGTCGATGTGTTCCCCGCCCATCAGCAGCCTCAGGTTCGGGCCCAGCTTTCCCTGGTTCTGGAAGGCGTGATCTGCCAGTCGTTGATTCCAAAGGCGACCGGCAAGGGGCGCGCCCTCGCTCTGGAAGTGATGATTCCCAATCCCGCCATTCGCAACCTGATCCGTGAGGATAAGATCCACCAGATCTATTCTTCCATGCAGGTCGGCCAGCTGAAGTACGGGATGCAGACCTTCAACCAGAGCCTTTCGGAGCTCGTTCTCAAGGGTGAGATCACCCAGGACATGGCGATGAGCTATTCTTCAAATAACGATGAATTGCGGGAGCTCATCAATCGGGGGGTGGGCACTGCCTCCTCGGGCGGCAATCAACAGCAGGGCAAGCCACAAGGTGAAGGTAAGGGCGGTGGCTCCTTCCTTGGCGGCGCCCGCAATCCCAACATCAAGTACACTTGAGCTTGGTCTGTGGGATATGTGTGCCTATCCTGATGAAATCCATGTCCTAGTGAACATCCGGGGGACCCATGCCTGCATTTGAATGGAAGGGCAAGAACCGGCTCGGTGAGCTCCAGACGGGCGTGATCGTTTCTGACACGCGAGACGCCGGTGTCCAGACGCTGAAGCGGAACGGCATCGAAGTCGTTTCCATCAAGCCGCAGTCGGGTGGATCCGGGCGGTTCAGCAAGGTGGGGGCCAAGGAATTGGCCATCTTTACCCGCCAGTTCAGCGTGATGATCGACGCGGGCCTGCCCCTGGTGCAGTGCCTGGAGATCCTGGGCTCCCAGCAGCAGAACAAGACCTTCCAGAAGATCATCGAGGGCGTCCGCCGCGATGTGGAGGACGGTGCCACGCTCCAGACCAGCCTCTCCAAGCATCCCGGTGCCTTCAACGACCTCTACGTGAACATGGTGGGGGCGGGCGAGGCGGGCGGCATCCTGGACATCATTCTCCAGCGCTTGGCGGGCTACATCGAGAAGGCGGTGAAGTTGACCTCCAAGGTCAAGGGCGCCATGACCTATCCAATCTCAGTGATCCTCATCGCCGCCATCGTGGTCTACGTGATCATGGTGAAGGTGATCCCGGTCTTCTCGCAGATGTATGAGGGCCTGGGCAGCAGCCTCCCGGCTCCGACGGTCATCTGTATGAATCTTTCCAGTATTTTGATCAACTACGGCTATGTGGTGGCGATTTTCATCGCCCTCGGCGTGGTGGGCATCAAGCAGTACTACAAGACCACCGGCGGCAAGCTCCAGATCGACGCCATGATCCTGAAGATCCCCATCATCGGCGACCTGCTGCTGAAGGTGGCCGTGGCGCGATTCTGTCGGACGCTCGGCACCCTCACGACTTCGGGTGTACCCATCCTCGACGGGATGGAGATCACCGCCCGCACCGCAGGTAATCAGGTGGTGCATAACGCCATTTTGAAGGCCAAGACCGCCGTCGAGCAGGGCCGCAATATCGCCACGCCTTTGGCGGAGACGAAGGTTTTCCCGCCCATGGTGGTGCAGATGGTCAACGTCGGTGAGGCCACCGGCGCCCTCGACGCCATGCTCTCGAAGGTCGCGGACTTCTATGAGGACGAAGTGGATAACGCCGTGGCGGCCCTCACCAGCCTCATGGAACCCCTGATCATCGCCATCCTGGGCGGCGTCATCGGCTTCATCGTTGTGGCCATGTATCTCCCGATCTTCAACCTCGCCAACGTGATGTCCAAGGAATAGGACAAACCCCTTTCCAAAACGAAGGCCCCGGTGTTCCGGGGCCTTCGTTTTGGAAGTAGTCGGGATTAAAGCTGCTTGTGGATCCGCTTCACGACGTAGCGCGGGCGGTCGCGCACTTCCTGGTAGATGCGGCCGATGTATTCGCCGAGCAGGCCGAAGGCGACGAACTGGCAGCCCACGAAGAAGAACAGGATGGCGAAGAGGGTGAACACGCCCTGCACCGTGCCCTCGGGATGGAGGATGCGGTAGGCGACCAGCCCTAGGAACAGTGCAAAGCCCAT
>CAYQAS010000004.1:0-9639 GCA_964415525.1 uncultured Solibacteraceae bacterium
CCCCGGAAGTTCGAAACCTCGCCCAGCAGCACCGCGTTCGAGAAGCCCGGCTCGATGCGGGCCTTCAGCTGTTCGAGAAAGCGTTTGACGGAGATGGGGGCGTCCATGCCCCCAGTCTATCGAATGGCACACCGTGCCATCCTCCCGCTCGCCTTCGCCTCGCGGAGCTGGGGCCCCCAGTCTATCGGATGGCACACCGTGCCATCCTCCCGCTCGCCTTCGCCTCGCGGAGCTGGGGCCCCGGTATAGCCTTCGGTGTCACTTGGCGGTTCGGAACGCCTCCAGGGCATCGATGTGAACCCACCAAACATCGCTGTTGCCGTTGCCGGGCTCGCCCCGCTCTTGCTGCAACCCGGCCCAGGTGCGCTTTTCGCCCTTGGGCAGGGTGCGTCGATTGGTGCTGAAGAAGAAGAACCGGCCGTCCGTGGAAAAAGCCGGCGCGATGGCCTGGAGCCCCGGGCCGTTATACGGGTCGCCCAAGTTCACCGCGGGGCTCCACACGTCTTGAGGACTCCGGAAACTGACCCAGTAGTCGGAACCGCCGAGGCTCCCGGGGCGCTTGGCGGCGCAGAAGACGAGCATCGACTCGTCGGGGCTGATGGCCGCATTGAAGACGGGACCGGCCCCATTGATGACATCTGGAAGCCGCTCGGCCTGGCGGAAGGCCTTGCCGTCCCACCGGGCGCGCCAGACCTCGCTGACCTTGCCGCCCGCCTTCCCCCGGGTGAAGTAGAGGTCGCCCTTGGCAGTGAAGGACGGAAAGAACTCCTCGTCGTCGCTGTTCACCGGGGCACCGACGTTTTTCGGCTCAGACCAACCCTTGAGCTCCCGTTCGACGTACCAGAGGTCCTGGTTCACCCACCCCGGCTTGGGCGCGCTGCCGTCCTTCGGGCGCGTGGAGAGGAAGTAGAGCCGCCGGCCGTCCGGGGACAAGGCCGGTTCCGCATCCAGCACCACGGGCCCACCGGAGAAGGGCAGCACCTCTGGCGGCGTCCAGCGCCCCTGCGCCTCCCGGCTCCCCACGATGACCGCGTGGTCGTTGCCCATCAGGGTCCAGAAGACCTCCTGGCCCAGCCGATCCACCGCGAGGTCGCGCTCGTAGAGGCCCGTGGAGACGAATCCCGGCGCGAAGCGCACCGGGATCTTCCCTGGCAGCTTCTGGCCGAAATACGGACCGATCGGAGCACCGAGCAGCGCGGGCAGAGAGAGGCAGAGGGTCAGATACATGTCGACTCCGGAATGGGGATCCAGGTTACGGAACGTTGGGTCCACGAGGTTAACGCCCCATGGAGTCTCCTCGAGGGGGGTCACGGTGGATCCTTCCCCGGAAACCATGAACCTCACCTCGGCACCCCTGATCCGTTCCCCCCTTCATCGACCTTCCTCAGCCAGTGGTCGATGCAACTCCGCCTCCCGTCGAGGCCCCATACCCGCTGGCTTCCCGACATGGCACAACCAATCACGTCCCCTCGAATCGGGTCCACACCCCTTGCATTGCATTTGAAACCCCACGGAGTCGCATCCATGCACCGCACCGCCCTTCCCCTCTGCATCCCATTGCTGGTTGGCAGCCTCTCCGCAGCTGAACGCATCCAGAGCCCCGATGCCGCCTGGCGTACGATCCCCACGGCCCACTACCGCATCCATCACCCGGACCAGCCCGCGTTCCGGGCCTTCGCGCGGGAGGTGGCCTCCAAGATCGAGGGTATTCATGCCCTGCTGGAAAAGGAGGTCGGCTTCGCCCTGCCCGGCCCCACGGATGTGATGGTGCAGAACCCGGAGGCCACAGCCAACGGTATGGTGATGCCGGAGATGGGGCGCCCCACCGTCACCCTATGGATCCAGTCCATCCCCAGCGACAGTGAGATCAGCCACAGCGGGAACTTCTTGGATGTGCTGGTGCTCCACGAACTGGTGCACCTCCACCACCTCACCCTGCCGAATCGCAATCCCACGGTGCTGGAGCGCCTCTCCTCCGGCCCGACCATGAGCCGGGTCACCCTGAAATGCCCAGGCTGGATCATCGAGGGCTACGCCACCTACCTGGAGGGCCGCCTCACCGGCGTGGGCCGTCCCCACGGCGCCTATCGCGCCATGGTCATGCGCCAGCTGGCCCGGGAGGGCATGCTCCCCAGCTACGAGGACCTGAGCGGTGTGGATCGCAACCTCAGCAGCGGCATCCGGTACCAGGGAGGGAGCGCCTTCATGGAGTGGCTCGTGACGAAACATCCCAAGGGCCATGGCCTCTGGCCCGACCTTTGGAAACGCCTTGCCAGCCGCCGGTACCCGACCTTCCAGGCGGGTTTCAAGGCCACCTTCGGCGACGATCCGGAAGTGATGTACAGCCGCTACAGGGCGGAACTGACCCACTCCGCGCTGGAGATGGAGCGAAACCTCAGCCGCGCCGGCCTGCGGGAGGGCGAACTCTGGGGCCAGGCGCCGGATGGCTTCATTCGAAACCTGAGCGTGAGCCCCGACGGCAGCACCCTGCTGGCCCAGGCCACCGCCAAGGAGATGAAGCGCTTCGGCCTGCAGGTCTATCCCCTGGGGGAGGACGGCAAGAAGGCCAAAGAGGCGCGGGAGGCCAAGGAGAAGCTCGCCAAGAAGGACAAGGATCTGCCGGAGGAAGCCCCGGAGTTGCGCCGAGAGCGCACCCCCGAGCAGACCCTGCTGCTGGACGGCGATTCCGTGGCCCAGAAACCGATCTGGGAGGCGGACGGCAGCGTGCGCTATGAAGTGACCCGGCACGATGCCGAAGGCGTGGGTTATAAGTCCACGGGCACTTGGAAACCACGGGGCGTGAAAGCCGGAACGCCCGTCATCCAGCACGTCCACCCGAACTACCGGCCCGAGGGCTGGGTCATCACCCTGGGTGGCAAGTCCCTGCGCCTGCCCTTCGAGCCCTATGGCGCCCTGGCCCACGACACCCTGCGCAAGGTGGTCTACGCCGCCACGCCCGTGGATGGCATCTTCAACCTCGTGCGGGTGCCTTTCGACGGTCAGTCCTTCGGCCCCATGGAAGTCCTCACCCGCACCGCCGCTGGCGCCTTCTATCCCGCCCCCACGCCCGACGGCAAGCAGGTCTACTTCGCTCAGGCCAGCGGTCACGGCAGCCAGATCCGCCGCCTGGATCTGAGCCAGGGCCCCGTGCCCGCCGCCCCGGTGGCGATGGAAACGAATCCCTTCGTGAAGGAGACGGTCCTCAGCCGCCCTGACGAACCCTCCAAGATGTCCGCCCCCGTGGAGCCTCCCGCGGACAAGGCCTACGCCGTTCGGGACAGTCACGTCGGCGGCGAGCGCTTCGGCCTGCTCTTCGATCCCTCGAACGCCGCCTACCAGCTCGGTGCCGGCGGCAGCGATGTCCTGGGACGCCTGAACTGGACCGCCCTGGGCTCCATCGCCTTCCCGGGCACCCATGCCCGTGGCCCCCGTGGCGGCCAGCTGGGGTTCGCCTACCGCGGCTGGGCCTGGGCGCCGTCCGTCCACCTTTTCACCAGCCTCACGCGCCCCAGCGTGCAGCGCTTCGAACCTGTCCAGGGCTGGGATCGGGAGCGGAAGGGCGGCGAGTTCCGCCTGACCCGGGAGTGGTGGCCTTCCCAGCTGGAAGGCCGCCTGAGCGCCTCCGCGGCCCAGGAGCGGGTGGCCCCGCTGGACCGCACCGGCAAGACCGTGGACCGCACCGTGTCCGACCTGACCCTGATGCAAAAGGCCGCTTGGAGCCGCCACCTGACGGTGCTCAGCGCAAACGCCAACGTCACCGCGCAGGCGGGTCGCACCGATGGCCAATCCTGGCGCCTCACCCGGGGCGACCTGACCCTCACCGGGTCCTATGACGGCATGGGCCTCATCTTCCAGTATTCATCGGGCCGCGTCTCCGGGGATCCCACCGCCGCAGACCGATTCAGCCTCGGCGGTCAGGCCACGGGCCTCCTGCCTCGCAGTTTGGAAGCCAACGTCGTCTTCCAGCCCGCCCTGCCGACGTTCTCCGCCCTGGGCGACCGCTTCGAGCGCTGGCGCGCCAGCCTCGACGGCGGCCTCTGGATGGAAGGCACCCGCGTCTGGAACAGCAAAGACCAAACCCCGGCCTACCTGCGCATCGTGGGCCTCGACCTGATGAGTGCGGTGGAGACCCTCGCGCCCTCGACCCGCGAGATCCTGCAGCGCTACCTGGGCCGCATGGAAGCCCGCATGACCCTCCAGGTGCCCCTGGACGGCCCCATGAAGCACCGCACGGTCTTCACCCTGGGTCTCATCCACCGGTTCTGAACCGTGCGTGTGCTCGAAGATCACGACTTACGGTCGTACTACGCGTGAAGTTCTGCCCGGGAATCGGCCCACCGGCTGATTCCAGGGCAGGACCGGTTTTTAAGCGCCCATGCGGCGGAGCCAATCCGATGCGTCGCGCCTTCCCATGCGCTCCGCGTCCCGCGCCCCTTGTGGCCCCTTCCGGAAACCCTACCCTTGCAGGACCGGTTTCTTCCTGGGAGGAGCCATGCACCATGAGGATCTCTTCGCACCCATGAACAGGGCTGAGGGCCTGCCCGCACGGCTCCAGGCGCTGCTCGCGGGTCTGCGGGCCAACCATCCTGCGGTGGAGCGGGTGGCGGTGGCCTTGATCTCTCCGGGCTCCCGCCGCCTGCGGGCGGCCTACCACGCCACCCTGGGCGGAACGCCCCTCCCCTTCTACGAAGCGGATCTGGACCAAGTTCCCGGCCTGCTCGCCCTGGAAGCAAGCGGCCAGCCACGGGTCATCCAGGACCTCACCCAGGCGGATTCGGGCCGTAAGCACACCCAGGCCCTGCTGGAGGCGGGGTTCCGAGCCAGCTACACCCTGCCGCTGGTGTGGAACGGCGAATTCGAGGGCTTTGTCTTCTTCGACGCCCGAATGCCCCACAGCCTGACTCGGGTCACCCTGGATGCTCTCGACCTCGCGGGGCGGCTGGCGGGCGCCATGGTGCTGACGGATCTCCAGGCCTCCCGCACCCTGGGCGCCGCCGTGCGGGGCGCCACGCGGATGGTGCACCTGCGCGATCCGGAGACCGGTGGCCACTTGCAGCGCATGGCCCACTTCAGCCGCCTCATCGCCGTTTCCCTGGCCCAGGGAGGCGTCGCGGCCCTGGATGAAGAGGCCGTGGAGCACATCTTCGCCTTTGCCCCCATGCATGACCTGGGGAAGCTGGGCATCCCCGATCGGGTGCTCTTCAAGGAGGCGCCCCTCGACGAGGCCGAACAGGCCGTCATGCGCCGCCACCCCGCCCTGGGCCGCCAGATGGTGGACGATCTGCTGGATGCATTCGGCCTGGGTCACCTGCCCCAGGCGGCCCTGCTCCGGCAGATCGCCGAAGGCCACCACGAGAAGCGGGACGGCAGCGGTTATCCCGAAGGCCTGCACGACGGGCAAGTGCCCCTTGCTGCGCGGATCGTCGCCGTGGCAGACATTTTCGATGCCCTCACCACCGCGCGCCCGTACAAGGCCGCCTGGACCAACGACCGAGCCATCGCGCACCTCGAGACCGAGGCCCGCAGCCACCTGGATCCCGCCTGCGTGGCCGCGCTGGTGACGAGGCCGGAGGAATTGGAGCGCATCCAACGAACCTTCACAGACCACTAATGGACGAAAGGCCTCACTCGCGGGCAATTGTCACAATGAACCATAAAACCATCACCCAAACAGAGGGCCAATGAACTCTTGGCAGCCCCTGTGCACTGCGGCCAACGCGACGCACGATGGATGATTAAATATATTAATTAATTTTTTTGCTGTAGCACGTGCCACGCCAACGTCAGCGTCAAGTTGTGATTTTGTGTAATTATTCGTGATTTTTTACAGCTAGATTAGCGATCGAGACACCCGCAGCCCGACTCATCCAGAGGGGCATCGCGTCTCATCGCCACCCCATCCTCACGCACAGGAGCTCTTCTTGTTGTCTAAACGTCTGCCCATGCTCGTCCTCACTCTGGTGGGAACCGCCACCATGGCTTGGAGCCAAAGTGCCACCACCGCCGCCCTGACCGGGGTGGTCAAGGAATCCTCTGGCAAGCCCGTTTCTGGCGCGCGCATGCACATCAGCTCTCCCTCTCTCATTCGCGGCACCCTGTCCTTCCAGCTGAGCGAAAACGGCGTCTATCACTTCTCCTCACTGCCTCCGGGACGCTACCGCATCGACGTGGAGGCCGAGGGCTACGAGACCATGGGTGGGGAAGCGACCCTGGATTTGGGGCGCACCACCACCCTGAACTGGACCTTGACCCCTCGAACCGGCACCGTGGTGGAAGTCATTTCCTTCAGCAGCGTGTTTGAACCTGTGCCCGGCGGCGTAACCGCCAACTTCAAGGTGAGCAATCTCGACACCCTGCCGGTGAGTCGCAGCCTCGACGCCATCCTGAACCTGACCCCCGGCATCAATGCCAACCGCGCCTGGGGCGGCATGGAGACCAACAACGCGTTTCTGATGGACGGCGTGAATGTTGGCGACCCCGCCGGCAACGCCCAGTGGATCTTCCCCAACATGGACTGGTTTGAGGAAGTGCACGTCGGAGGCATCGGAGCCCCTGCGGAATACGGCAACTTCACCGGCGGCTATCTCAACACCCTCATCAAGCGGGGCGGCAACACGGTCACGGGCGGCCTGAACGGCTTCTACCGGACCACGGATTGGCAGGCGAAGCTCAACAACGAGGATCCCCGCCTGACCGAGTCCGCAAAAACCACCACGCCTGCCAAGGACTGGGAAGCCGGATTCCATGTCGGCGGCCCCATCCAGAAAGATCGGGTCTGGTACTTCGTCTCGGCATCCCGCACCCAGAGCGAGGACCATCCCATCGGCGCAGCCCAGTCGATCCAGGTCCGGAATGTCCGGATGCTCACCAAGCTCACATGGCAGGCCTCCGAAAACGGCACGCTGGAGGGCTTCTTCCAGTACGACACGATGGACGGCGACAACCGAGACCTCAATCGGTATCAGCTGCCCGTCGCCACGGTCCGACAAGCCAGCCCCAACCGGTCCTACAACCTGACCTACACCCACAGGATCGGCAGCGACAAGGTCGTCACCGTGAAGGGCATGGGCTATGCCGGCCGTGTGGACCTTCTGGCCTACAACGGCCAGTCTCCTGCCCTGCAGGTGGAGAACCTCTACAACGGCATCTCTGGCTACAACAACAGTTCCTACGAGTCCTGGAACGATCGCCGTCGTGGCACCTTGGCGGGCACCCTGGACTGGTTCCTGACCTCAGGGAAAAGCAGCCACGCGCTCCGCATGGGATTCGAACAGGAGCGGGCAGAGGATAAGGAGCGGCTCGCTCGCCCCGGTGGTGCCGTGCTCTATGCCAGCACGGTCCAGGGGAAACTCATGCCGTTCATGGCCATGACCGGTGGTGGTCGGGATTTCCAGGCCACCCTCGGCCGCACCGCTGCGTTCATCCAGGACACCTGGACCCTGACGGATCAGCTGGTGCTGACCCCCGGCCTCCGCTGGGAACACTACACCGGGAAAGACCAGGCAGGACGCTCCCACTGGGATAGCAACACGGTGGCCCCCCGCCTCGGTGCGACGCTCATGCTCACCGGCAACCAAGCCCACGTCTTCAAGGCCCATGCGGGCCGCTATTACGAAGGCCTGAATGCCGGCATGTTCAGCCGCAGCATCCCCGGAGCCTGGACCATGGAGCAGTACTACTCCTGGGGCAACGGCAATCCCATCGACCCGCTCTCCCCCGCCAGCTGGCCGAGCTTCAATGCTGCGGCCTCGACGCCCTGGCTCCAGATTGATCAGTCCAGCCGCCTGGCATCCGACATCCGCCACCCCTACGCGGACGCCTACTCCTTTGCCTACGAGACCCTCTTTGCGAAAGTCTGGACCGCCAGCCTGACCTGGATCTCCAAGCAGAACCACGATGCGGTCGTTCGCCTCGATCGTGCGTCCGACCCCAATGGCAGCTTCCAGTCCCTGGTGAACCCCCTCACGGGTCAACCCGTGAATTTCTGGAACACCGGGCTCCGCGGCAATCAGCATCAATACGAGATTGCCAACGACGCACGTTCCAAGCGCGACTACCAGGCCCTCACCATCGCCGTGGAACGCCAGATGGAAAACGCATGGAGCCTTGCCGCCAGCTACACCCGGGCGACCCTAAAGGGCAACATCACCCGCATCGACGGCTTGGATGATGTCTTCCTCAGCACCAACAGCCTCATCCAGGCGAACGGCGATCTCCCAGGCAACCACGACCAGGAGCTGAAGGCCCGCGGCGTCCTCCAGTTACCCACCCACACCCAGGTGGCGGCCACCTTCACCTACCTGAGCGGCGCACACTGGACCCCGGTGCTGCGGACCCCCTGGCTTGGCCCCGATCAAGCGTCCTACGCGGAGATCAATGCAGCCCCCCGAGGCGCGGAGACCCTCCCAGACCGAAAACTCCTGGATATCCGCATCTCCCAGACTGCGAACCTGACCAAGCAGGTGCAGGTGGAAGCCTATCTGGAGATCCGAAATGCCCTGAACGAGGGCGCCGCAACGGCCACGGAACGCAGGGTCAACGTCAACACCATCGGTGGATTCAATCCCTGGTACAAAGTGCTGCTCGCCAGCGAGACCCCCCGGAACTTGCGTCTGGGTTTACGCCTGAAGTTCTAGAGCGCGACCTAACCAAAGAGGAGCGGGCCCCAAGGCCCGCTCCTCTTTTTCACGAACGCTTCCAAGTCAGGAGCACCAGCCCCGCGAGGGTCAGCACCATGCCCGCAACTCGGGTGAGAGAAAACGACTCACGGAAGACGAGCACCGCCACGGGCACCAGCAGCACCGCAGTGAGGGCGCTGACCCCGATGCTCGCCCACTGGAGCGCCCCGCCGGTGCGGTAGACGAGGAGGAAGCCCAGCTCGATGAGCAGGACGCCCACACCCACCGCCAGCACCGGCCAGCTGAGGAGCTGGGACGCTATGGAAGCGTCTCCCACCGTACGAAACAGAGGCGCCGCAAGGGCCGCCAGAGCAAAGGCCACGCCGTAGACGCCCATGAGCAGCACCATGGGATTGGCGTGGGCGGGCTGAAGCTTCTGGCCCACGTGGTAGATGCCCATGCCCAGGGTCGTGAGCAGGATGAATGGGATCATCGGTTTCACGCGCGGCGCCTCAGCATTCGACCGCAAGGGCCTGGAGGCTTGCCCAGAGGGCCTCGACGTGGTGCCGCTCCGTGGGCTCGGAGCCGATGCTGACCCGCAGCATCTGTCGTCCCTTCAGGACAGAGGGTGTCAAATACGCATTTCCCGCCTCGTTGAGGCGACGGGCCAGTTCCAGGTTGTGGACCGCCAACGCGGCCTCATCCCCCATGAGAGCAGCCGGGACGTGCCGCAGGCAGACGGTCTGCAGGGGCACCGGCGCCAGGCGCTCCCAGCCTTCCGCAGCATCCACCTGGGCCTTCAGCCAGGCGGTGTTCTCCAGATCCCGCCGGATGCGGGCCTGCAGCCCCTCCACGCCGATGTCGAGCAGGTAGAACCACAGCTTCAGCGCCCGGAAGCGCCGCCCCAGCTGGATGTGCCAGTCCCGGAAGTTGCTCACCTGCCCGTCCTGGGCCGTGCGCAGGTAGCTGGGGTTCGTGCTCATCACGCGGATCAGGTGCTGCGGATCCCGCACGTAGTAGG
>CAYQAS010000004.1:9739-75502 GCA_964415525.1 uncultured Solibacteraceae bacterium
CCGATGGAAAGATCCTTCTCGATGGCCTCCTCCAGCAGGTCCAGGCGCAGGGCATGGTGCTCGTCCGTGGGCAGCAGCCGCAGGTGCGCCCGGCCAAACCCCGCCAAGAGCGCCGCCTTCTCGATGCTGCTGTGGCCCTGATCGCTGGCGTAGATGACGAGAGGCGCCTCGCCGCTCTGCAGTCCCTCGCCGTTCTGGGCGTAGTCGCTGGCCCGCTCCCGGGCACAGAGGAGGGCGGTGAAGGTGGCCGTGCTGGCGGTGTCGTGGATGACGCCGGTGAACGTGTCTGGCAGGCCCACCATCTGGCGCAGCCAGTCCATGACGACCTCTTCCACCTCGGTGGCCGCGGGGCTCGTCTGCCAGCTCATGCCCTGGCTGCCGAGGCCCGAGGCGACGATATCCGCCAGGATGGAGGCGTAGCTGGTGTTGGACGGGAAGTAGGCGAAGAACGAGGGATGGTTCCAGTGGGTGATGCCCGGCATCACCACCCGCTCCAGTTCGCCCACGATGCCCTGGAGACCGTTGCCCTGGGCGGGCGGTGTGGCGGGCAGGAGCGCCTTCACCTCGCCTGGCTTCACAGGGCTCATCACCGGCCGTTGTTCCAGTCCCTCGCGGTAGTCCGCCACCCAATCCACCAGGGCATGTCCCAGCTGTCGAAAGGTCACTGCATCCATGGTCCACCTCGGGCCCCAGGATCGCGCAGATCAAATCATCCCGTGAATCGGTATGATCCATATGGTTCTATTCGTATTATTCGAACAATATGCTGCCTGACCTGGAGTCCCTACGCTGTTTCGAGGCTGCGGCCACGCTGCTGAACTTCCGGGCGGCGGCGCAGCGGGTGGCACTCTCGCCCGCAGCCTTCAGCGATCGCATCCGGCGGCTGGAGGAGCAGGCGGGCTGCACCCTCTTCACCCGCACCACCCGGGCCGTGGCCCTGACGGAAGATGGGCTGCGTCTATTGCCCCAAGCCCGGATGCTGCTCGATGGTGCCGCCCACCTGTTCGCCACCGCCCGTGACGGGAGCGCCCTTCCCGTGGAGCTAACCCTCGGAACGCGTTACGAGCTGGGCCTCTCCTGGCTGGTGCCCGCCCTGCCCCGGCTCGAGCGCGCCCAGCCGGATCGCACCCTGCACCTGCGATTCGGTGAAGGCCCGGACCTGCTGGCCCGCCTCCGCCACGGCGAGCTGGATGGCGCCATCACCAGCGCTCGACTGGCGGAGGGTGCCTTCGACTACGCCACCCTTCACCCGGAAACCTACGCCTTCGTGGGATCCGCCCGCCTCCTGGAGACCGCCCCTGTCCGGTCCCCCCAGGATGCCCAGGGCCACACGCTGCTGGATCTCGACCCCGGCCTCCCCCTCTTCCGCTACCTACGGGACGCCACGGAGAAGACCGCGGACTGGCGGTTCCGGCGCGTGGAATGCCTGGGCACCATCGCGGCGGTGCGCCAGCGCCTGCTCCAGGGGCGCGGCGTGGCGGTGCTCCCTGCCTATTTCATCCGGGCCGACCTGGAAGCAGGCCGCCTCCAGCGGCTCCTGCCCCGGCTCCCCCTGCGCAACGATGCCTTCCGGATGCTCTGGCGGCGCAATCACCCGAGGGCGGCTGCCCTCCGCAAACTCGCGGAAGAGTTGCAGGCGTTGCCGCTGAAGTAGACCAGCGGCCCATGAGATCGCCTGGCGAGGATTCAGAGTGTCGACCTCAGCCTTCCGCAGCCCAGGCGTGACCTGACTCAGGTATACGCTGAAACCGCACATGGGAACATTTCGGATATCGGGCGGGAAGCAGGGTAAATTATTCAACCAAAAACCGGCTTCCATGAGGACACCGATGCCGAGACGAGCCTTGATCCCGCCTGCATTCTGCCTGCTCCTGTCCCCAGTCATAGCGGCCGAACCATCTCCCCTCGACCGGCTGGTCCGGAAACTCCAGACCCGCCACGAGGGCATCCTCGTCGTAATCGAAGGGGAGGCGCCGGGCCCTCTCACCCGGGCCATGGAGCACGCCGCACGGCAGGAAGCCCTGCTCCCTTTCCTCGTGGAAACGCAGCACCTCCCCTGGGAGAAGGCGGGAGAGGCCCTGTCCCGCCGGGAAGGCTGGGGTCCCGAGCCCCGATGGGCCATCCTGAATGCCGAAGGCAAGGTTCTGGCCACGGACCCGGCAGCCCTTCCAGCGGAAACCCTTGCGGAGCGTTTCGAGAGCGCCGGCTGGCTGCCCCCGGCGCGCCGCCTGGAGGCACTGCTCGCCCGCTCGCAGGACCACACCGGCGTGCGGGAGGCCCTTCTGGCGGTCCAGTTCCGCCTGGCCACCCTCCGCATGCAGCCCCTGCTGAAGCCCGCGCCCGTCGATGCCAAGAAACCGCTTCCCGCCGCCCTCTTGAAGCCGCTGTCGGACGAGGAGGACGAGCATATCTGGGGGGCGGTCGCAGCAACCCTGGAGCGGCTCATGAAAGACGATCACGCCCGCGCCTTCGCGGCGCTGGATCCCACCCTGGCCCGCTTTTCCCCGCGGATGCAGCAGGCGGCGCGCCAGGGATTGCGGAGAACGGAAGCCCGGCTGCTGCAGCGGCCTGACCAGACGAATCTCTGGCGGCTCTGGACCTTCCTGGCGACCTGCGCCGACCAACTCCAGCCCAGACGCATCCTCGCCGCCTGCCCACCGGTGCCGGGCCTTCGCGCTGAACTTCCCCCCACGGCCGCGATGGAGATTCTGACAGCCGCGGCCCGGGAGATCGAGGCCTGGACCGCGCTCCGGGACCTGTTCATGGCCCGCTTCGAACTCGAGCGGGATCCGGATTCCGGCGAATTCCAGACCTTGACCCTTTTCAGCAAGGCGACATTGGGCGGGGAACCCGGCCCCTGGCGCCAGGGCCACCGCGCCCTGATGGAGGCCTTGATCCGCCTAGGCGAGACCCGAAAGGCCGAAGAGGTGCTGACGGAACTGGTGGCCCGGAACCATTACGGGAAGGTCTACCACCACGCCGCCCTGGTGGCAGAGGCCTGTGGGGAACCCGAACTAGCCGCCGCGTGGCGCGAGAAGGAAACCCGCCAGACCGAAGCGTCCAAGGGAGCCCGAGGATGATCACCCGCATCACCATTTCCATCCTGGCGGCCGGCCTTGCCCTGCAGGCCCAGTCCATCACATATGTGGGCAAGGGCTCGAACGAATTCCAGAAACAGCAGCTCGTCTCGAGCGCCGCCCTCAGCACTCAGGGGTTCCTGGTGGTCCTCGACGGGAGCGATCCGCTGCCCAAGACCCTCCAGGCCGCCCTGAAGTCCGATACCCTCGCGGAACTCGACCTCACCATCCGCCCCCTCGATGCCACGCTCTCCAGGGAGTTGCGCAACCACTTCGGATGGACTGCGGGCCCCCGCTGGGCCTTCCTCGGCCGGGACTTCAAGGTGCTGGCCCAGGGAGACGCCTCGAGCACGATCCAACAGGTCCAGGCTCGGATCCAGAGCCTCCGCCTGACCACGTCCTTCCACCGCATCCAGGCTTTCGCCACCGGCCACCCAGAGCGCATCGACGCCCAGGTCGCCCTGCTGGAGGAATTGGGCCATCGGGCGAGACGGCGCATGGTCTCCTTCCTGAGGCCTCTGGAGGGCGATCGACCTGCGGAAGTTTTCCTCTTGGGAGGAACAGTCAGAAGCATCACACCCGACCGCGAGCTGCAGCGCCCCCTCACAGCTGAGGAAGATGCCCGCATCTGGGGCGACTATGTGCGCCAGTTGAACCGGCTGGCAGGAACCTCCGACTGGATGCTCACCCCCCCCCTTCCCCCGCAGGTGGCCGCCTTCTCGCCCCTGGTCCAGACCGCAGCCCGTCGGCTGCTTCCCCAGGTAGAAATGGCCCTGGCCCGACATCCCCACGACCCGACCTTGTGGCGCCTCGCAGCGTCCCTGCAGCAGTGCGCGGGACGTTCCGACCTCCTGGCCCTGGCCCGACGCCTGGAGCCCATCCCAGGAGAAGCGCCCCTGCCACCCACGGATGTCTTGCCTGAAATCATCTTGCAGCTGAGGGAGCGTGGGGCCTGGGCGGAGGTCCGCGACCTGCTGCTGCCCCTCGTCCGCCTCGAACAGGGTGGGGCCAACGGCACGGCCTTCGCGGGCAACTGGGGCTCGAAGAGCGACTTCTTCCGGGGGATCTGGAACCAGACGCTTTCCCCTTTGGTGGAAGCGCTGCTGCGCCTCAAGGATCCGGAGACGGCCGACGAGATCGTGCGCCGGGCCGCCGATCAGCATGGCACCAGCAGCTTCCCCACCTGGGCCAGCCAGATTGCCCTCCAGTGCGGGGAGCGGAATCTGGCCCTGAACTGGGCCGCCCTGCACATCGAGGAGAAGAAGCCCTCCTGACGCCCCGCGTGTTGGATACGAATGCGACCCGACGCCGCAGGAAAAGAGCCCTGCCGAGTCGGGTCATGGGGCGTCTACCCCACCGCAGCCTGCCCTGCCCCCGAATGCTCAGTGATGACCGCCCTCGGCCTTGGTCGGCGCCTTCATCTCCAGGAACTTCACCCGACCGGAGACAAGGTCATAGAGCGCCGCGGCGACCTTGACCTTCCCCGTGGAGACGAGGTGGCTGACGATCGTGCTGCGATCGGTGATCGACTGGGCCTGGCGGCGGGCATTGGTCTCCGCGAGCCGAGTGAGGTAGGCGTTGGGGTGCTCGTTGGGATCCTCGTGACAGGTCTCCAGCAGCCCAGCCATGGCGGCCTGAAGGCTCCAGAGGTTGCCCGGAAGCGGTACGCCGTGAGATTCCTTCACGGCCTTCACGGCACCGCAGGCGGTGTGGCCCAGCACCACCACAAACTTGCTGCCCAGGTGCTCCACCGCATACTCGATGGAAGCGAGTCCCTGGATATCCGGGCAGTTGCCTGCCTCGCGGATGGTGAAGAGGCGGCCCAGTTCCTGATCGAAGAGCAGGTTGTCGGCGAGACGGCTGTCGGAGCAGGTGACGATGACGGCGAACGGGCTCTGACCGCGGCTCAGGGTGTCCCGCAGATCGATGTCCTGGCGGCTGAGGAGGGTGCGGGTGCGATAGCCCGCCACAAAGCGCTCGTTGCCCGCCAGGAGCTCGGCGCGGGCCTCATCCGGGGTGGCCACGGGCTTGAGCGTGTAGCCCTGCCGGCGGGCGATCTCCTGCTGCAGCTGGGCGTTTTCCTCCAGGAGCTTGCCCGCCCGAAGTTCGGCCTCTGAGGCGCGGTAGGGCGTCACGGCAGGCGCATGGGCCACAACGGGCTTCTTGCGGACCACCGGCTTGGGCGCGGGTTTGGGTGCCTCGTGCTCCTCAGCCTTCTCGGCCTTCTCCTCCTTGGCTCCGTGGGAGGTCTTCTTCTCGTCCTTGGCTGCGGGCTTCTTCTCGTCCTTGGCGCCGTGGGCCGCCTCCCCCTTGTCCGCGTGGGCCGGTGGCACGGCGGGCGCCTTGGGCTTGGTCTTCTCGTCCGTGGTCAGACCAAAGGCAAGGCAGAGGGCGAGGGTCGGCAACAAGGTGGACATGGAACGCTCCGGGAGACAGGATTCCCCTTCGGCCAGAGCCCCATGGATCTTGAATCAGGCGGAGACCTCGAAGCGACCGAGCAGCCGCCAGAGCCCGCGGTGAAACCGGTGAAAACCTCGCACCTGCGGCAGGTACATGAACAGACACGCGCCTGTGATGACTTCGAGACCGCGCACCTCTGCGAATCGAAGTGCCTCGGGGCTCTCGGAGCCCTGCTGCAGCCAGACCTGCCGAAGACCGGCATCGGCCGCCGCCTCCAGGGCTGCAAGCGTCTTGGCTGGGGGCAGGACGATGATCGCCGGCATCGGTCCTGGGAGGTCCGCGAAGATCGGTACACAGGGCTGACCTGCCAAAGAAGGTGCTTCGGGATGCACCGGCACGACCCGGAAGCCCTGGTTGAGGAGTTCCTGGAGCAGTTGGTGGCCAAAGCCCTTTCCATCCCGCCGGGCACCCGCAAAGGCGAGGGAGGGTGCTTCTAGTATGGCGCGCAGGGTCTGGCGGCGCGGGTTCATGCGAGCTCCGGAAAGGCGTCTTCCAGCATAGCGATTCGCCGATCCGGTATGGTGGGAGGCACTTCCAGGGATGCCCGATGTCCAAGTTCCGCACTGTTCTCCTTTGGGTTCTCGCCTTTCTGTTCATGGCCTCCGCCGCCGTGTACCAACGGCTGACGGGCCCCACGAATCCCAAGCGCGGAACCTTCGTCGTGGCGGGAAAGACCCACCACTACCGCCTGCTGCGCTCCCAGGAGACCTCGGAAGGCGCGCGGATCAGCCTTCCCGACCCAGGGCAGGGCACGGCGGGAACGGTGGTGTACCGACGCTTTCCGACCGCTGACCCATGGACCACGCTGCCCCTGGAGTCCGCGATGGAGCGCGGCAAGGCCCTCCTGAACACCCGCCTCCCGATCCAGCCTGCGGCCGGAAAACTCGAGTACCAGGTTCACTTGGCCACGCCCCACGGCGCCCTCCGCCTGCCGGAACAGGGCCCTGTGGTGCTCCGCTACAAGGACCCCGTCCCCACGCCCCTTCTGATCTGCCACGTGGCCTGCATGTTCTTCGGCATGCTCCTAGGCATCCGCACCGGGCTATCGGCCCTCTTTCAACCGGACCGCATCCGCGCCCACACGCTGGCAACCCTCGGCCTCCTCACCCTGGGCGGCATGGTGCTCGGGCCCTTCGTGCAGAAATACGCCTTCGGCGCCTACTGGACCGGCTGGCCCATCGGCGGCGACCTGACGGACGACAAAACCGCCTTCCTCTGGCTCGCCTGGGTCGGTGCCGCCGCGGTGGTGCTCTGGCTGCGCCAGCGTCCCGCCTTCTCCCGAATCACCGTGCTGATCGCCACGGCGGTCATGCTGGCCGTCTACCTCATCCCTCACAGCGCCCGGGGCAGCCAGCTGGACTACACCAAGGGACAGGTGAAGACAGGGAAGTAGGGTTCCCTACAAATCCTGCCGCCGGATCTCGGCGCCCTTGCGGGTGCCCAGGGCGGTGACGGCGAAGTGTTCGGGACGCAGGATGGTCCGGGCCACGGCATTCAGGCGATCCAGATCGATGACATCGATCTCCGCCAGCATCTCGTCCAGTGTGTAGAGCTGGCCGAGCTGGATCATCTGGTGAGCCTGGGTGAACATGCGGCTGCTGGTGCTCTCCTGGCCAAAGACGAGGCCGGTGCGGGCCTGGAGCTTGGCACGCTCGAGTTCATCCGCCGTGGCGCCGTGCTCCGCCAACCGCACACACTCGGACAGCGTGCGCTGGGCGAACTCCCGGGCCTTGGCCACGGCACAGCTGGCGGTGATCTGTAGCGCGCCGGTGCCGCGATAGGGGCTGAGGTAGCTGCCCACCTGATAGCAGAGGGCTCGTTTCTCACGGAGTTCCATGAAGAGGCGGCTGCTCATGCCGCCGCCGAGCAGGATGGACAACAGGTGGTTTGCCACGCGATCGGGATGTTCATGACCGCCTGTGGGGAAGCCCATCACGAGGCTGGTCTGCTGGATCCCCTTGCGGGGGACGTTCTGGAAGAAGCTGCGGGGCTGGCTCACCACGGGTTCCGGGTCAGGTTCGCCTTTGGGCAGCCGATCCAGGATGGGCTGGAGCAGCTCCATGAAGGCCCCGGTGTCGAGGTCTCCCGCGGCGGAGATGAGCAGGTGCGGCGCACGATAGGTCTTCTCGAAAAAGGCCCGGGTCGCCGCCTCGTCGAAGGCCGCCACCTGATCGGGCCGCCCCAGGATGGGGTGCGCCAGAGGCCCCTGCTCCCAGAAGCCCTGGTAGAAAAGCTCGCTCACCCAGTCGTCCGGCGTGTCCTCGCTCTGCGCGATCTCTTCCAGCACGACATCCCGCTCCCGACCCAACTCCTCGGGTTCGAAGCGGGGCGAGGTGATGAGATCGCCCAAGATCTGCACCAGATCCGGCAGTTGCTCCCGCAGCACCTTGCCGTAGAAGCAGGCCGTCTCCTTGCCCGTGAAGGCGTCCAGATTGCCGCCGATTCGGTCCGTGGCCGCCGCCATTTCCTCGGGTGTGGGGTAGTGCTCCGTGCCCTTGAAGACCGTGTGTTCGATGAAGTGGGCCAAGCCCTCCTCCGCAGGCCCCTCGTGGATGCTGCCGCGGCGCACCCAGAAGCCGACCGAGCAGCTGCGCACACGCTCGATGGGTTCCACCAGCAGACGGGTGCCACCGGGAAGGAGAGAGTTGAGGGCAGAGTCGGTCATGCCCCCAGTCTATCGGGTGCTCCCCCGGAGCACCCTCCCGCTCGCAGAATGCTCGCGGAGCTGGAGCCCCCAGTCTGTCGGGTGCTCCAGTGATGACGCCCTCCCGCTTGCGGAATGCTCGCGGAGCTGGGGCTCCCAGTCTGTCGGGTGCTCCAGTGATGACGCCCTCCCGCTTGCGGAATGCTCGCGGAGCTGGGGCCCCCAGTCTGTCGGATGCTCCGACAGAGGACGTCGGTATTTCCTGATGCACGGACAGCCGCTCCCGTGCTTAGACTGGGGCTTCACTTCCAAACAGCTGCCCATGCCCTATCAGCCCACCCCCATCGGAGATGTCGTCAGCCAGGGGCTCTCCCAGCTCCTCTACCGCTGCTTTGAGGAGGGGAATGCCAGCAAGGCGGCGCTCTACCTGTCCCTGGAGCCGGGGGGCAGTTTCCGCTTGGCCAGTCATTTCGGTTGGCCGCGCCATGAGCCTCCTCCGATGGAGCTCGGACCGTCGGCACCGCTCGTCCTCTGGCTGCGCCGGGAAAGGCATGCCCTGGCGGTGAACTACCCAGATCAGCCCGTGGAGCTGGAGCATTTCCGTGCCGGCTCCGATGCACCCCGGTTCCTGATCCATCCCCTCTATCACCGGGGCGACATGATCGGCTTCATGGTGGAGCGGGATCTCCTTCGCGGTCTGCCCTTCGAGCTTGCGAGGGACGTGCCCATCGCCCAACCGATCCTGGAGGGGATCCTGGCGGCCCTGGAGGAGTTCCGCCTCCTCGAGCCCATCCATCCCCTCACGCCTCCCAAAGAGCCGACGCCCATCACGGTGACCGTGCCGCCGAGTGCCTCGCGGCAGGTGGCGCCGGTGAACGGATTGGCTGCGGGCCCCTCGGCCGCCACGCCCTCTGCGGATCCGGACGAATTCGTGGGCGGCGAGACGCTCTCTGGCCTGGAAGAGGATCTGATCGGAACTCCGCAGACACGACGCCGAAATGGCCTCTTCCTGCCGGAGCAGCGGACCTACTTCTGGGAAACCTGCCGCCTCCTCTTTTCCTTCCTTCCCCTTGGGGCCGCAGCCCTCTGGATGGATGACGCGAAGGAATTGCGGCCGATGCTGCTCTACAGCCGTCTGCCCCTGGGTGACGACCTGAAGCGCCAGGCCCTCGGTGCCCTCGCGGCCCATGTGCCCACCGTACCCCCGTCGCAGCTCCGTGCCCTGAGCCAGGCCGAACAGCAGGACCGGGAGCCCCTCCAGGGTCCATTCCTTACCTACCTGCCCATCGTGCTCAAGGAAGCCGAAGGTGCACAGGACCTGCTGCTGCTATTCCGCATGGAGGACCGACCCTTCACCTCCCATGAGCAGACCTTCCTGCGGCACGTGGCTCGGATCCTGGGTTTCCATATCCAGGAGATGCGGATCCACGAGGGCTATCACCGGGCCTTCCTGTCCGTGTCCCAGCGCATGCTCGCCAGTGCCGAAGGCAGAATCCCGGACATCCGCCACCACAGCGTGGCCATCGCGAAGCTCGCCCGGAAGTTGGCGGTGAAGCTGGATCTGCCGGCCTCGGACGTGGAGGCCGTCAGCATCGCCGCCATTCTTCACGACGTCGGAACGGTCTTCCTGGACCCTGAATTACTCGCCAAGCCCCATTTCACGGAAGAGGATCGCGCCCGGGTTCAGACCCACCCGATGCTTTCCACGAGTTTCCTGAAGGACTTCCGGTTCCCGTTCGATGTGCTTTCCATCATCCGCCACCATCATGAGCGCTGGGACGGCAAGGGTTATCCCGATGGGCTGTCCGGTGAGCAGATTCCTTTGGGCAGCCGCATCATCGCCCTGGCGGAGACCTTCGAGGTCATGAGCACCGGACGGGCCTACAAGGAGCCGTGCCCCTTGAACCAGACTCTGGAGGAGCTTACCCGGGAGGCCGGCCGCCAGTTCGACCCGGCCCTGGTCCCCGTGTTCCTCCAGCTCGTCTCGCGCTGAAACCTTCCCAGGTTCGGCGCCATGCTCTGGGATGCGCGCCCGCGCTAAAGTGGAACTCCATGGTCAAGCGTCCCTCCCATCCCCCGTTCCGCCGACAGCGGGGTTTCACCCTGGCCCTCCTCCTGGGCCTCTGCGTTGTCATGGGCATCCTGCTCGCGAAAGGGATGCCGAACCTGATCAAGCTGAATCAGCGTGCCTTGGAGCAGGAACTCATCTTCCGGGGCGAGGAATACGGCATGGCCCTTCGCCGGTACCGCATGAAGACCGGCGGTTACCCCTTGAGTCTGGAGGACCTCACCAAGGTCCGTCCGCGGATCATCCGGCGGCTCTGGAAGGATCCCATCACCAACGAGGACTTCGAGCCGGTCTTCGCCGTGCAGACAGGCACTACGGGCGCGAAAACCGGATTGCCCATTTCCGGAGTCCGTTCCAAGAGCAAGGCGGACAGCGTTCTCAAATACCAGAACAAGACCCTGCACAGCGACTGGGTGTTCTCTGGCGCCGACGACCTCTTTGGCCAAGGTGGATTCCAGCAAGCAAATCCTGGTGGAACGAAAAGTGGCGGCAGCTCAGGCAGTGGTTCTGGGGGTGGCTCGGGCAGTGGTTCAGGAAGTGGCAGTGGGGGCGGCTCGGGTAGTGGTTCTGGGGGTGGCAGTGGTAGCGGCTCGGGCAGTGGTTCAGGGAGTGGCAGCAAGAGCGGTGGGGGGTGAGCCCCTAGAAGGCCATGCCATCCATATGTGGGGTGAGGCATGAAGTTGCGCGCATTCGCAGTGGCAGCCCTGATGGCGCTGCACCTGCCCGCCGACACGGAATCCTTCACCTACTGGGCCACCGGCTTGGCCAAGCGTGGCGTGAAGGTGAGTGCCGGGCTCTGGGAGCTGGACTCGGGACGCCTGGTCGAAGGCACGCAAACGGACCTCCCCCTCATACCCGCCAGCACCACCAAGGTGGTCTCCACCTATGCGCTGCTGAAGACCTGGAAACCCTCCTTCACGCTCGAAACCCAACTCTGGGGCAACCTCAAGGGGGGCGTGGTCCTGGGGGATCTCGTGGTCAAGGGCGGCGGCGATCCTGCCGTGGTCAATGAGCGCATATGGATGATGGCCCAAGCCCTGAAGGAACGGGGCGTGACCCGCATTCAAGGTCGGATCCGACTGGATTTGAGCGCCTTCGACGGAGTGCTCTACAACCCGGATTGGGGCAAGACCACCGCCGACACGACGCCTCCCATCCTCGCCCTGGCCGTGAACCACAACCGGGATGAAAGGGGGCGCATCACCCGAGACCCCGAACGCCTCGCGGTGGACACCTTCACCCGGATCTTCCGGGAGGCCGGTGTGCCGGTGGAGAACACGGCCCTTTCGGAGAGCGCCGAGCCCGTAAAGCTGCTCACGTGGTCCTCCCCGCCCCTGCGCCAGCTGGTCTCGGACATCAACAAGTTCAGCAACAACTTCATGATCGAAACGCTGCTCAAGAAGTTCGGCGAAGGCAGCTGGCCCGGCGGCATCCAGCGGATTCAGGCCTTCTACAAGGGCGTCCTCGACCTCGGTCCCGACAGGATCCAGATCACGGATGGCAGCGGGCTCAGCAAGGAGAATCGCCTCTCCGCCAAGACGCTTGCCATCGTCCTGCGGGCCGCCTGGCACGATTTCGAGGTGGGACCGGAATTCATCGACAGCCTGAAGACCATCGGTGGCGAATCCTGGGTCACCAAGATCAAGGATCCCAACTTGGCCCGGCGGGTGCGCTGCAAGACCGGCCACCTGAACGAAGTGGAAAGTGTCTGCGGCTACCTGCAGCTTCCCGATGGCCAGCTGAGACTCTTCGCCATCGTACTGAACGGACCTGCCACCCTGGAGGATGTCTGGGCGCAGGTGACCCGCTGGGCGAATCCTTAGCGTCGTCCATCGTGTTACCGATAGATGCCTGAGGAGTGTTCATGGCCAGGATTGCCATCGTGGACGACAGTCGGCTCGCGCGCACGTACGCCGCGTCCGTCGTCAAGAAGCTGGGCCATGAGGCGGTGGAGATCGATCCCACCAGCATCTTCGACGTGCTTAAGCAGCTGCGGGAATCCCCCCCGGACATCCTCATCATGGACTACCTCATGCCCAACTGCCCGGGTGTCAGCTTGGCCAGGGCCTGCCATGAAGATGCGGCCCTCAAGGAAGCGGCCATTTTTGTCGTGACCGCCCACCGCGACGAGGAGGTTGGCACGCGCCTGGAGCGCATGGGCGTTCGCGGATTCCTTCACAAGCCGTTTGAGCCGAAGGCATTGGAAGACCTGCTGGCTGGCGCCTTGGAAGGTTAAGCGCACAACTGCGCCCTTCCTGCCGATCCAGGCTCCTACACCGTGACCATGCTCGCCGGGGCCGCCATGTCGAAGGCGAGGCGGCCATGGTCGAGACTGATCACGCGTTTCTTCATGGCGTGGATGAGGCTGCGGTCATGGGTTGCCACGAATATCGTGGTGCCGGACGCATTGATACGCTCGAAGAGGGCCATGATCTCCGCCGCCAGATCGGGATCCAGGTTGCCTGTGGGCTCATCGGCGATGAGCACGAGCGGATCGTTCACCAGGGCCCGGGCGATGGCCACGCGCTGCTGTTCCCCGCCTGAGAGCTGGAAGGGGTAGCTGCTCAGCTTGTGCTGGAGGCCGACCATCTTGAGCACCCTGAAAGCGCGCTGCTTCTGCTCGGCGTGACTCACGCCCTGGATCTTGAGCACGAAGGCGACGTTCTCGAAGACCGTCATGGTGCTGATGAGCTTGAAGTCCTGAAAGACGACCCCGAGCTTGCGACGGAGGAGCGGGATCTCCCGCTCCGGCATGGTGGCCAGCTTGTGTCCCGCCACCCGGATCTCGCCCGTGCTGGGCACCTGCTCTCGGAACAGCAGTTTGAGCAGCGTACTCTTGCCCGCTCCGCTGGGACCGGTGAGGAAGAGAAACTCCCCCGCGTCCACCTGGAAGGTCACATCCGACAGCGCCGTGTGAATGCGGCCGTACTGCTTCGTGACGCGGGTGAGAGAGATCATGCCCCGATTCTCACATGGCCCCAGAGGGCGGATCCAGGCGCAGGAACTGGCCTCGGACGAGCTCCGACAAGAAGGCGCCGGTTCGAGCTTCCACGGGTTCCGCCGCCTCACCAAACTGGGCCCGGACAGCGGCGTAGACCTCCCCCACCGTGCGTGTGCCATCGCAGAGCGCCCAGATGAAGCCCCCCCGCTCCTCCAGCTTCACTCGGAAGTAGGGCTTCCACATCAGGCGCTGCAGCCACTGCCATTTCGGGCTCGTGAACTTGGGCCGGAGCAGCACCGTACACCCCTCGGCATCGGTCGTGGCCGCCACCAGGGGCTTGGGGAGATGGGCGAGGACATCGGACATGCCCCCAGTATCGCCTAGGCCGAACCGCATGCCGAAAACCTTCCACCTGGGTTTGGCCATGAATGCAGATTCCTGAAGGGTTGAGATGCCCCGGCTTGTTTCTTCGTGTGCCCACGAAGCGGGCCTTCGTCGCGAGCTTTTCTCCCCTGAATTGAAGGAGGCCCCGGACATCCGGGGCCTCCTTCGCAAATCGCGTTGTGGCTCAGTGCCCGGCGTGGGGCGGCGCAGGTTCATCCGCGCGTCCCGCGTGATTCATCGGGATGCGCACCAGCATGTAGCCGATGCCCGCCAGCACGGCGAGGCTGAGGAGGAAGGGCAGGTTGACGTTGAGCTCGTAGTTCACCTTGAGGAACTTCAAGCCGCCGAAGAGGAGGCCGATCAGCGCCTCGCCCGCGATGAGGCCAGAGGCCAACAGCACGCCGACGTTCTCGATGCGGATCTTCTGGCCGTCATTCAGGCCCTTCTTCTCGGCCCGCATCTCCACGATGCCCTTCACGAGGCCACCCAGGAAGATGGCGAAGGTCGTATCCAGGTTCAGATACATGCCGACGCTCACCAGCATGGGGCTCTTCACCTGCATCAGGATGAAGCCGAAGCCCATCAGCATGCCCACGATGATGAGCGGCCATGCCATGCGGCCTTCCACGATGCCCTTGCTCAGCATGGCCATCAGGCCCGCCTGGGGGGCGGCGAGGTTCGGGCCGCCGAAGCCGGCGTTCAGTTCGAGCACTTCCTTCTGGGCGTCGGGGCTGAGGGCCTTCACTTCGTCCAGGGTCAAGGTCTTGCCCTGCAGCTCGGGGCGGGCTGCGGGATTGGTCACCGTGACGGTTGTCTGCTGAGCGGCCACGAGGGTCGCCATCTTCTTGCCCGCGGCGTCGTTGATGTCGCCCACGTGCAGGATGGCCAGGGGACCGAACATGACCGCGGCACTGAGAATCACGCCGATGATGTCGCCCACCTGCATCTTCCAGGGGGTGCCGCCCAGGATGTGACCGGCCTTGAGGTCCTGCAGCATCTCGCCCGCGACCGCGGTGGAGACGCAGATGATGGCGGCGACGCCGAGCACGGCGGCCACGCCCTCACGCCCCTTCACGCCCAGGACGACCATCACGAGGGCGGTCACGACGAGCGCCGTCAGCGTCAGCCCGGACATGGGGTTGTTGCTGGAGCCGATGATGCCGACGAGGTAGCCGGACACGGCGGCGAAGAAGAATCCGAGGATGATCGTCATGATCCCGGCGACCGAAGCCACCAGGAAGCTGCAGCCGAAGATGACCTTGGCGATGCTGAAGGTGGCCAGGGCCACGAAGACGAGACCCAGCATGAGCCACGTGAAGGGGATGTCCTTGTTCACGCGGTCCACGGTGTGGGTGCCCGCGGCGGCGGCCTTCACGTCATGCACGGAGCGCTTGAGGCCGGTGATGAGGCTGTTGCGCATCTTGAAGAGGGTGAAGCTGGCACCGACGAGCATGCCGCCGATGGCGATGGGACGCACGATGTGCTTCCAAACGAGGGTGGCGAAGTCGATCCACTGGGCGTTCGTGGCATCTGCGGGCATCACGGAGGGGGCCAGGAAATACATGACCATGGGTACCAACAGGCCCCAGGCGATCATGCCGCCGGCGAAGTTCAGGCTCGCGAGCTTAGGCCCGATGATGTAGCCCACGCCCATGTAAGCCGGGCTGATGCCAGGGCTGGAGAGCACGATGCCGCCCACGGCCTTGGCCTTGAGGCTGATCTGCGCGAAGGAGACCTCCTTGAAGGCGACGAATTTCGCCCATGCAGCAGTGAGGACCTTCAGCTGGCAGAGCGTCTGCACGGCGGCGCCGATGCCCATGGCGCTGAACAGGAAGCCCATGCCGCCCTCGCCGCCCTGGCCCGCCTTGTGGATCTCGGCGGCGGCCAGACTCTCGGGATAGGGCAGTTCGGCGTCTTCCACCATCACGCGACGGAGCAGCGCGACGAACATGATCCCCAGGATGCCGCCGGCGATCATGATGAGGCTGGAGGCCACGTAGTGGGACGGCTTGGAGAAGTCCACCCAGATACCCGACAGCACGAAGCCGGGGATCGTGAAGATGGCGCCGGCGGCGACGGACTCGCCGATGGAGCCGACGGTACGGGCCATGTTCTCTTCCAGGATCGTGCCCTTGAAGAGCTTGATGAGGGCCATGCCGATGACGGCAGCCGGATAGGTGGCCGCAATGGTCATGCCGGCGCGCAGTCCGAGGTAGGCGTTGGCAGCTCCCAGCACCACGGCCAAGATCAAGCCGATGATGAGGGCCCGAAGGGTGAATTCCTTCAGGTTCTGGTCCGAGGGGACAAGGGGTTGCATAGGGTGATCCTCCATGGGGCTGTGTGCGGGTCGAGTCGCATCATTCTGACGTCCGAGCCCGCTCTGGCAAAATCCTTCTTCTAACGGAGCCGTTTACAACATGTCCCTTGAGCAACTCGTCACGAGCCGCGCCAATCCCCGATTCAAATCCATCGGTCAGCAGATCGCCGCCAGCGGCCTGAAGCGCACCCACACCCTGCTGCTCGGGGAGAAGCTGATGGAGGCCTGGCGCGAGGCTCCGTTCGCCGACCGCCTGATCCCGGAGCTCGCCCTGAGCCTCGACGGCGCCGGAACCCACCCCATGGCCCGGGCCCTGCGACTTGACACCTTGCAACTTTCAGAATCACTCATGAAAGATCTGGCCGATGCCGGGAGCCCGCCCCGCCATGCCCTCCTGGCCCGGATGACGCCCGATCCCAGCGGTCCCTTGGCGGAGCGGGTCATCGCCCCCTGGGGCATCCAGGATCCCGGCAACCTGGGCGCCGTGTTGCGCAGCGCTGCGGGTTTCGGTTTCCAGGAGGCGCTTCTGGGCCCCGGATGTGCGGATCCATTCAGTCCCAAGGCCCTCCGGGGCACCATGGGCGCCGCCTTCCTGATGCAGCTGCGGCGCGCCGCGGCGATTCCCTTCGATGAAGGCCGGTGGTGGGCGTTGGATGGCGGCCCGGGCGCCGTACCCATGGCGGACGCCGACCTCAGCACGCCCCTGCGCATCCTCGTTGGGAACGAAGGGCACGGTTGGCAGCAGGTGGAGATGCCCGCCCACGTGCGGCGCCTCGCCATTCCCATCCGGGGCGTGGAGAGCCTCAACGCCGCCGTCGCCGCGGGCATCGCCTGCTTCGACGCCGCCCGAAGGAATGCCTGGTGAACAAGACCCACTCCGCCCTCGCCACTCTTGGCTTCGCCCTGCTCTTCGTGGTCGCCCATACCTTCCCGTATCCCGGGGTGGTTGGCGTCGTGGGTTGCCTGCTCGGCTTCGCGATGCTGACCGCCATGGCCGGACTGGTGGTGCGGGGCCTGGGCCTCCGATGGCTCTGGCTGGCCTACGTCCTGGGCTTCCTGGGCATGTTCCATTGGATGCCCCGGATGATCTCCGTGATGGGCGGGATGCCCCTGCCCGCGGGCTTTGCAGGCCTCGCCCTCTTCAGCGGCTATGAGTCCATCGGACCCGTGCTCGCCATGGCCCTGTTCCGCGCCCTCTACCGGCGTCAGCGTCCTGTGGCGGCCACCCTCGTCACCGCCGGCGCCATCGTCGCCTGGGAGGCGTTGGGCTGGCACATCTATCCCATCAACTGGGCCTACAGCCTGGGCGCCGTGCCCGTCCTGGCCCGCGCCACGGCCTTCACCGGCTCCTGGGGCGCCGCGGCCCTGATGTGGGTCGCGGGGCTCTGGAGCGGGATGAAGCTGGCGGAAGGCGACCGTTCGTGGAAGGGCTGGGGGGCCCAAGTGGCTCTGATCGCGCTGTTTGCGGGTCTCGGCAGTGCCTGGTATCTGCTGCCCCGCGCCCCCCGCAAGGTGGCCGATGTAGTGATGGTGCAGCCGAACTTTCCACCTGGACGCGCCATTCCCGGCATGGAGGCCATCGGTTGGAACCTGACCGAGCAGGCCATGACCCAGGCCGCGCTCCCGAAGGCCGATGCCCCGACCCTCGTACTCTGGGCAGAGAGCAGCATCCTGGGCTGGGACCACCGCGGCCCTGTGCCCGCCCTCACCCAGGCAGCCCAGAAGCACGGCGTGACCTGGATCTTCGGAACGGAAGGCGGGGCCATGAACCTCGTGCGGGCCGAAGGCGGTGGTCAGCCCCCCATGGTGCTCGGCAAGGTCTATCCCATGCCCTTCGGCGAGCGCATGCCGGGGCCCGAAGGCCTGCGGCAGTGGCTGGACCAGCAAACCAACCGGCTCAGCCAAGTGCCTGGCACCCTCACGCCTCAGTCCTCCTTCGACATGGCGAGCCCGAACGGCCCCATCCGCATCCACTCCGTCATCTGCAACGAGGCCCTGATGCCCGCCCGGGTGGTGGAAGGCCTCGCCATCGCCGGGGGGGATCTCCTCACCAACCACACCAACGACGGCTGGTTCGACCGGAGCCTCGCCACAGACCAGCACGCGGGGCAGATCCGCCTGCGGGCGCCGGAAATGGGCATCCCCCTCCTCCGCGCCACCCTCACCGGCAAGAGCGGCATCTTCCGGGAGGACGGCACCTGGGAACTCTGGGGCGAAGCCCAGACGGAGGCCACGCACACCTTCCGGCTCGACTGGCAGCCGGTGAAGACGCCCTGGCGCAACGCCGGATGGCGCTGGAGCCTGCTGGTGGCCTATGTGGCGATGACTGGTTGGGTGCTCGTGCGGCGGCACTGAAGGCGCTCAGCACTTCGGACCTTTCCTCCCAGAAGGCCGCGCCAAATCGTGGCTCTGGTGTTCACGAGAGAGACAAAGCCCTTCACCCCTTACATCCTTGTTCTCATCTTCTTTCAAAAGAACGTTTAACAAGGATGAAAGGAATCAAAGGGATGACTGCAGCAGGCGTTGCCTGCCCTGCCCTTCCCGTCTCCAATCTTGGGGCTGGACATGTCGGTGAACTCGGGACTCGAAGCCAATCGTCCAAACATCGAAAGCCCGGGCTGGGAATCCCATCTGTTGAACGCAACTCCGTATCAACGCACTTGGATCGCCATGCATCGCCGCCTTGAGGTGCTTTTTGCCGGAGATGAACGCGATGGACGACGAAAAATGAAAAACCCGGCTCAAGCGCTGACGTGAACCATTCCGGGTCAAGGACGAGATTCGACCGTCGGGAGCCATCTTTCCTACCCCATCGTGCTGTACTGGTTTTCCATTAAAGGACCGCCCATGCCCCAGCACCCCATCCTCGCCTCCGCCAGCCCCCGCCGCCGTCAGTGGCTGGAGGCGCTGCGGATCCCCCACGACATCGTGGTGCCGGACGTGGATGAGACGCCGCTGCCAGACGAGGATCCAGCGGCGATGGTGGTGCGCCTCTCGCGCCTGAAGGCGGAGGCGGTGGCGGCGCAGCATCCCGGCCGCTGGGTCATCGCCTCGGATACCACCGTGGCCTTCGACCACCACAACCTGGGCAAGCCCATGGATGTGGACGACGCCGTGCGCATGGTGCGCCTCATCCAGGGCCGCGCCCACGAGGTCCACACGGGGCTCTGCCTACTGCGGGATTCCGAGGTCCATACGTTTGTGGATACTGCCGAGGTCTTCATGCGGCCCATCACCGAGGCCCAGGCCCGCTGGTATGCCCAGACGGGCGAGCCCATGGACAAGGCGGGGGCGTACGCCGCCCAGGGCATCGCGGCGCTCTTCCTCGACCGCATTGAGGGCAGTTTCGCCACGGTGATGGGCTTCCCCGTGGAGCGCTTCGGCGCCCTGGTGCAGCGACTGGGCCTGCTGGAGACCTGGCTGGGGCTGCCCAAGGGCTGAGCCCTCGGCTGCGGATCCCTTGTACACTCCGTCCATGCCTCTTTCATTTGCCCAACCCCGCCGCCCAAGGAGCCTGTCGTGAGCCAAGCCTGGACGCTCTCCGGAGGCAGCTACACCGAGCTCTCCGACCTGGGGTCGTCGCCCCATGCCGGACTCAGTTGGCATGTGGTGCGGGATGAGCGGGACGGCTCCCGGCACCTGCTCCAACTCTGGAACCCGGCCCCTCCCACCCGGGATCTGGACCGCCTCAAGCACACCTTCCTGCAGCGCCTCACGGCCCCTCTCCTGGAGGACCTCAGGGATGTGCACTTCGGCTATTCCGAACGCCAGGCCTGGTTCCTCCAGAAGCTCGTGGGCACGCCCGTGGACAGCCTCTGGGCGGACCTTGGCTGGAAACAGCGGGCGGCCTTCCTCCAGCACCTCCAGGGACTCGATGCGGCGACTCCCGCGCGGGTGTGGCATCCCGAGGTGATCGGGGTCGCCCGGGGCCGGGTGTTCGTGCCTCGCGCCTTGGGTGGGGTTCCCTCCGACTTCGACGGCTTCACAGAAAAACTGCGCCAGAGCCCGGAGGCCACGGTGGCCGAAACCTCGTGGCCCTGGGAGGAGCCGCCGGAGCTCAGTGAGGCGCGCTACCTGCCTTCCCGGGGACGCCAGCAGGAGCTGACCTATCTGAAGAGCCTGATGTATGGCCTTACGGCGCCCCTTCCCATGGAGCGCATCATTGTCGTCCAAGGCGAAAAAGGACTCGGCCAGGACGCCATGACCCGTTGGGCCGCCGCCGCCGCCGAGAGCGAGGGCATCTGGGTCACCCGCCTCCGGGTCGTCCACGGCGAAGGCGCCGGGCACCTGCTCGGGCGGCTGGTCACGGAGCTGATCCAGGGTCTCGAGGCGGATTTCTACGCCTCCTCCCCCGAAGCGGCCCGCCGCCTCAGCCGCCGGGTTGGTAATTTCGCCTTCCTCCGGGGCGGCCTGCGTATTCCAGATGAGGGACCGGTGCTGGAACCGGAAGAGATCAAGGCGGCCATCCAGGCCATCGCATTCGCCCACGCCCGCCATCCCCGCCTCATCCAGATCCAGGGCATCGAGCGGAGCGGACCGGAGATCCTCGACCTCCTCACCCATCTGGCCCTCGACGGTAGCCTGCCGTGGTTCTTCAGCTGCGATGCCGCCACACCCACCAGTGCCTTGAAGACCTTCCTCAGCGCCCTCCACGCCGATCGCCACCTGGCGGTGCTGCAACTCAACCGGCTGGAGGATGGCGACCTGAAGGACATCATCTTGGACCTCCTGGGCAGCCACGGACTGCCGGAGGCGGTCTCTCAGGCCTTCTGCCACGCGGGCCTCGGCAATCCCTCCCTCCTTGGTTCCCTCCTGGAACGGTCCCAGCTGGATGGGGCCCTGCTCTGGCAGGACGGACGCTGGGTCTGGCGCAGCGAGGCCCAGCCCCCCGTGCCCAGCGGCGGTGATCTGGGCATGGAGATCCTCACGGGGCGCCTGAAGCGGCTCAAGGCGCCCTCCGCGTCCCTGGTGCGAGCCCTGGCCCTGGCGGATCATCCCCTGCCCCTTGAGGTCCTCGGTCGAGCCGTGGGCCTGGCGGGCGATCCCTTCGAAGAGGCCCTCCAGACCCCCATCAACCTGAAGCTGGCGGTCATTCAGGATGGACAGGCCCGGCTGCAGGAAGGCCTTCGAGAGGCGGTGATGGGCAGCATGGCCCCGCCGGAGCTCACGCGCAGCGCCCGTTCCCTCCTCAAGGCGCTAGAGGGCAGCGCCGTGGCCGTGCCACCCGTCCGCCTGATCTCCCTGGCAATGGACGAGGCCACCGCCCTCTCCCACGTGTTGCGGGCCATCGAGCAGCCCCCGCCCTCCCCCAAAGAGGCAGAGTGGGTCGTGCACCAGTCCATGGCCCTGCGACCCAGCCCGCTCCAACGGGCGCGGCTCTGGGAATACCTCGCGGACGCGTGGTCCGCCTGCACCACCAAGGGGCGCCTGCCGGCCCAGGGCTTCGGGGATCGCTCCCCCTGGGAGCTGGCCCTGGATGCGCTCGGCCTGGCCCAGGGCGCCTTCCGGGATGTGGAGGTCGCGGAGGATCCCCAGGGAGCCATCCTCTCCCTCCATGCCCGCCTGCTCCAGAAGAAGGCCCGCCTCGAGCTGCGCCTCCATCGACTCCCCGAGGCCCAGCAGTCCATCCAGACCCTGGCAGCCCTCCTCGCGGATCACCCGCTGCATCCCGAACAGCCTCGCCTGCGCATGCTCCTGGGGCGGCTGCACCTCCAGGAGGGCTACACGAACAAGGCCGTGAAGGCCTTCGAGGAGGGCCTCCAGCTCGTGGGCAAGCCCGAGCAGGAACAGGGACGCCTGGATCAGGTCTCGCTGCTCCTGAATCTGGGCCGCACGCTTGCTCAGAAGGCGCACTTCCAGCGCGCCCTGACACTCCTCCAGTCCGCCCATCGCATCCTGGAGCACGACCAGGATCCCCGGCGCCTGGTGCGGGTGCTCATCGCCCTCGCCCATCTCCACACGGCCCTGGGCCAGCCGGATGCCACCTACGGCCACCTGCGAAACGCCCTCCACACGGCACGCCTGTTGGACGATCTTGAGCTCCTGGGCGAGTGCCACATGGCCGTGGGCACCTTCCGAGGTTTCGAGGATGCGCTGGACGTGTCCCTGGGGCACCTCGAGAAGGCCTACGTCTGTTTCTCCCGGCTGGGGGACCGTCGCTCCATGGCCCACGCCGGGCTGTGGTGCGCCTGGGCCTTGGCGGCCCTGGGGGACCGCATGGAAAGCGAGCTGCACATGCTTCGCACCCTGGGGGAACTGGGCACCGTCACCCGCCCCCGGGACAAGGGGGACTTCCTCTTCCTGCAGGCGGAGATCGCGACCCACGCCAATGCCCATCGGGATGCGGCCCGGCTCTACCTTCAGGCAGCGGAGACCTTCGAGGCCGCCGGTCTCGGCTGGCGGGAGCGTCTGGCCTGGCTGCGCCGGATCCAAGCCCTGGCCCAGGACGGACCGAGCGAGGCGGCACATGGCGCCTGGACGCAGTTG
Organism: uncultured Solibacteraceae bacterium; assembly: GCA_964415525.1. Classification (GTDB taxonomy): domain Bacteria; phylum Acidobacteriota; class Holophagae; order Holophagales; family Holophagaceae; genus CAZPUI01. The sequence continues at coordinate 32,117 of CAYQAS010000004.1, forward strand.
GAGCAACTCAAGGCATCCTCAGAGGGTTCTGGTTCCCGCTGGCTCGAACTGGAGTGGCACCGCGCCCACGGCCTCCTGCTGGGTCAGCTGGATCAGGCGGAGACCGTCGCCGCGGAATCCCTGGGAGCCTGGAACTGTGTACTCGCCGCCGCGCGCCAGCTTCGTTTCCACGGCGTCATCATCCAGGCCTGCGTGGAGTCCGCCGCGGTCCTGCTCGCCCGGGGAGAGCGCCTCGGCGCCCTCAGCCGCCTTCAGGAGGCGGGCACGAGTTTCCACATCGTCTGGTCCCACGTGCCCGACGAGCGCAGCTCTGCTTTCCTCGGACGGCCCGACATCCAGCGGTTCCGCAAGGTCACCGAAGCCGCCGGTCTGCCCTTCACGCTCCCGGAGCGCTCCGATCCTCTGTCAGACTGGACGCCCACCCAGAACCACATCGGGGTGGCACTGCCTTGACACCGACACCATGAGCACAGCCCCCCGATTCCAGCATCAAGCCACCCTGGCGGACCTCGAGAAGCGGGTCCGGGAGGGCCGCAAGCTCGTGATGCTCACGGCCTACGACGCGCCCACCGCCCAGATCGCGGATGCGGCCGGGGTCGACATGATCCTGGTGGGCGACTCACTGGGCAACGTCGTGCTGGGCTTCGACAACACCCTGCCCGTCACCCTCGCGATGCTGAATCACCATCTGGAAGCCGTGGTGCGGACCCGTCCCCGGGCCTTTCTCATGGCCGACATGCCCTACCTCAGCTATCACCTGGGGAACGAGGAGGCCATCCGCGCCGCGGGCGGTTTCATGCAGCGCGGGGCGCAGGCGGTGAAGCTCGAAGGCGGCGCCAAGCGTATCCCCGTGGTCAAGGCCCTGCTGGATGCGGAGATCCCGGTCATGGGCCACCTCGGCCTTACGCCCCAGAGTATTCACGCCATGGGCGGCTACAAGGTCCAGGGACGGGACGGCGATGCGGCGATCACCCTCCTCGATGACGCGCTGCGGCTTCAGGACGCCGGCTGTTTCTCCATCCTGCTGGAAGGCATCCCCGCGGAACTCGCCCACCGCGTGACGGAGGCGCTGGAGGTGCCCACCATCGGCATCGGCGCTGGACCCCACTGCTCCGGCCAGGTGCTCGTATTCCACGACCTGCTGGGTCTGCTGGAAGGGGCGCCGCCCAAGTTCGTGCGCACCTACCTGCACGGCCGCGAACTCATGATCCAGTCCATCCAGGCCTGGACGGTCGACATTCAAGAGGGTTCCTTCCCCGGTCCGAAGGAGTCCTATATGCTTCCCGATGCCGCCCGCAAGCGCCTCGATGCCTGGCGGTCCCCTCAGCCGAAGACGGGCGAGGGGCCAACAAAACCTTAGGAGTGCCTGACTGTGTCCATGCGAGTCGTCCGAACGATTGCCGAACTGCGCACTGCCCTGAAGCCCCTCCGGGATCAGGGGCAGACCATCGGCTTCGTGCCCACCATGGGGTATCTGCACGAGGGGCATTGCGCCCTGATCCGCCACAGCGCAGCCCGCTGCGATACCACGGTGGTCAGCATCTTCGTGAACCCCACCCAGTTCGGCCCCAGCGAGGATCTGGCCACCTACCCCAGGGACCTCGACCGGGATCAGGCCCTCTGCCTCAAGCACGGCGCCAAGCTGCTCTTCCTGCCCGAGCCCTCCGAGATCTATCCCACCGGCTACAACACCTTCGTGGAACCGGGGATGTTGGCGGATGCCCTGTGCGGCAAGCACCGCCCTGGCCATTTCCGCGGCGTCGCCACCGTGGTCGCGAAGCTCTTCAACATGGTCCAGCCGGATCTCGCCTTTTTCGGCCAGAAGGACCTGCAGCAGGTGGTCATCATCCGCCGCCTCGTGCGCGACCTGAACCTGCCGGTGGACATCGTCATGATCCCCACCGTCCGCGAGCCGGACGGCCTGGCCATGAGTTCCCGCAACGTCTACCTCTCCCGGGAAGAGCGCGAGCGCGCGCTCTCTCTCAGCCGCGGCCTCAAAGCCGCCGAGGCCGCCTTCGCCGCGGGCGAACGCCGGGTGAACACGCTGCTCGAACTGACCCGAAACGAGCTGAAGGCCGTGGACGAGATTCAGTACCTTGAGCTGGTGGACGCCCACACCCTGGACAGCCTCGTCGGCTCCCTGGTGCGCGCCGCCGCCATCTGTGTGGCCGCCTACGTCGGCAAGACGCGCCTGATCGACAACGTGCTGCTCACCCCCAGCGCCGAGGACACCCAGGAGCTCAGCTTCCCTGCGGGGCACTGAGGTTCGGATGCAGCCGCGGCCACTGAGTCTCGAAGGGCCGCTTGGACTCTACCTGCACATCCCCTTCTGCCGGGATCGCTGCACGTACTGCTCCTTTGCCACCACCCGGGATACGAGCCTCCAGGGCGCGGTTCTGAATCGCCTCAGCTCCGAACTCCGGGGCTGGGGTGAAGCCTTGGAGCGGCCCCCGGTGGACACGCTCTATCTAGGGGGCGGCACACCGTCGATCCTCTCGCATTCGGAATTGAAAGCCCTGATCCAGACCGCCCGCGGCGCCTTCGACCTCGACGACGTGGAAGAAGCCACCCTGGAAGCCAACCCCGGCACGGTGGATCCGGCCTGGCTGGAAGGTGCCCGACGCCTCGGCTTCGACCGCCTGAGCTTCGGCATCCAGGCCCTGGATGACGATCTGCTGCGCCGCCTGGGACGGATCCACGATGCAGGCCAGGGTCTGAGCGCCCTGCGCATGGCCCGGGAAGCGGGCTTCCAACGCCTCAGTGGCGACCTGATGGTGGGCATCCCCGGCCAGTCCCTCGACCGGGTCCTGGCGGATGCCCGGACCCTGGTGGAATCCGGTTGCGAGCACCTCTCCATCTACCTGCTGGACCTGGATAAGGCCTGCCCGCTGAAGGCGGAGGTGGATGCCGGGCGCATCGCCCTGCCTTCGGAGGATGCGGTGGCAGATGTCTTCGAGGCCCTCCAGGTGGAACTGCCGCGCCTGGGACTGGAACCCTACGAGATCAGCAACTACGCCCGCCCCGGCGCCGAGAGCCGCCACAACACCCGCTACTGGCTGCGCCGCCCCTACCTGGGACTGGGCCCGAGCGCCGCAAGCCATGCCGGTCGACTGCGCTGGACGGAGACCCCCATCCTGCCCGCCTGGGTGGAGGGCCGAGGGGAAACCGATCTTCAGGAACTGGATGACGCCGAGGATCTGGCGGAACTTCCCCTCCTGGGCTTTCGCCGGCACGAAGGCGTGGACTGGCAGGCGGTTCGCGCCGAGGGTGCCCACCGCAATTTGTCGCCTCTGGTGGACAGTTGGGAAGCCGCCCTCGAGCCCTGCTTCCGGGCAGGACTCGTGGTGGCCGAAGGCGGGCGGTGGCGCCTCACCTCCAAAGGCATGCTCCTGGGGAACGCGGTCTTCCAGATCTTCGTCTAGAGCTTCGGCGAGATCTCCGGCTAGACCTTCAGCTCCACCCGGATGCCCCGTTCAGAATCCAGGCAGAGCCGCGCCAAACCGAGCTGAAAGCCGGACTCCACCGCCGCTTCATCCCGGACCAGGGATAGGCATGTCCCCTGGCTCCCCACGTCCAGCCTCAGGGTGCGATCCAGGCCTGGCTGTCCAAAGACCAGCGCGGCGAGGAAGGCGAGGAGGCAGGCGAGACAGCTCAAGGGGGGCTCCGAAGCCTCAGGTATAGGCTTCCAGGACCTCCCCCGGAAGGGGCAATGCCACCAGTGGCGGGATCCATGGGACGAATGGGGATCCTGAACCGGTGGCCGCGGTGGCTTCCGTTCGCCGGTCACTCCGATGCCGGAGGACCCATCCGGGGCAGGTCGAGGGTGAACGTGGTGCCCTTCCCGGGCTCGCTTTGCACCGCGAGTCCGCCGCCCATGAGTTCGACGAGCTTCAGGCTGAGGGTCAGACCGAGTCCCGTGCCGCCGTAGATCCGGTCCGTGCGGGTTTCGGCCTGTTCATAAGGGCGGAAGATCCGTTCCAGAGCCTCCGGCGCCATCCCGATGCCGTTATCCGCCACTTCCAGCCGCACACGGTCCCCCTCCTCTGAGGCGCGCAGGCAGATCTCCCCGCGTTCCGTGAATTTCGCGGCGTTGGCCGCCAGGTTGATGAGTACCTGGCGCAGTTTCAGTTCGTCCGCCTCGATCACCAATTCGCTCGGAATGTCGTATCGGATGACCGTCGAACGGGCCTCCGCCTGTGGCATGACGGTGTAGCCGACCTCCTGCGCCAGAGCCAGAAGCAGCACGGAATCCCGGCTCAGCCCCATCTTGCCAGCCTCGATCTTGGCGATGTCGAGGATGCCGTTCACAAGCGCCAGGAGGTGGCGCCCCGCAGCATGAACCCGCGCCAGATCGCGGCCGAGCCCCTCGTCGCCCTTCTGGCGCGCCTCCTCCCCCAGCAGTTCGCCATAGAGGAGCACGGCGTTCAGAGGTGTCCGAAGTTCATGGCTCATGTTGGCAAGGAAGGCGCTCTTGGCTGCGCTCGCCTGTTCCAGTTCGCGGGTCCGGGCCGCCACCTCCACCCGCAGACGCACGTTCTGAGTGAGGATCCGCCGTTGCCGCCAGCGAACGACCCCGGCGCCCAGCCCCGCCACCATCAGCAGCAGTCCGCCAGTGGCCAGGGGTCCTTCATGCCAGTTTGGCGCCACCCGCACCTTCAGGATCAGGGGGGGGCCGGGCGGCACGCCGGGGAGGACCGCACGCACTTCGAGGGGATGTTCCCCCGGTGGCAGGGAAGGCATGGAGAGCATGCCCGCAGGCAGGGGACGCCAGGAGGTCCCCAAGCCCGCCCAGCGACCCTCCAGGTGCAGGGTTTGAGGATGCATATAGGTGGGGGCGACCAGGGCGGCCTCGAATTGCCGCTCCTTGCGTCCGAGCCGGATATCCCCGAGAAGCAGCACGCGTTCGCCGGACCTTGCCTCCAGAAGCACGGGCTGGGGCGGAACCTGTGCTACCGGGTTGCGCTCCGCGAGGTATCCGATGCCTCCGGCGGTGCTGACCCACACACCCGATCCCTCGAAGTGCATGCCCTGGTAGGCGACATCCGGATGAGGCATGCCTTCTCCGGGACCCTCAAGCCGCAGGATACGGCTCGCCTCCACCTGGTAGACCCCTCGGTTCGTTCCCACCCACAGGCGCCCCTCGGGGTCACACGCCAGGGCGAAGAGATACATCGCGGGCTGGGATTCGAGGACCCGGATCTCCGAATCCTTCACGAAGGCACCCGCAGGGTTCCTTCGATGCACCGTCAGAATCCGGGATTCGAGACAGCCCACCACCAATCGACCTTCCCGATCCTTCGTGGCGATCCAGGGCTGGTGGGGGAGGGTGCCCTCCACCTCCCTCCACCCCGCCCCACTCCATTCGTAAAGGCGATTCGAGCCCGCCAGGAAGACCTGGAAATCAGCAGTCCGCACCAGACTCGTGAAGCCCCTCCGGTCAAATCCCTGGGGCATGGGCAGGACTCGCCAGGTCCAGACCGTTCCATGACGCTCCCCAAGGAACAAATTCGAACCCTGGGCCAGGGCAAAGACGCGCCCCGTCGCATCCACCGCAAGGGAGACCTCCACCTCTCGCTCCGCACCGGAGATGGGAATCCGTTCGATCCGCCCCCCCGCGATACGGGAGATGAAACCACCCGGGCGCCCCGCCGCCAGCAGGGCCCCATCGGGTGCGGCCACCAGATCCACAAAGTGCCCTGCCTGCGCGAGTGCCCATCGCTTCCCCGTATTTTTCGCGAGGCCACCGTACGACGTGGCAAACAAGTTCCCGCGGTCATCCCTTTTCACCCCCCAGATCGCGGCCCGGGGCAGGCCGTCCTGGCGATCGCTGATCCGCCAATGACCCCCGCCCAGCACTTGGAGGACGCCGTTGCCGAAGAACCAGGGGCTTCCCTCCCGATCGACACAGCCCATCGGCTGCTCGTAATCCGGTGGGGCCATGAACTGAAGCTCGCTCCCTTTGAATCGATAGAGCCCGAGGCTCGTGCCCGCCCAGACCCAGCCATCCCGGTCGCGCTGAATGGGCCGGTACTGGGCCGTCGTGAACCCGGCTCCGGGCAGCGTAAGTTCCCGCCACCCTTCGGTCCGATCCCGGCGAAAGAGTCGATTGCTCCCCAGCAGCCAGAGCCCGCCATCCCCGTCCCAGGCCCCCCCCGCGAAGTGAATTCCAGCCAGCAGGGGATCCCTGGGAAGTTCGACCCAGGCACCTCTGGATTCCTCGAACCGAAGCAGTTGGCGGGTCGTGATGGCGATGACCTCCTTGGCATCCCGTGCCGCGGCGATCTGGACCAGGGAGTCTCCAGAGAGCCAGCCTGCCACCGGTGTCACGCGCCCCGGCGCATCTTCCACGAACACCTTCTTGAGCGAATGGACCCAGGTTCGCCCGCGTGCATCTTCACCATCGACGTACTGGCCCTCCGGCAGGGCGCCCGGCACCGCCTCCAACCGCCCCGCTTGGAGCCGAACGAGACCGCCCCGGGTGGAAATCCAGAGGCTTCCGTCCCGAGCGGCATGCAGAGACATCACCATGGGGTGGGGAAGGGCGAGCACCATCGGATGCCAACGATGCCCGTCGAAGCGATGCAGCCCCGCCTCCGTTCCCGCCCAGAGCACACCCTCGCGATCCTGGGCCAGGCAGCTGACGAAACCGCTGACCAGGCCCTGCTCCAGCCCGAATGTGCGTACCGGCAGTCGACCGAATTCCGTTGGAGTGGCGGCGGTGCCCCCCGCCAGGAAGCACAGCCAGAGGAGAATCAGTCGCCCAGTTACCATCGCCCTGAACTCATCGTCCAGGCAGCCCGAAAACTCCAGTGGGCCGAACACAGGAGCGCCCTCCGGTGGAGGGCGCGATCATGGGGTGGTCGGCGAAGCCGCTACTCGTACCGCAGCGCCTCAATGGGATCCTGCTTCGCCGCCCTCATGGCGGGCCAGAGGCCGAAGGTGAGACCGACGGCGGCGCTGACGCCAAAGCCGAGGGCGCCCGACCAGAGGGGAGCACTGGCGGGAATCGGCGTGGCCACCCGCACCAGCAGCGCGCCACCCATGCCGATGCCGAGCCCGACCAATCCGCCGACGCAGGTGAGGGCGACGGCCTCCAGGAGGAACTGGGCAAGGATGTCCCGCCGAGTGGCGCCCATGGCCTTGCGGATGCCGATCTCCCGGGTCCGCTCCGTGACGCTCACCAGCATGATGTTCATGACGCCGACGCCCCCCACCAGCAGGGCCATGGCGGCCACAAGGATGACGCCTGCGGCGATGCCCCCCACCACCTTGTTGAAGGTCGCCATCTCGCTCTTGGCGGTGGTGAAGTGGAAGTCGTTCTCATCGCTGGCCTTCAACCCGCGGATCACGCGGAGGGCGGCGATGGCCTGATCGATCATGGCCTCCTGCTGGGCAGGATCCTTGGGCGTCATGGCAATGCTGACGGCACCGGAGTTGTCCAGCAGGCGGTCCGGGAAGATGTCCCCCCAGGTGGTGATGGGCAGCAGCACGAAATTGTCCATGCCATCGCCCATGGAACCGCCAAAGGGGGTCATGGTCCCCACCACCGTCACGGCGGTGGGCCCCAGCATGATGCGCCGCCCCATGGGGTCCTTGCCCCGGAAGAGCGCCTTGGCCACGTCCGAACCGATGACGCAGACCCGCGCCCGGTGCAGCACATCCGTCTCTGAAAAGAACCGTCCATCTTCGAGAGGCATGTTGCGCACCTGCTGGAAGCTGGCCCAGGCCCCGCGGATGCTGGGGTCGTTGGCTTCCTGACCCTGCTCATTCTTCACGGTGCCGCGTCGGGGCGTCATCACGGCATTGACTTCCGGCGTCACCGCCTTGGCCAGGGTCACGGCCCGCGCCAGGGCCTCCGCGTCGCGGAAGGTCAGATCCCGCCGCTTCTGCTGGGTCATGTCATCCCCATGCCCGCGGCTGTAGTCGTATTTCTGGAAGGTCACGACGGAGGTGCCCAGGCGGGAGAAGGCGCCATTCACCGTTTCCGTGAAGCCCGCCATGATGCCCACCAGGGCGATCACCGGCGCCACGCCGATGATGATGCCCAGCAGGGTCAGGAAGCTGCGGAGCTTCTGGGAGCTGATGGAGAAACCCGCCTGGCGGAAGCTCTCCTTGGAGAGGCCGCGGAACATCGTGGTCCAGCTGTTGCGTGGGGCCATGGCGTCTACTTCCTATTCGGCCCGCAGGGCGTCGATGACAAGCAGGTTCGAAGCGCGTCGCGCGGGCAGGTATCCCGCGAGGATGCCCACCAGGGTGGAGACCAGAAGCGAGCCGAGCACCAGCTGGACCGAGACCGCCGCGGGGAACTCCGTGGCGCTTCGGATGGCCACCACGATGGCAGAGCCCAGAATGATCCCCACCACCCCGCCAGCGGAGGAGAGCATGGCCGCTTCCAGCAGAAACTGCAGCTGGATGTGGCGCTTGCGAGCGCCAATGGCGCGGCGCTGGCCGATCTCCTGGGTGCGCTCCGCCACACTCACCAGCATGATGTTCATGATCACCACGCCGCCCACCGTCAGACTGATGCTGCTGATGAGGATCATCACGCTGAACGCGACGCCCGTGATGGTCTTCCAGAGGTTCAGCAGTGCTTCCTGAGTGACCAGGCCGAAGGGGTCTGGAGCGCGGAAGCCCGTGTGGCGCATGGCGCGCATCAGGACTCGGACTTCATCCTGGCTCGCTTCCAGGTTGGCGGGTCCTCCCCGGGCCTTGATGTTCAGCGCCACGCTCTCCCCCGGCACCATGAAGCCCTGCCGGTAGACGCTCATGGGCACATAGATGGTTCCGTCGGGATTATTGCCGATGTCCAAGCCGCCCCCCTTCTTGGGCATCACCCCGATCACCCGAAAGGGGATGCCCCGACAGAGAATCGTGCGGCCGAGGGGATCCACGGTGGGAAACAGCGCCGCGCGCGTGTCCTCGCCGATGACGGCCACATGGGCTCCGGCGCGATCCTCGGTGTCGGCAAAGAAGGCCCCGCTTTCCACCGCCTGGCTGAACACGCGGTTATGGTTCCCAGTCACGCCCACCAGGTTGATGTTCTGGATGCGCTTGGAACCGGACCGGACATCCACGGAATCATCCGCACTGGCGGCCACTTCCTGGGTATTGGGAAGCTCCGAATCCTTGATCTTCTCGTAATCGGAATAGGTGATCTTGGGGCGCTTGAGGGCGTTGATCCATTCCTTGCGGCCCATGATGATGCCGAAGCGGGTCACCACGTAGACATCGGGCGAGAAGGTCTCCATCTCCTTGGCGACCGAGCGGTTCAAGCCGCCGATGCCGCCCACGACCACGACGATGGTCATGACGCCGATGATGATGCCGAGCAGGGTGAGAAAACTGCGGAGCTTGTGGGCACGGAGACTCTTGAGAGCCAGCTGGAGCAGGTCTTGGCGACGCATGACCTACTTCTCTTCTTCCTTGTTCTTGTCCTTGCTCTTCCCCAGGTCCTTGGCCTTGGCGGGCTTCACGGCCTCGCCGCCCTTGAGCTCGCGCAGGGCGCGGAAAGGGCCGGTGATGACCGTCTCGCCGCCCTTGAGGCCTTCGGTCACTTCCACATTGAGTTCGCCCAGCAGGCCGGTCGTTACGGGCATGAACTTGGCTTTCCCGGCCTCCACCACATACACGCCCTCCTCATCCTTGGGCGCCTTCCCGGCTTCCGCCTTCTTCTCCTTCATCACCACCGCCTGGAGGGGCACCGCCAGCGCTTTCTCCCTGCGACCGGTGAAGACATCCGCCTGGGCGCTGAGGCCCGGCTTGATGGTGAGGGGCGGGTTCTTGATCCAGACCTTCACCTTGAACTTCGTGGCCTCATTCCCGGTCTTGAGGAGCGGGCTGCCGCCGACCTCGGTGACTTCGCCCTCGAAGATCTGGTTCGGATAGGCATCGATGCGCACCTGGGCGGTCTGCCCCAGCTTCACGCTCGGGATGCTGGCCTCGTCTACTTCCATCTCCGCTTCCACCTTGCTCATGTCGGAGATGGTCAGGAGCACGGTCCCGGCCTGATTCTGCACGCCCACCACCGCCGTCTCGCCCTGCTCGATGCGCCGGGCGGTGACCACACCGTCGATGGGGGAGGTGATGGTGGTCTTCCGCAGACTGTCCCGGGACTGGGCCAGCTCGGCTCGGGACTGTTCGACCCGACGCTGGGAGCCCTGGGTGCTCGCCTCAGCCGTGGCGAGGCTCGTGCGGGCCTGTTCGAACTCGGCCACGCTGATGATGCCGGCCTTGCGGTTGGCCTCGGCACGGGCAAAGTCGCTGCGCGCCTGGGTCAGGCGTACCTTGGACTGTTCCGCATCGTGCAGCACCGCCTGGACGCTGGCCTCGATGCCCTGAACCGCCGCCTTGGCGCGAACGGGATCGATCTCCAGCAGGAACTGGCCCGCCTTGACGCGGTCGCCCTCCTTCACGGTCAGCTGCGTCACCTGGCCCATCATGTTGGCGGTGATCTCCACCTTCTTGACCGCCTGGATCTTGCCATTGGCGCTCACCTTGGACTGAAGGTCCTCCCGCCCCACGGCGACCGTCTGCACCGATTGGCCACTGTCGCCCCTGGACATGGCGGCACCCGCGATGATGACGACTCCCAGGCCGCCCACGATCCAGAACCATTTCTTGCGCGTCATCACAGAAACTCCCCGCCACAGATGGACCCTTTCTATTCGGGTGTACGGGGCTCTGGTTTAGCGCGAGGCACTCCGGAAGGCAGGCGTGGCGGCAGCTTCCTCCGAATCACCGCGAGCCCTATAGAATGGGCGGATGGCCCGCCGATGTTGTTCCTCTGAGCCCGAGCCCACGCCCCTCAAGGAGGCCGGTCTGAAGCGGACGGCTCAGCGGGAGGCCATCCTCGCCGCCCTGGAGGCGTCCGACCGCCCCCTGACAGTGGAGGAAATCCGCCAGCGGCTCGGCGATACATCCTCCGGCGTGCCCACCATCTATCGCAACCTTCAGCGATTCGTGGAGGAGGGCTGGGCGGAGGCCTTGCCGAGCACGGACCAGGTGCTGCGCTATGTCCGCTGCCGCAGCCGGGAGCACCATCACCACATCCTCTGCGAAATCTGCGGCCGGGTGGCGGAGGTGGAGGGCTGCGGCCTGGAGGCCGTGCTCCTGGACCTGGAGCGCCGGAGCGGTTTCCGTATCGAGCGCCATCAACTGAACCTGTCGGGCCGCTGCGCCCACTGCCAGGAAGCGTGATCACGGAGGTCGAGACCCTCCGGTCTGTCTTCCTTTCGGACACCTGATCGAAGACCGGACAGCGTAGCCCTGTCCCCACAAAACACATCTATTACATCAAAAGGCCTTACGCGTTGGCACAGAACGGGCAATAGGGGAGACATGCAACCACGGCGCTCAGCCTTCGGCCCTGCGCTTTCATCCACCCTCTTTCAATGGAGCATCCCATGCCCACCAATACGCTCGACCCCCAGACCGCGACCCCCACCAGCCTGATGGCCGGCGGCTGGACCCCCTTCCGCGCCCTGACCCCCGCGGATCTTGCGGTCTTCAACGAGGCGCAGAAGCCCCTCGGCGTGGACTACACCCCCAAGCAGGTCGCCACTCAGGTGGTGGCGGGCATCAACTACTGCTTCCGTTGCGAAGCCAAGGCGGTGGTTCTGCACCCGGAGCCCTACCCGGCCCTGGTCTACATCTACAAGCCGCTCAAGGGCGCGCCGATCGTCACCGAGATCAAGCGGATCAACGCATAGCCCCGCCGGGGCAGCAACCCCACCCTGCCTGCCGGGAACCGCCTGCTTCGCTGCAGCGGTTCCCGGTGGACGCGTACCAACGTCCAGGAAAGGAGGATTCTCGGGACGGCTCTTCCCTGGTTCTGTCACAAATAGAAACCGATTCCATCTAAAGTGGAAATGGTTTTCATTTGGACACTCGATGCACCCAGCCCGCCTGACCCTCCTTCTCGCCACCTTGCCCCTTGCCGCGGGCGCCGCCTCCAGCAGCGCCGCCACACTAAGGGGCACAATCCCGAACGGAGCGAAAGTTCGGGTCTTCCTGCTCCATCCCGTAAGCGGTTTCCGGCAGACGGTGACGACAGATCCCGAGGGGCGCTTCGTCTTCCACAATGTGCCCTTCAACGACTACCACCTCGAGGTGAAGGCGCCCGGTTTCAGGGAGATCCACCGCGAGGTGGAACTGCGGGTCAGCCTACCGGTGGAACTGCGCCTGGAGCTGAAGCCCCTGGGGGAGACGGTGGAGGTCACGGAGACGCTCTCCATGGTGGAGACGCACCCCACGGTGCACCTCGACGTGGACAGCTCGCTCATCCGCCTGACCCCAGCCGTCGTGCAGAGCCGGGCCATGGAATCCATCCTGCTGGCCACACCGGGCTTCACCGCCGATGACAACGGGCGCTTCCACTTTCGGGGAAGTCACGGACAGATGACCTACGTCATCGACGGCGTGCCCCTGTCGGACCAGACCCACGCCACCTTCAGCCAGAGCCTGGATCCCGCCCAGGTGCAGAGCCTGGAGGTCCTCACCGGCGGCATCGCGGCGGAGTTCGGCGGCAAGCCCGTGGCAGTGGTGAACCTCACCACGAAGAGTGGCCTAGGCTCCGAACGGCCGGAAGGGGAAGCCAGCTTCGGGACGGGAAGCCAGCGCACCCGGGAGGGCGCCTTCAGCTTCCGCACCGGCACCACCTCCTTCGGCACCTTCATCACCGGCGCCATCAGCGGCACCGACCGATTCCTGGATTCGCCGGATTTCCAGAACCAGCACAACACCGGCCGCACCGGGCGGCTCTTCTCTCGCTTCGACTGGATCCTCTCGGACCGCGACACCTTGCGCCTGTCCCTGACCGGCGGACGCACCGACCGGGATGTGGTGAACCTCCCCAGCCAGCAGGCCCGGGGGGCCGACAGCCGCTTGAGGACGACGGATGCCAACGTGTCCGCCGCCTGGTCCCGCCTGCTCAGCCCGAACCAGAGCCTGGAGACGTCGGTCTTCTTCCGCCGCGCCACGAGCCGTCTCACTCCGACTACGGACCTTCAGGAAGGCTTCGCCGCAGGCGGTCCGGACCAGCCGGTGTGGGCGAGCCAGCAGCGAAGCTTGGAGAACCGCGGCTTCAACCTGGCCTTCACCCAGCGCTACGGCGCCGAGAGCACCTTCAAGACCGGGCTGCAGCTCACCCAGTTCCCACTCGACGAGCGCTTCCACTTCGCCATCACCGATGATGCCCTCGTGGCGCCGGACAGCGGGCTCCATCCCTTCACCTCCGCCGGCGGCGGGCACCTCTTCCGCTTCCAGGGCGGAGCGACGCCAACCCTGGCCAGCGCCTTCGCCCAGACGGATCAGCACCTGGGCCATCTCTTCCTCTCCGGCGGCCTGCGCCTGGACCGCTGGACGGCGCCGGGCGTCACCGAAACCGAGCTGCAGCCGAGGTTTGGCATTTCCTACACCTTCGGCGACCACGGCCCGACCCTGCGGGCCAGTGCCGACCGTCTGCTCGTCACCCCCGACCGCGAGAACCTCGCCCTATCCAGCAGCCGCGAGGCGGCGGCCCTCGGCGATGCCCCCGCCTCCGAGCCCGTGCGTCCGGAGGTGCAGACCAGCCTCTCCCTGAGCCTGGAGCACCAGCTCGGCAAGTGGGGCCGGATCCTGGTGGAGAGCTGGCGCAAACACAGCCGCAACATGGCGGATGTCGAACAGTTCCTCAACACCGGCATCGAGTTCCCGATCACCTTCGCCCATGGCCGCGCCCAGGGCTGGAACGTGCGCTTCGACCTGCGGGGCAGCGGCGGTTGGAGCACCTACCTGAGCCTGGGCCGCACTCGAGCCGAAGTGGAGGGGGCGATGACCGGCGGCCTGGCCCTTCACCTGGGAGCAGGGGAGGAGGAAGGCACGGGTCGGCGGCTCGTGGACCACGACCAGAAACTCGCGGGGCAGCTGGGGCTGAAGTTCGAGCAGGAGGGCGCCTGGGTGCTCCTTCTGGGCCGGTATGACTCCGGCCTCGTGGCAGGCGATCCGGAGCCCGCCCACGGGAATCCCGATCTGGCGTTCGGCCTGACGCATCTGCGCTGGGACGGTCGGGATCAGGTCTGGCGCGTGGAGCCCCGCACCACCTGGGATCTCAGCGCCGGCCACGCCTTTGCGTTGGCGAACCGGCGCCGGGTAGAACTCTCCCTGAATGCGATGAACCTCACCGACAAGCACACCCTCTACAACTTCCTCAGTCACCGCGGCGGCACCCACGTGTTTCCGGGGCGCACCGTGGCGGCGAGGGTGAAGTTCGGCTGGTAGGGGCCGCCAACGTCCGCTTCAGGGGCAGTCCCGTGCGCTGGCAGACCCAGTGATGCGGCGCGCGCGGCAGTGATTCACACGCATTTCTTCACTCGAGCCGCAAACCGAGGCTGGTGATGACGCCGCCCTTGCCAAGGCGGAATATGAGAACGTCGACCCCGGCTCAAAGGACAGATTCTGGCGGTAGATCAACTAGCGAAGCGCTTCCTCCGTGTGGTCCTTTCGCATGTCGATGGCCTCGGTGTAATCGCCCAGACCGCTGGTGTGCGACAGCAGGTGCCGGATCGTGATGCGCTTCCAGACTGCCGGGGCATCGGGGAAATGCCTGCGAATGCTGTCACCCAGGCTGAGCTTGCCTCCTCCAGCAGCATCAGCACGGCCATGGCCGTGTATTGCTTGCCCGTGGAGCCCGACTGGAACACGGTCTCGGGCGTCAGAGGCACCTGGTGCTCCAGGTTCGCCATGCCGTTGCCCTTGGAGAACAGCACCTGCCCCTTGCTGAAAATCGCCACGGCAATTCCAGGGATCTTGCGCTCTTTCATCTGCGCCGCCAGATAGGCATCCATGGCGGCGGTGCGATCCGTGCTTGCGGTCGCAGGTGCTGCCGCCCGGCTCAGTTTGAAGGGGAAGGACTGCCCCTCCTGGGTGAAGCTGCCGGACAGCGACTGTCCATCGGGGGAGAGTTCACGTGCGAGGGTTGGACACCCGGGTACGCCACCGATAACGAAGGAAACCTTGGCTCCCTGAAGGGCCACGTTTTCCAGAGGCACATCCTTGGCCCCTGATCGGGGATGGATATGCGGCCGCCCGAAACGCCCTTTTCCTGGGACATCGCGCCCTCAAGGGAGCAGGCGATCCCTCATGCGGAGGCGATGCAGAAATGAACTCAGGAGAAGGGGATGAGGGGTTTCCGGCGCCGGATGATCCACCGGGCGAGACGCGTGGTCAGGACGAAGCAGAACAGGGATATGGCGATGCTGATGGGGATGATCCAGTAGCCCAGCAGTTCGCGTTCGGACCACGAACCCGGATCGATGCCATAGAGGAAGAGGCCGTGGCCGACGAAGAGGCCGGTCTTCGCAGGCAGGAAAGGCTTCACCAGAGCCACCACCAGGAAGGCGAGCCCCGTGAGGTAGCCGTAGAAGACCAGCGCCGCAGTGGCAAAACCCATTAGGCCCCGCAGGGACCAGCGGCAGGCGGCGCGGATCAAGTCCAGGGGCCCGCTGCCATGGGCGGCGCGGGAGAGCAGACCCTCCACGCGGTAGCTGTCCGCAAGGGCCTCGGCGGGGCCCAGGCGCGAGAGCACGGCCGCCACCGATTCCCCACCCACCTCCACATGTTCCTGGATGAGGCAGCGAATGTCGGAAACGATCTCGTCCTTCTCACCGGGATCGGCCTCCCCTAATGCGCGGCAGAGACGGGCCAGGTACAGGTCCACGGAGGCAGGCAGGGACGTCATGAGCGGCTCCGTTCCAGGGGTTGCAGCAGCCGCTCCATACCGGCGGTGAAGCCCCGCCAGGACTCGGCCATGGCTAAGGTCCGGGTGCGGCCCAGGTCCGTGAGCGTGTAGTACTTTCGGGGGTTGCCAGTGCCCTCCTGCCGCCATTCGGAGGCCAGGAGACCATCACCCCGCAGACGGTTGAGGATGGGATAGAGCGTGCCTTCTCCGATGTCCATCCCCGCGACCTCCAAGGCCTGGAGCAACTCCAGCCCATACCGGGGTGTCGCCCACAGCTGGCCCAGGATGGCCAGTTCCAGCGTGCCCTTTCGGAGCTGGGCCGCCCACCGCTCGGTGGTGCCCCGGTCCATGTCCTGTGGTTCCTTCACACCCTCACCTCACCACCCACCCTGCCATGCAAGGCACTTGCATGGCAGGGCTACGGAGGTGGCGGCCGTGGTTTAGGCGAATTATCCCCTTTGCCTTCGGCGGTGCCGATGACAATGGGGCACCATCCCCCACGAGCCCATGCACCACCGAGCCCTCTCATTCCTGGCCGTCGTCCTTCTACTGCTATGCGGCAGCGGATCCTGGGCCCAGGCCCCCGGTAGCCACGAACGCCCGCTTCGCGTGGGAGTGAACGTGGACTATCCCCCCTATGAATACCTGGACGCCAAGGGCCACCCCGTCGGCTACGACATCGACCTGATCCACGCCGTGGCTCAGGCCATGGGGCTGGAGATAGAGCTGCGGCCAGGCCCTTGGGACCAGATCCGGGGAGACCTCGCAGCGGGAAAACTGGATCTCCTGGCGGGGATGCTCAAGTCTCCGGAACGCGCGACATGGGCGAGCTTCAGCGATGCCCACCTGGTGGTGCATTACTCGATCTTCGTGCGCACTGGCACCCCCGGGCGGGTGGACCTGGAGGCCCTGAGAGGCCACCGGATCCTGGTGGAGCAGGGCAGTCAGATGCACGAGCAACTGGCGACCTTGGGATTCAAGGACGAACTGGTCCCGGTGGCGTCGGAACCAGAAGCCCTGCGCCAGCTCGCTGCGGGCCGGTGCTACGCGGCCCTGGTCCCCCACCTGCTCGGCATGCTCCAGGTACGCGCCTCCCATCTGACCAACGTGAGGGTGGCCGCACCCTCAGTCTTCACGCGGGAGCTGTGTTTCGCCGCACCGAAGCAGGAGCGCGACCTCATTGGTCGCCTGAACACGGGGCTGTCCATCCTGCGCCAGACCGGGGAGATGGAACGCATCACCCGGGCCTGGTTTGGCAGCGTGGCCCCCTCCCGGATGCGTTTGACGGATGCCCTTCGTCTGGCAGCCTGGGTGCTGGTCCCCCTCGTGCTGCTCTTGATGGCGGTGCTGGTGTGGAACCGGGTCCTCCGTCGGAAGATCTACCGAGCCACCCTCGACCTTCGCCGCAGCAATCAGTCCCTTTTGGAGCAGGGACGGCTGCTGAGCGGCGTCATCGACAGCCTGCCGCTGATGCTCTTCGTGAAGGACGCCCGCGACGATTTCCGTTTCACGGTCTGGAACGCCAAGACCGAGTCGCTCCTGGGCGTGCCGAGGGAGGCCATGCTCGGGAAGACGGACTACGACCTGCTTCCCTCTGACCAGGTGGCCCCCTTCCGGGCGGCGGATCAGGCCGTGCTCGACTCCGGCACCATGCTCGACATCCCCGAGGAGATCGTGAACAGCCCGGTGAACGGCCCGGTGCTGCTTCACACCATCAAGGTGCCCATCTTCGACGAGGAGGGCCACCCCAGGTTCCTCCTGGGCATTTCCGAAGACATCTCCCTCCTCAAGCGGATCGAGGCGGACCTCCAGCGCAGCCAGGCGAGCCTTGCCGAGGCCCAGCACATCGCGCGCTTGGGCAGTTGGGAGCAGGACGGTGAGTCGAGCCACTGGTCGGAGCAGATGCATGCCCTGCTCGGGCTTGAGCCGGGAATGGCCAACCCCTCCCTGACCGTGATCCTCGAAGCCATCCATCCCGAGGATCGTCCATCGGTCGAGGCTGCCCTGAATCGCCTGAAGTCCGGAACTTCGACGCGCGAAGCGACGGACTACCGTGTGCAACGGACCGATGGAGAGATCCGGTGGCATCACGGTGAATTCGTCCGTCGGAGCGACGGACTCATGGGCACCTGCCAGGACATCACCGAGCGACGCCAGGCGGAGGAATCCCTGCGCCAGACCCAGCGCCTGGAGAGCCTCGGGGTGATGGCGGGGGGCATGGCCCACGACTTCAACAACCTGCTGACGGCGCTCCTCGGGAACCTCAACCTCGCCCAGGCCGCCTTGACCCCGGAGGCCGCCGCCCTGGACTACCTGGCCAAGGCGGAAGCGACCACCCTGCGGGCAGCCCAGCTGGCACGGCAGATCCTCGCCTATTCCGGGCGCGGCGCCTTCCTCATCCAGCCCCTGGATCTCAATGGGCTGATGGGTGATATGGCCCGGCTGCTGGAGGTATCCCTCTCCAAGAAGGTCGCGCTGCACCTGAATCTGGCACCTGACCTGCCCGCCCTGAACGGGGACGAAGCCCAGCTCCAGCAGGTGATCCTGAACCTCGTCACCAATGCCAGCGAGGCCATCGGGGATCGGGATGGCAGCATCCACCTGCGCACCGACCGCTGCACCCTTACCCCTGAGACGATCGGGCGCGACTTTCCAGGCCAAGGCCTCCTGCCGGGCGACTACCTGCTGCTGGAAGTCCAGGACACAGGCTGCGGCATCCCGGCGGAACAGCTCACGCGGATCTTCGAGCCCTTCTTCACCACCAAGTTCTCAGGCCGCGGACTTGGCCTCTCCGCCATGCTCGGCATCCTCAAGGGTCACCATGCCGGCATTCAGGTCCACAGCCTCCCGGAGGAAGGCACCCGCTTCCGCTTGTATTTCCCTGCCAGTGCCGAAGCGGCACCTCCTCCCCAGGCACGGCCGCACGTCTCGGAGTCGATCCCGTCCGGCAGCACGATCCTCGTGGCAGACGACGAGGAAGTCCTGCGCACCGCCACCAGCGAATTGCTGCGCGGCCTGGGGCACACCGTGCTGGAAGCCCAGGATGGCCTGGAGGCGGTGGAACTGTTCCAGACCCATGCCGACGCCGTACAGCTCGTACTTCTGGACCTCACCATGCCCCGGATGGACGGGCGCGAGGCCCTGCGGCGCATCCTGGCCCTGCGTCCGAACGTGAAGGCGATCCTCTGCAGCGGCTATAACCAGCAGGAGGCCATGGAAGGCGCCGAGGCCAGCACCGTGCATGGATTCCTGTCCAAGCCCTACCGCCTGCAGGACCTGCGGGAGATCATCGACCGCGTGCTGGAATAGCCCTGCCCGTCGTTGGTTCAGCAGCGCACGTCGCAGGGATGGTCTGGATCCCCATGCTCCACCTGGATGGTGCTGTGGTGGATGCCGAAGTGCTCTTCCAGTTCACAAGCGAGCTGTGCCAGCAGCGGATCAGGGGCGGTGTCGGGCCGCACCACCACGTGGGCGCTGAGGGCCTTGTGCGTGGTGCTGGTGGCCCAGACATGCAGGTCGTGAACATCGCAGATGCGGTCGTTCTCCAGGAGCACCTTCCGCACGTCATCCAGATCGATGCCCGGAGGCACGGCGTCCAGGATCAGGTGCAGGGCTTCCTTGAGCAGGCCCCAGGTGCCGGCGAGGATCACGGCGCTGATGACGAGGCTCACGACGGGGTCCAGCCAATACCAACCGGTGCGCATCACCAGCAGGCCTGCTACGACCACACCGAGGCTCACCAGCGCGTCGAGGGCCATGTGAAGGAAGGCACCCCGCAGGTTCAGGTCGTGATGCCGCCCACGCATGAAGAGCAGGGCCGTGCCGGTGTTGATGGCGATGCCAATGCCCGCCACCACCATCATCGTCCCCGCCGCCACCGGCGACGGATTCATCAGACGGTGGATGGCCTCCCAGGCGATGGCGCCCACGGCGGCCACGAGCAGCACCGCGTTGAAAAGGGCCGCCAGGATCGAACTCCTCCCGAAACCGTAGGTGAAGCGCCCCGAGGGCTTCCGCCGCCCCAGCGCGTAGGCAGTCCAGGCCAGTACCAGCCCCAGCACGTCTCCCAGGTTGTGGCCTGCATCCGCCATCAGCGCGAGGGAGCCCGCCAGCACCCCGTAAACCCACTCCACGCCCACGAAGGCGAGGTTCAGGCTGATGCCGATGGCAAAGGCCCGGCCATAGGACGCGGGGGTGTGGTGATGGTGGTCGTGATCGTGATCGTGGTGCGCGTGATCGTGCATCCGTCGATGGTGGGACGGTCCTGGGCAACTCCGCAACCCGGGCACCGGGACGCATTCCAAGAAGGCGCCATCACGGCTGAGGGGGAAGGAAAGGAGTCACGGGGCCGTACCGCTCGCATCCTAACTCACTGGAGGATCTCCCATGATCAGCACCACGATGCAAGCGGCCCTGAACGCCCAGATCAACGCCGAGCAGTATTCCGCCCAGCTCTACCTCGCCATGAGCGCCGCCATGGAGGCCAAGAGCTTCCGTGGCTTCGCCAAATGGCTTCGGGTCCAGGCCTCGGAGGAGACCGCCCACGCCACCAAGCTCATCGACTTCCTGCTGGATCGCGGCGGCAAGCTGGCGCTCCAGATCATCGCCGCGCCCGAAACCGAATTCGGCGGCCCCATCCAGACCTTCGAGACGGTCCTGAAGCACGAACAAGGCATCAGCGCCAAGATCAATGACCTCTTCGGCCTGGCCCGCACGGAGAAGGACTACGCCAGCGAGATCACCCTCCAGTGGTATGTCACCGAGCAGGTGGAAGAGGAGAGCAATGTCGGCCAGATCCTCGACCGCCTCCATGCCATCGGCGACCAGGGCGGGGCGATCTGGTATCTGGACAAGGAGATGGGCAAGCGGGGCCTCGCCTAGCCCCGCCATTCAGAATCCATGAAGCAAGCGGCGCTTTGGGCGCCGCTTGCTTCATCGGCTCGTCGTCCTCCAGCCGACGCGCATCGCCGAAACCCAAACCGGGACGCACCGCGGCGGCATGGGCTCGATTGCGCCGTCCGGGAAGCAGGTGGCCGCAGCGGGGTGGCATCCCATTCGCGTTCATTCGCGGTTCCTTCATTCCAACAAATGGCGCGTTCAGGCTGAAGTTGGCCGATGACCAGGAGTTCTTACTTCGTAGGGATCAAGGGTTGAAGGGCAGCACCACAGCGTCGACCCCGCGCCTTGCCCCCGGGTCGAATTTCACCCCTCCCGATCCCTGACATTCGACCCCATCCACCGGCTAGACTGAGGGCGAGGCATCGTAATCCGATGCCTCGCCCATAGACTTTCCGGAGCCCCCCATGCGCCCGACGTCCATCGCCCTTGCCGCCCTCACCTGTCTCCTGGCCGCCCGCGCGGACGAAGGCATGTGGACCTTCGACAACATCCCCTCCGCCCGCATGAAGGCCTCCCTCGGCTTCATCCCCACCACCCAATGGCTGGACCATGTCCGCCTCTCCGTGGTGCGCTTCCCCGGCGGCACCGGCTCCATCGTCTCCAAGGATGGACTGGTGCTCACCAACCACCACGTGGGCCACAACTGGATTCAGTCCGTATCCGAAAAGGGCAAGGACTTCGTGAAGGACGGCTTCGTGGCCGCGAGCCGCGAGCAGGAAGTGAAGGTCCCGGGCCTCAGCCTGGACGTGCTCATGGAGATGGAGAACGTCACGGCCAAGGTGGATGCGGCGGTGAAGCCCGGCATGACGGACGCCCAGGCCGGCAATGCCCGCAAGGAGGTCCTGGCGGGCCTCGTGAAGGCCGATCAGGCCGCGCACGCGGGGCTCAAAGTGGAGGCCGTGAGCCTCTATCAGGGCGGCGAGAGCTGGATCTACCGATACAAGACCCACAAGGACATTCGCCTCGTGATGGCGCCGGAATATGACGTGGCCGCCTTCGGCAAGGAGGTGGACAACTTCAGCTACCCCCGCCACGACCTCGACTTCTCCATGTTCCGCATCTATGAAAATGACAAGCCGCTGGCCCCCGCACACCACCTGACCTGGAGCCCCGAGGGCGCCCAGTACGGCGATGCCACGTTCACCATCGGCCACCCTGGTACCACCAACCGCCTATGGACCGTGGCGCAGATCCGCTACGCCAAGGAGGTCTCGACGCCCCTGGCCCTGGCCCGCCTCGACAAGATGCGCAAGGCCCTGCGTGAGCAGGAGGCCAAGGGCGGCGAAGCCGCGCGGCAGGTCAGCGCCCAGATCATGGGCGTCGAGAACAGCTTCAAGGTGATGTCCGGCGAGCAGGACGGCATGAAGGATGAAAGCATCTTCAAGCGCCTGGAAGCCGCCGAGAAGGACCTGCGCGACAAGGTCGCGAAGGACGCCAAGCTCCAGGCCATGGCCGGCCAGA
This sequence comes from uncultured Solibacteraceae bacterium, assembly GCA_964415525.1. Lineage (GTDB taxonomy): Bacteria > Acidobacteriota > Holophagae > Holophagales > Holophagaceae > CAZPUI01. The sequence goes on from CAYQAS010000004.1 coordinate 54,192, forward strand.
GCTGGACGAAGATCGCCCAGGCTATGAAGGAGCGCGCCACCTTTGCCAAGGACGCCATGGTCATCACGTTCCGCGGCAGTCAGCTGCTGGGTGCGGGCGTGAACCTCCTGCGCCTCGCCGGTGAGCCCGCCAAGCCCGAGGCCACCCGCCTGCCGGAGTTCCGCAAGGACGAGCAGGTCCAGGCCACGAAGACCGGCCTCCTCAAGGGCGACTACAAGGCCGAACGCGAGCTCGCCACCATCACGCAGCTCTTCAAGACCGCCCAGGACGAGCTCGGCGCCAAGCACCCCTACGTGATCGCCGCCCTCGGCGGCAAGGCCCCCGCCGACGTCGCCAAGGCCCTGGTGGAAGGCACGAAGCTGATGACCGCCGAGGCCCGCAAGCCCCTGGTGGAAGGCGGCGCCAAGGCCCTGGCCGCCAGCCAGGACCCTCTGATCGCCCTGGCCCGCAAGATCGAGCCCCTGGAGCGCGCCCTGCGCATGAAGCAGACCGCCAACCAGGATCTCGTGGCCGAGCACCAGGCTCGCATCGCCAAGGCCCGTTTCGCCGTCTACGGCAAGGATGCTTACCCGGACGCCACGTTCACGCTGCGCCTCAGCTACGGCAAGCTCGAGACCTATCCCGTCAGCGGCAGCCTCGCCCCGCCCTTCACCACCTTCGGCGGCCTCTTCGACCGCGCCGATGCCTGGGGCCCCAAGGCGGAGCACGGCTCCTGGGCCCTTCCCCAACGCTGGCAGGACGCCCGCACCAAGCTGGACCTGCGCACGCCCTACAACTTCATCACCAGCAACGACATCACCGGCGGCAACTCCGGCAGCCCGCTGGTGAACAAGCAAGGCCATGTCATCGGGCTCGCCTTCGACGGCAACATCGAGAGCCTCGTGGGCCGCTACTTCTTCGACGGCAAGGCCAACCGCACCCTCTGTGTGGACACCCGCGCCATCGTCGAGAGCCTGCGCACCGTCTACCAGGCCCCGCACCTCGTCTCCGAACTGACCGGCAAGTAATCCGGAGTCACCCATGCCGCTGCGCGCCGTCCTCCTTTCCTCCCTCGCCTGCCTCCTCGCCAGCGGCACCGCCGCTCGGGCCGACGAGGGCATGTGGACCTTCGACAACCTGCCCCTGGCCGCGATCAAGGCGAAGTACGGGTCCGCCCCGGACGCCAAGTGGCTCGAGCACGTGCGTCTCGCTTCCCTTAATTTCGGCGGCGCCAGCGGCTCCTTCATCAGCGCTGACGGCCTGGTGATCACCAACCACCACGTGGGCCGCGGCTCCGTGCAGTCGGTCTCCGGCCCCGGCGCCAAGGACTACATCAAGCACGGCTTCCTGGCGAAGACCCGCGCGGAGGAGATTAAGATCCCCGGCCTCGTGATCCGCACCCTCATGTCCATGGAGAACGTCACGGACAAGGTGCAGGCCGCAGTGAAGCCCGGCATGGACGCCAAGGCCGCCACGGAGGCCCGCGCCATGGCCATCGAGGTCCTGCGCGCCGATCTCGAGAAGCGCAACGAGGGGCTCGAGGTCCGCGCCGTCACCCTCTATCAGGGCGGCGAATACTGGCTCTATGTCTCCAAGGCCCACAAGGACGTGCGCCTCGTGATGGCCCCCGAGATGCAGGCCGCCATGTTCGGCGGCGACTTCGACAACTTCACCTACCCGCGCCACAGCCTGGACATGACCTTCTTCCGGGTCTATGAGAACGGCAAGCCCTACCGTCCCCAGCATTTCCTTTCCTGGACCACGACGCCCCTGAACGCCGGTGACCTCACCTACGTGGTGGGCCACCCCGGCCGCACCCAGCGCCAGGAGACCTTCGCCCAGATGAAATACCAGCGCGATGTGGGATTCCCGGTTCGCATCGCCACCAGCGAGGCCCGCAAGAAGGCGCTCTATGCTTACGGTGCGCTCTCTTCCGAGAATGACCGCCAGGTAAAGACCGCCATCACCAACGTGGAGAACGGACTCAAGGCCACCTATGGCTACTGGGCCGGACTCAAGGACGCCGAGGCATTCAAGGAGCTGGAGCGCAAGGAGAACGAGCTGCGCAAGAAGGTCGCCGCCGATCCCAAGCTCCAGGCCGAAGCCGGCGAGAGCTGGGCGAAGATCGAGGCCGCCCTCAAGCAGCAGGCCCCCCTGGCCAAGGATGCGGCCCTGGTCACCACCCGCGGCTCCGTGCCCCTCATGCGCGCCCTGACCCTGGTGCGCCTCATCGAGGAAAGCGCCAAGCCTGCCGCCCAGCGCATGAAGGGCTTCCGGTCGGACGAGGAACTGTCCCAGGCCAAGGCCTTCCTGGACCGTCCGATGCGCCCGAGCGAGAATCCCCAGCTGGATGCCTTCATCCTCGTGAAGAACCTCGAGGAAGTGGAGGCCGGGCTCCCGGCGACCCACCCCTTCCGCCAATCCCTGCTGAACGGCAAGCAGCCCGCCGACGTGGCCAAGCTCCTGAGCGAGGGTACGAAGGTGGGCGATGCCGCCTTTGTGAAGGAACTCCTGGCAGGCGGCCCCAAGGCCCTGGCCGCTTGCACCGATCCCGCCGTGATCGCCGCCCGGAAGATCAATCCCCTGATGTTCGCCCTGGCCACCCAGCAGGAGGCCATCCAGGCCACCCTCGCCGAGCACGCCGGCCGCATCGCCAAGGCCCGTTTCGCGGTCTATGGCAAGAGCCTCTACCCGGATGCCACCGGCACCCTGCGTCTCAGCTTCGGCACCGTGGCGGGCGTGCCCGGCCTGGGCACGCTGCTTCAGCCCTTCACGACCTTCCACGGCCTCTTCGACCGCGCCCTGGGTTGGGGCCCCACCGCCGAGAACGGCGCCTGGGCCATGCATCCCCGCTGGAATGAGCGGAAGGCCGCGCTGAACCTCGACACGCCCTTCAACTTCAGCCACAAGGTGGACATCATCGGCGGCAACTCTGGCTCGCCCGTGGTGAACACCAAGGGTGAGTTCGTCGGCGTGATCTTCGACGGCAACATCACCATGCTGCCGGGCAACTTCTACTACGACGAGAAGGTGAATCGCGGCGTCACGCTGGATGCCAGGGCCATTCAGGAGGCCCTGATCAAGGTCTACGACGCCCAGTTCCTCGTCGACGAAATCCTCGCCAAGTAACGGGAGCTCCCATGAAGCTGCGCGCCCTGACCCTTTCTGCGCTCGCCTGCGTCCTCGTGTGTGGCACCGCCGCCCACGCGGAAGAAGGCATGTGGACCTTCGACAACCTGCCGAAGAAGGCCCTCCAGGACAAATTCGGCTTCACGCCGACCCAGGAGTGGGTCGATCACCTGCGCCTCTCCAGCCTCCACTGGGGCGGTGCCTCAGGCTCCTTCATCAGCGCCGATGGCCTGGTGCTCACGAACCACCATGTCGGCCGAGGCTCCATCGAGCGCGTCAGCACGAAGGAGAAGGACTACCTGACGAACGGCTTCATGGCCAAGACCCGCGAGGAGGAGATCAAGATCCCCGGCCTCACCGTGCGCACGCTCCAGCACATGGAGAACGTCACAGAGAAGGTCAATGCCGTGGTGAAGCCCGGCATGACGGACAAGCAGGCCAGCGAGGCCCGCACCAAGCTGCTGGAGACCCTGGCCGCCGACGCGAAGTCCAAGACCGGCTACGCCTGCCAGCCCGTGAGCTTCTACGAGGGCGGCGAGTACTGGATCTACGGCTATCAGGTCCACGACGACATCCGGCTCGTGGCGGCGCCCGAGCTTCAGATGGCGATGTTTGGCGGCAACTACGACAACTTCACCTACCTCCGCCATGCCCTGGATTTCACGCTCTTCCGCATCTACAAGGACGGCAAGCCTTACCAGAGCAAGCACTTCCTGAAGTGGAGCAGTGAGCCCCTCAAGGCCGGTGACCTCACCTTCGTCAGCGGCCACCCCGGCCGCACCAGCCGCCAGATCACCCACGCCCAGATGATGTTCGAGCGGGACTTCGGCGCGCCCCTCACCCTCAAATCCCAGTCGCGCCAGCTCGAGGTCCTCGGAAAATACGGCGCCGAGAGCCCGGAGAAATACCGCGAGGTCACCGCCCGCCGCCTCGGCATCGAGAACGGCTGGAAGGCCGGCGTCGGCTACCACATCGGCCTGAAGAACGCCGAATACATGGCCGAAGTCGCCAAGCGGGAGAAGGACCTCAAGGCCGCCGTGGCCAAGATCCCCGCCCTGCAGGCGACCGCCGGCCAGAGCTGGACCAAGATCGAGCAGGCCATGAAGACCCGGAAGGCCTGGTATAAGGAAGCCGCCCTCCTCGCCAGCACCAGCAACGGTCCCGTGGGCCAGGGCCTGGCGATTCTCCGCTACCTGGAGGAGGCCGCGAAACCCGCCGACAAGCGCAGTCCGGGCTTCGAGACCGAGGAGAAGCTCAAGGCAGCCCGCACCCGCCTCGAAGGCAGTGGTCGCGGTGCCGCCCCTGCCGGTCCCGTGAAGGATGTCGATGTCCGCCTCTTCACCGAGGGCCTCAAGGTCATGCAGGAGGAGCTCCCCGCCCAGCACGTGCTGGTGCAGACCCTGCTCGGCGGCAAGGCCCCTGAGGCCGCGGCCAAGGCGCTGCTGGAAGGCTCCAAGCTGAATGACGCCGCCGCTCGCAAGGCCCTGCTGGAGGGCGGCGCCAAGGCCGTGGCGGAGAGCAACGACCCCGCCATAGTGATCGCCCGCAAGCTCCTGCCCCTCGCCACCAAGGTGCGCGTGGCTCAGGAGGCCTACAACGCCACCCTCGGCGAGCAGGCCAGCCGCATCGCAAAGGCCCGCTTCCAGGTCTACGGCAAGAACACCTTCCCCGATGCCAACAGCACCCTGCGTCTGGGTTACGGCGCGGTGGATGGCTACGAGGCCAGCGGCACCCTGCTGCCTCCCTTCACCACCTTCGCCGGACTCTTCGACCGCCACTGGGGCTGGGGCGGCAACGCCTCCAAGGCCCACGACGGCGTGTGGAACCTGCCCCAGCGCTGGCTGGACAGTCGCGGCAAGCTGGACCTGAGCACGCCCTTCAACTTCGTCCACAAGGTCGACACCATTGGCGGCAACTCCGGCAGCCCCATCGTCAACCGCAAAGGCGAGCTGGTCGGCCTGCTCTTCGACGGCAACTACGAAGGCCTGCCTGCCCGCTACTTCTACGATCCCAAGGTGAACCGCTCCGTGAGCGTGGATGCCCGGGGCATCGTGGAGGCCCTGGACAAGGTCATGGACGGCAGCCACCTCGTGAAGGAGATCACGGGCAAGTGAGCCGTTTCCGGTCCTTCCTCGCCGTCGCTCTTGCAGCAGTCGCCCTGCCCCTCGTGGCGGGCACCCTGCCGCGTCCCGAGGAGGGGCTATGGCCCTTCGACCGGCTGCCCGCCGCCTTGGCGAAATCCAGGGCGGTGGACGGCCCGTGGCTCGAACATCTGCGCCGCTCGGCGGTGAAACTGCCCTGGGGCAGTGGCGCCTTCGTCAGCCGGGATGGCCTCGTCATCACGAACCACCACGTCGTCCGTCGCTGGCTGCAGCAGGTGTCCAAGGCGGACCGCGACCTGGTGAAGGACGGTTTCGTGGCTCCCGATCGCGGCTCCGAACTGCGCATTCCCGGTCTCACGGCCCGCACCCTCGAGGCCATGGAGGATGTGACCGCCCAGGTGAACCGAGCCGTGAAAGCGGGCATGGATGAAACCGCCGCCCTGCACGCCCGCCGCGTGGCCTTCGCCGCCATCAAGCAGGAAGTTCAAGAACGCACCCAGCTGGCCTGCGAGCAGGTCACCTTCCACGGCGGCGCCCAGTATTGGATCTACGGCTACCGGCGCCACAACGACGTGCGCCTGGTCATGTCCGCTGAACAGCAAGTGGCTTTCCTCGGCGGCATGACCACCAATTACGCCTTCCCACGGCACGCCCTGGACCTGGCCTTCCTGCGCATCTATGAACGGGAGCGCCCCTACCAGCCCGCGCACTTCCTCGGCCTCGCCCACACCGCGCCCCAGGCGGGCGAGATGACCTACATCGCCGGGCACCCCGGGCGCACGCAACGCCGGGAGACCCTGGCGCAAATGCAGTTCAACCGAGATGTCAGCCTGCCCTGGCGACTGGCGGAGCTGGAGCGGCAGGAGCGCGTGCTGCGCGATTTCGCCGATCGCTCCCCGGAACACGCCCGCGAGGTGCGCACCATGCGCGGCGCCATCGAGAATGGACTCCAGAAATACCAGTCATGGCTGTCCTATCTGAACGACCCCGAGGTGATGGGAGATCTGGCCACTCACGAGCGCGCCCTGCGGGATGCCATGGCCAAGCGCAAGGACCTCTCGCGCCACCTCAGCAGCTTCGGACGCATCGAGCGGGCCCTGGCCACCCTCAAGGCCCGCTATGCGGAATATCAGCTCTTCTCCACTGGGGATAGCTGCCTGCTCTCCCACGGCCTGTTGCTGCACCGGCTGGCGGTGGAACCCCGGAAGCCCTCTGCTGAGCGCCTGCCGGAGTATCAGGACGCCTACCTCGCCGCACAGCAGGAGGAGGCCCGCTCCACCGCCCCCATCAACCAGGGCCTGGAACGACACATCCTGCTGAACCAGCTCATCCACACCCGCAAAGTGCTCGGCGCCAGCCATCCCTTTGTGAAGGCCCTGCTCTGCGGACGCACGCCGGAGGCCCTGGTGGAGTGGGCCGTCACGGGCTCCCGCATCCATGATCCCGCCTTCCGCATCGCGTTGCTGGACGGCGGCCCGAGGGCCATCCACGCCAGCCGGGATCCTTTCCTCGTCCTCGCCCGCAAGCTCGATCCCCTCTTCCGCACCAAACGCGAATGGGTGGACCGCGACATCCACGCGACCCTGAGCGAGCACCTCGCACGCATCGGCAAGGTCCGGTTCTCCGTGCAAGGGCAGGAACTCTATCCGGATGGCAATGGCACCCTGCGCCTCTCTTTCGGGGTACTCCCGGTAGTCGGGGAAGCCCGCACCCGCACCACCTTCGGCGAGATGCAGGCGCTGGCCGCAAAGGGCGGAGAAGGCTGGGCCCTTCCCCCGCGGTGGCAGAGCCGCGCGAACAGGCTCACGCCCGGGACGCCCCTGAACTTCGTGTGCCGCGCCGATGTGGCCTCTGGCAGTTCCGGCAGCCCCATGGTGAACGGTAAGGGTGAGCTCATCGGCCTCGTGTTCGACGGCAACCGAGCCTGCCTCAACGCCAATTTCAACTACGACGCCGAGACAAACCTCGTCATCGGCCTCGACACCCGGGCGATCCTCGAAGCCCTGGGGCGCATCTATGAGATGCCCGCCCTCGTGGCGGAACTTCAGGCGCCTGCCACTGGGATCCAGAACACACCCGGCGCCTTTGCCGAAGTCCTGCCGCGCCCTCGGGGCATTCGACTCCCCAAAGCCCAATAGATCCAAAGATATGGATTGCGTTCACTAATATTGGGAGAGGACGGCACTCAGCCGTCCCTCCCGCTCCGGTGTGCCCCATGATCCTGCGCCCCCTTTCCCTTCTGGCCGCCCTGACATGTGCCCTTGCCTCCGCCGAGGAGGGCATGTGGACCTTCGATAACCTGCCGATGAAGCAGGTCCAGGCGCGCTGGGGCTTCACACCCAGCCAAGCCTGGGTGGACCACCTGCGTCTGGCCTCGCTCCGCTTCCCCGGCGGCAGCGGCAGCTTCGTCAGCGCCGACGGCCTCGTGCTCACCAACCACCACGTCGTGCGGGGCAACATCCAGAGCCTCAGCACCCGCGAACGCGACCTGCTGAAGGATGGCTTCGTCGCCGCCACCCGGGACCAGGAGCTGAAGGTGCCCGGAATGGAGCTGATGCAGCTGGTGCGTATGGAGGACATCACCGCCCGCGTCGCCACCGCCGCCAAGGCCGCCAAGACCTCCGCCGAGGCCCTGCGCGCCCGGGAACGGGAGATCGCCAGCGCAAGACAGGCGCTGTCCACCGAGACCAAGCTCACGGTGGAGCCGGTGACCCTCTACCAGGGCGGCGAGACGTGGCTCTATGTCTATCGGAAGTTCACGGACGTGCGCCTTGTCATGGCGCCGGAGCTCGCCGTGGCCCGCTTCGGCGGCGACCACGACAACTTCACCTTCCCCCGCCATCACTTGGATTTCTCCCTGCTGCGGGTCTACGAGGACGGCAAGCCCTTCCACCCCGAACACCGCCTGGCCTGGAGCGAGACGGGCCTCAAGCCCGGGGACGCCTCCTTCATCACCGGCCATCCCGGCACCACGAACCGCCTCTGGACGACGGATCAGATGGCCTATGCCCGGGACCTCGGCAGCCCCATGGACATCGCCGGTCGCGAGCGCCTGCGGGCCGCCCTGGAGGCCTACGCCCAGAAGAGCTTCGAGCACCGCACCCGCGTCGGAGGCCGCATCTACGGCATCGACAACGGCCTGAAGGCCATGCGCGGCTACCACGCCGCCCTCAAGGATGCCGAGGCCATGGCCCGTGTCGCCGCCGCTGAGAAGGAGCTGAAGGCGAAGGTCCAGGCGGATCCGCAACTTCGCACCGAGGCAGGGAAGAGCTGGGAGATGGTGGCTGCGGCCCTGCGCCAGCAGCGCACCCTGGCCAAGGAGCAGGCGATGGTGAACACCCGCCAGAGCGAACTGCTGGGCACGGCCCTGCATTTGCTGCGCCTGCCTGTGGAAACCACCAAGCCGGATGCCAAGCGCCTGAGCGAATATGCCGAGGCTGCGCTGCCCGCCCTGAAGAAGAAGCTCACCACCACCCGTCCCACGCCTTTCCACGCCGACCTGGAAATGCACCTGCTTACGTTCGGGTTGCAGGAAGCCCTGGATCAGCTGGGCGCGGCACATCCCTTCGTGAAGGCCATGCTCGGGGGCAAGAAACCCGCGGAGGTCGCTCAGGCCGCCGTCGCCGGCTCCAAGCTGCAGGATCCCTCAGAGGTGAAGCGCCTGCTGGAAGGCGGCGCGAAGGCCGTCGCAGAGAGCAAGGATCCGATGCTGGCTCTCGCCCGCACCCTCGATCCGCTCCAGCGCGCCGTGCGGGAGAAGGTGGAGCGGCTGGTGGACGGCCCGGTGCGCGAACACGCCGATCGCATCGCCCGCGCCCGCTTCAAGGTGCAGGGCAAGAGCGCCTACCCGGACGCCACCTTCACCCTGCGCCTCACGGACGGCACGCCGAAGTCCTATGCCGCCAACGGCACGCTCCAGGCGCCCTTCACGACGATCGGCGGCCTCTTCGACCGCTTCCAGGGCTGGGGTGGTTCAACCGTGAATGTCCCGCGCGACACCTGGAACCTGCCCCAGCGCTGGCTCGATCGCCGCAGCCGCCTGGATATGGATACGCCCTACAACATGGCCACCACCCACGACATCATCGGTGGCAACTCCGGCAGCCCCGTGGTGGATGCCAAGGGCGCGCTGGTGGGCCTGGCCTTCGACGGCAACGTCGAGAGCCTCGGCGGCCGCTACTACTACGACGGCCGCGCCAACCGCACCATCTGCGTCGATGCCCGCGCCCTGCGCGAAGTGCTGACCAAGGTCTACGACGCCGGGCACCTCGTGGCGGAATTCGACAAGTGATGACAACTGCAGGCTCACCACGGAGAACACGGAGTTCACGGAGGAAAAGCCCAATCCTATTCTCAGTGCATTTCACCGTGCCCTTCTCCGTGTGCTCCGTGCTGAAGCCTTCCCTTTCCTCGAAACGAAGTCCCATGCGCCTCGCCTGCAGCACCAGTTGCCAATTGCGATAAATACGGCTGAAACACGGAGAACACCAAGTTCACGGAGAAATCCCCCAATCCCTTTCTCAGTGCCTTTCTCCGTGTGCTCCGTGCTCTCCGTGGTGAACCCCTTTTTCAGGAGCCTCTACCATGCGCTTCGCCCTTCCCCTTCTCGGCCTCGTCCTTGCCGCCGGCGCCCTGCGCGCCGACGAGGGCATGTAGACCTTCGACAACGTCCCGGTGAAGGCCATTCAGGCCGAGTACGGATTCAATCCCGACGCGGCCTGGCTCAAGCGTCTGCAGCTCGGCACAGTGCGCTTCCCGGGCGGCACGGGCTCCTTCGTCTCCAAGGACGGCCTGGTGATCACGAACCACCACGTGGGTCGCGGCGCCATCCAGCAGGTGTCCAGCGCCAAGGCTGACTTCATCAAGGACGGCTTCACCGCCGCGACCCGCACCCAGGAGATCAAGGTCCCCGGCCTGGAGCTCATGATGCTGGTGTCCACCGAGGACATGACGGCCAAGGTCAACGCCGCCGTGAAGCCCGGCATGACGGAGGGCGAGGCGCTGAAGGCCCGCCAGGGCGCCCTGAGCGACCTGCGCAAGGCGGAGGAAGCGAAGAGCGGCCTCACCTGCGAGCCCGTGACCCTATACCAGGGCGGCGAGTACTGGCTCTACCGCTATCGGAAGTTCAAGGATGTGCGCCTCGTGGCGGCGCCGGAAGTTCAGGTGGCCAGCTTCGGTGGCGACCCCGACAACTACACCTACCCGCGCTGGAACCTGGACTACGCCCTCTTCCGCGTCTATGAGGACGGCAAGCCCTTCCGGCCCGAAGCATACCTGCCCTTCACGAAGACACCCCTCAAGGCTGGGGATCTCACGATCATCAGCGGCCATCCCGGCACCACGTACCGCGGCCAGACCCTGGCCCAGATGACCTACGCCAAGGAGGTGGGCATCCCCTTCCAGCTGGGCTGGCAGGCCCGGCAGCGCAAGGCGCTCGAGGCCTATGCCCAGACCTCCGCCGAAGCCGCCCGCGTCTCCGCCGACGCCATCTACGGCATCAGCAACAGCCAGAAGCGCATCACCGGCCAGCTCATGGGTCTCAACAAGCCCGAGAGCCTCGCATTGGTGGCTAGCCGTGAGAAGGCGCTGAAGGAGGCCACCGCGAAGGAGCCCGAACTCCAGAACCGCGTCGGCGGCAGCTGGGATCGGATTGCGGAGGGTGTGGCCCGCCAAAAGGCCCTGCTCAAGGAATACACCGCCATCGGCACACGGGGCTGCACCCTCTTCGGCCACGCCCTCACCCTCGTGCGTCTGGCGGATGAACTGGCGAAGCCCAGCGCCCAGCGTCTGTCGGAATATAGCGACGGCAGCCTCAAAGCCACCAAGGACAAGCTCTTCAGCCCCCGCCCCGTCCAGCTGGGCCTGGATGAAGCGCGCCTCGCGTGGGCGCTTCGCGAGGCTCAGGAACAGCTCGGCGCCGACCATGCCTACGTGAAGGCGGCCCTTGCGGGACGCGCTCCGGAGGCGGTGGCGAAGGCCACCTATGCCGGCACCAAGCTGGGCGATCCCGCGTTCCGCAAGCAGCTGGCGGAAGGGGGCCGGGAAGCCCTGACCGCCAGCACCGATCCCCTGCTGGCCCTGGCCCGCGCCCTGGATCCCTTCCAGCGGGCCCTGCAGAAGCAGTGGGACGAGCAGGTGCAGGGCGTCTTCGCCGAGCACGGCGGCCGCATCGCAGAGGCCCGATTCAAGGCCCTCGGAAAGTCCCAGTACCCGGATGCCACCTTCACCCTGCGCCTGAGCTTCGGGCCCGTGGCCACCTACGACACCGGCAGCGGCACCAAGGCCCAGCCCTTCACCACCTTCCTCGGCCTCTTTGACCGGCACGCGGGCTGGGGCGGCAACGCTGCCAACGCGGAGGACGGCGCCTTTACCCTGCCTGAACGATGGATCAAGGCCAAGTCGCGCATCACCCTGGAGACGCCCTACAACTTCTCGTACGCCTGCGACACCGTGGGCGGCAACAGCGGCAGCCCCGTGGTGAACGTGAAGGGCGAGTTCATCGGTATCAACTTCGACAGCGTGCTGGAAGGCCAGGGCGGCTACTACGTCTACGACGACGCCACCAAGCGCGCCGTGGCCGCCGATGCTCGGGCGATCCTCGAGAGCCTGCATAAGGTCATGAAGGGCGAGCACCTCGTGAAGGAACTGTTGGGTCGGTAAGTCCCACCAAAGTGAAGAGAGCGGGGGCCACAAGGCCCCCGCTCTCTTCACTTTGGACATTTCCTCCCATCGGGCGTGCCAAGTCGTTGCATGCGCACTTGCGGCTCCGGTGTTGGGAGGAACAGCAAGGTCCTTCATCCCCTTCAACCTTGTATTCATCTTCTTTCAAAAGAATGTTTAACAAGGATGAAAGGGATAACTGCAAGCAGGCGTTGCCTGCCTGTGATTCCGATCTTCCTTCAGTGGCTGGAAGAGCGCCTAAGCGCCCTCGCCCGGGTTCACGACAGCGGTTTCGCCCCGGCTCACCACCACGCGCGTGGGCAGGGGCATGACGATGCCTTCCTTGCGGAAGCGCAGCAGGATGCGGCGGCGGTATTCCCGCGCGACTTCCCACTGGTTGCCGGGACCGGTCTTGGTGAATGTGCGCACGATGCAGCTGGTGGCATTGAAGCTCTCGATGCCCATGACGGCGGTGGGCTCCATGACCTTGTCCGGACAATCCTCGAACAGCTGTTGTCCAACCTCGCGCAGCACTTCCATGGCGCGGTCCACGTCGCCATCGGCACTGATCTCCACATCCACCAGGGCCTTGCTGAACTCCTTGGAGAGCACGACAACACGGGTGAAGCTCCCGTTCGGCAAGTAGTGGGCCTTGCCTTCGGAGTCCCGAAGCTGCGTGATGCGCAAGGTCATGCGCTCCACGGTGCCGGTGTGCTTGTCATCCACGCTCACGATGTCGCCCACGCCGAACTGGTTCTCCATCAGCAGGAAGAAGCCGCTGATGACATCCTTCACGAGGCTCTGGGCGCCGAAACCCAGCGCCACGCCTGCGATGCCGGCGCCCGCCACCAAGGGGCCGATGTCCACGCCGAATTCCCGGAGGGACATGATGAGAAAGAACGCGATGGCCAGCACCCGGGCCGTGTTGTTGAGCACGGCGCCCAGGGTGTCCGCCCTGCGCTCCGCATCCGAGGTGGTGTCCTCGTTGCCGTCATCCACGGCCTTGCGCACCGCGCGGGCCACCAGCTTCACGGACCACAGGATGATGAGGCAGGTGAGCAGCACCAGCGTCAGGCTGCGGAGCTTCACCCAGCCCGTATGCTGCATCCACTGCAGGAGCGACTCGAACTTCACCATGCTCGCCAGGAATCCCATCACCACCTCAAAGAACGAACCTTCATTCTAACGCTGGGGCCCCATTTCCCGGCCGTAGCGCACGCTGTAGTGACGCCAGCTGCCGGGCATATGGGAGCCGAAGCTGGCCACCAGGGTCGCCGCCAGATACCAGCCGAAACGATGCTGGGGGAAGACATTGCCGAGTCCCAGGAGCGCCAGCTTGAGCAGCACGAAGAGCCCGCTGCCCTGGTGGAGGATGGCGGCGTCCTTCGCGATGTCCATCCCCAGCAGCGCCGCGCCGGTGCCCAGGGTCACCCAGATGGCGTGGCGCAGCGGGTGGTATTCCAACCCCAGGAAGCAGCCCCCCAGCACGATGCCCATGGCGGCGAGATGCGCCGAGCGCAGCAGCAGCTGCAGGAGGCGGCGAGGGCTGACGGGACGGGGAGCTTCGGCCATATCTCAGGATAATGAAGCCATGTGGACCGAACAGGAACTCCGGGAAAAGCTGCGCAAGATCGAGGCGCTCTTTGCGGGCGCCGCCTCCGAGGGCGAGCGCGCCGCCGCGAAGGACGCCCGGACGCGGATCCTCGACCGGTTGGCGGCCCTCGGCAAAGTGGAGCCCGAGGTGGAGATGAAGTTCACCCTCGGCGACGGCTGGAACGTGCGCCTCTTCATCGCCCTCTGCCGCCGCTACGGCATCAAGACCTTCCGATACAAGGGCCAGCGCCGCACCACCGTGATGGTGAAGGCTCCCGCCACCTTCCTGGAGCAGACCCTCTGGCCGGAGTTCCAGGAATTGGCCCAGACCCTGAACACATGGCTGGAGGAGACCACCGAGCGACTCATCACCGAGGAGATTGGGTAGCCCCGGGGAATCCCAGCGCGGCAAACACCCCTTCCGCATCGGGGTCACCCTTCAGTCCCTCAAGACCCGGCAGAACCCGCGGATCCATGCGGGGCTTGAGCCCCCGGGCCAAGCCTTCCCGAAGCGCCGCCAGGGCCTCGGCCCGCTTGCCCTGCCCCGCCAGACTGCAGGCCAGGTTCAGCCAAGGTGCAGGATCGGGATGCCGCAGGGCGATGAGGTTCCGGCTGAGGCCTTCCGCCAGGGCCCATTGCTTCCGCTCCACGGCCTCACCCCAGGTCACGCGATGGTCGAGCGCCTCCCGGCTGAGAAGCCGCTTGGCCTGCAAAGCCTCCACCGGATCTTCGCCCTTGGCCTGGATCACCAACGCGTTGAGTGCGTCTTCGAACCCAGGCTTCCAGCGCTGGTCCACGATCTGCCACATTCGAGTTTCCGCCCGGCGTTCGTGTTCCTCCTCCCGGAGTACCCGAAAATCCTTGGCCAGCCGCGCCAACGCCTGATCGGCCTCTTCCGAAGGCCCCTCCGCACGGATCGCCTCCCACCGCCGCTGGGCGAGCAGTCCCTCCGCCTCCCGGGCCGCCTTCAGTCGCCGCTCTGCGAAGTCGGCGCGCAGCTCGGGGTCTAGCCTGCACCGCCCCTGCCGCATGGCATCCAGTTCCAGGAAACGAAGCGCCTCCGCACATACCTCCGCCGGGGGCCATTCGTGCCCACCCGCAAAGCGATCGGCCCACATCCGCCAACGACGTGCCCGGAGCGCCTTGGCTCCCTCCAAAAGCTCCCAGTGGTTGAAGTCCTCCTGGCCACAGAGCAGCACGGCGGCATGGGGTCTGAGCCCGACGAGACCATCCGAGCCCATCCCGTAGGCGCCCATGGAGATGAGGCCCCCCAGCTCCGGATGGGAACGCAGGAAATCCAGCGCCATCCGGGCGCCACCGCTGAGGCCCCCCACGGCGCTCCTGGGCACGTCCACGCTGAACCGTGCCGTGACGTCTTTCCACACCGCCCCCAGGGCCTCCCGAACGGGCGTCATCGGCCCGTTGCCCGCATCGTTGGAGCCCACCAGGATCCAGCCGTGGCGCTCCGCCGCCGCCTGAAAGAGCAGCACCGGAACCCGCCCCACCGCCACGGGACTGATGTTGAGGAGCACCGGTGCGGGGGTGCCCGGACGGTATGACGTGGGCACGTAGGCCGCGTACGAGAAAGAGGGCGCCCCCTCGCAGACCACCCGCTCCACCAGCACCCCCTGCGGCAGGGGGGGCGCCGCGGGAAGCCACAGGACGGAGAGGATGCAGAGCAGGAAGGGGCGCATGAGAACCCAAATGTACCCCCGGAACCAGAAAACGCCCGGCTCCAGTGACGAAACGCGTGTTTCGCGGTACGAAGCGGCCGATCAGGCCCCAATGCCGGGGATGCGGCTCACGGTGACCCGCTCGCTGGTGGTCTTGCCCTGGGTGAACTGCAGGAGGTAGTCCGGGCCGCCCGCCTTGGAATCGGTGCCGCTCAGGTTGAAGCCGCCGAAGGGGTGCACCCCCACCAGGGCCCCGGTGCAGCCCCGGTTCAGGTAAAGGTTGCCGACGTGGTATTCCTGCTTGGCGCGGTCGAGGCGCTCGATCTCGCGGGTGTAGACGGCGCCGGTGAGGCCGAAGTTCGTGCTGTTGGCGGCGGCCAGCATGGCATCGAAGCCATCCACCTCAATGAAGGCCGTGACGGGACCGAAAATCTCCGTCTGTCCCAGGAAACCCTCGCTGGTGGCGCCATCGAAGACCGTGGGCTGGATGTAGTAACCCTCGCGATCGAAGGCGGCGCCACCGGCGACGACCCGCGCCTCCTGTTTGCCGCGCTCGATGGCCGCGAGGACGTCGCGGTGGGCGCCCTTGTTGGCCACCGGGCCGATGAAGACGCAGCAGTCCTCCCAGGGATCGGCGATGGTCAGCTTCTTCAGCTTCTCCAGCACCCGCTCCAGCAGTTCCGCCTTCACCCGGCGGTCCACGATGACGCGGCTGCAGGCGCTGCACTTCTGGCCCTGGAAGCCGAAGGAACTGCGCACGATGCCGGAGCTGGCGGCGTCCAGATCCGCCGTGTCATCCACGAGGATGGCGTTCTTGCCGCCCATCTCACTCACGTAGCGGGTGATCCAGGGGCGACGCGTATCGGGCTTCGCGATGACCTCGTTGATGTGGAGTCCCACCTCGGCGCTGCCGGTGAAGGCCACGAAGCGCACCGTGGGATGGGTCACCAGGTAGTCGCCGATCTCACCGCCGCCGCCGGGGACGAGGTTGAAGACGCCGTCCGGCAGACCGGCTTCATGGGCCATCTCCCAGAGCCTCGCCGCGATCACCGGGGTGTCTGAGCTGGGCTTCACCACCACGGTGTTGCCCGCCACGATGGCCGCCATGGTCATGCCGCAGAGGATGGCGAGGGGGAAGTTCCAAGGGGAGACGACGACGCCCACCCCCAGAGGGATGTAGCTGTAGCAGTTGTCCTCGCCGGGAAGGCGCGTCAGGGGCGCGAATTGGAAATGCGTAAGGGCGAGCCGGGCGTAGTACTCGCAGAAGTCGATGGCCTCGGCGATCTCGGCATCGGCCTCGTACCAATCCTTGCCGATCTCGAGGGAGATCAGCGCCAGCAGCTCGAAGCGACGCTCGCGCATGAGCTGGGCAAGGCGAAGCAGCACTTCGGCGCGCTCCTCGGGATTGCGGCGGCTCCAGGTACGGTAGGCCTCGGCGGCCACCACCATCGCCTGATCGACATCCGACTTGGCGCAGCTGGCGCTCTCACCGATCACCAGGTTCGGCCGTGCGGGGCTGGTGGAGACGATGCGCTTGACGCCTTCCACCGCGACGCCGCCAATGCGGGCGGGATGAAAGCGGCCGAGCTGGCCCTTCAGGGCCGCCACGGCACGGTGCGCAGCCTTCACATGGGCAGGCTGGCTGTAGTCACAGATCGGTTCGTTGGTGAAACGGGGCAGATACATTCGAGACTCCTCAATCCTGGTATTGGTTGATGGATCCCTCGCACCTGTTTGGGGGGTTGTCACTCTGGAGCCTCCATGGACCTCGAAGCCCGCCGCGTCGTCCGGATCGGTATCCCCCGGGGGGAGGCCTACCCCATGGGCCCCGGCAAGGCGGCCCTCCTTGAGGCCATCGAGCAGACCGGCTCCATCAGCGCCGCAGCGCGAGGACTCAACCTAAGCTATCGCAAGGCTTGGACCCTCGTGGACACCATGAACCGGCACTTCCGGGAGCCCCTGGTGAGTGCCACCACGGGGGGGGCCCAGGGGGGCGGCGCGGTGGTCACCGAGGCCGGACGCGAGGCCCTGCGCCAATACCGCGAACTGGAACGGAAGGCCTGGGCCGCCATCGAAGGAGAAACCCACGCCTTCCTGAAACTGTTACGACCGAACGATTTGCAAGACTATTGAACAAGCTTCTTTACAAATCGTATTGCACACAAACACATTTCGAAACATCCTTGAAGGAGAGCGCCTGCTCTACCTGTGGGGTAAGCCCTGTCATTCAGCAACTTGATCCAAGTTCGAATGGCATCGCCCATCCACCGTTAGGCATGTTTGTATCCAACGACATTTTCAATCAGGAGCTTCCATGCGCACCTTGCCCCTCCTTCTCACCGCCCTGACCCTGCCCCTGGCGGCCCAGGCCCCCCTGCTCGACGCCCTCAAGGCGGGCAAGGTCACGATGGAGGTCCGCACCCGCTTCGAGCACGTGGAGGATGCCGACTACAAGGCGCCCGCGGACCACAAGACCGCCAACGCCTTCACCAACCGTTTCCTGCTCGGCTTCGAGACCGGCGCCCTGTGGGATGTGAAGGCCACGTTCCAGTTCGCGAATGTCACGGCCCTGGGGGAGGAGCGCTACAACAGCGGCCTCAATGGCAAGACCACCCTGGCGACCGTGCAGGACCCCGGAAACACCGAGCTGCTGCAGGGCTACCTGTCCTGGAAGGGCTTCAAGGCGGGTCGACAGGTGCTCAGGGTCGACAACCAGCGCTTCATCGGACCAGGCGCCTGGAGCCAGATGCCGAAGGCCTTCACCGGCCTCACCTTCCAGGGGAATTTCGACACGAAGTGGGTGGAGCTCTTCGCGGGGCACCTCACCCAGTTCACCACCAGCCTCAGCCAGACCCGGCCCGTGAAGCTCGACTTCACCCGCGCCCGGTTCACGCCCATCCCCGAAATCGCCATCACGCCCTTCTGGTTCGGCGTGGAGGAGACCTCGAAGCTCTACGGCGTGAGCCCGGACAACTCCGTGCAGCACACCGGCGTGCGGGTGGATGGCGCCTGGAAGGGCGTCCTGTACGACGCTTCGGTCGCCCAGCAGAAGGCCTACAAGGCCTCCACCAAGACCGCTAGCCGCAGTTACCTGTCCCTGATGGCGGGCTACGCCTTCACCAAGGACATCAGCGTGAAGGGCACCCACGAAGTGCTGGAGGGCGCGGGCAAGGGCGATGGGATTCAGAACCCCTTCACCACGCCGATGTCCTCCCTGCACGGCTTCTACGGCTGGGCGGACCGCCTCGGCGCCACCCCCGTGACCGGCATCGTGGACGACTTCATCCAGTTCGAGGCCAAGCGCTGGGGCTTCGCCTTCGAGGTGCAGTTCCACTCGCTCAAGCCCGAGCAGACCGATCGCGGCTTCAGCAAGTACGGCACGGACCTCAGCGCCAGCGTGACCTTTCCCGTGACCAAGAACTACGAGCTGATGCTCAAGATTGCCGACTACAAGGGCGACAGCGCCGCCGTGGCGCCCCTGAACAAGGACCTGAAGAAGCTCTGGTTCGTCTCCACCTTCAAGTTCTAGGGAGTTCGAGATGCGACATCTTCTGTCCATCCTCGCCGCCGGATGCCTGGCCCTCGGTGCCCAGGAGTTCCCACGCTTCGTGATGCTTGGCAGCACCATCGGCCCCATCGACTCCGGCATCGTGGATGCACTGGAAACCGCCTTCGAGGCGGAGACCGGCATCCGCGTGCGTCATGCCGGAGCCGGTACGGGCGCCGCACTCGACATGGCTAGGCGCAGCGGCATCGACCTCGTGATGGTCCACGCCAGGCGCCTGGAAGAGGCCTTCGTGAAAGAAGGCTTCGGCCTGGAGCGCATTCCGCTCATGTACAACGACTTCGTGATCGTGGGCCCGAGCGCCGACCCGGCGGGCATCCGCGGCACCAGGACCGCCGCCGAAGCCCTGAAGACGCTCGCCGCCAAGCAGGCGCCCTTCCTCACCCGAGGCGACCAGTCCGGCACCCACGTGGCAGAACTGGACCTCTGGACCGCCGCGGCCGTGAAGCCCGCAGGTCCCTGGTACCAGGTCTTCGCCAAGGGCACCGAGGGCAACGCCCCGACCCTGCGCCACGCGGACCAGAACGGCCTCTACACCGTCATCGACCGCGCCACGTGGCTCGCCCTCAAGCCTGAATTGAAAGGCCAGATCCTCGTGGAGGGCGACGAGGCGCTGCTCAACCACATCAGCCTCATCCCTGTGAATCCCGCCAAGGTCTCCAAGGTGAACACCACCGATGCCGCCGTCTTTGTGGCGTGGTTGACGCATCCTCACAAGGGTCAGAAGCTCATCGCCGAGTTCGGAAAGGTTCAATACGTCGCCCCGATGTTCTTCCCTGAAGCCCGGAAACAGTGACGCCTCTTCGCTTTTATCCCCTCCATCCGCTTCATCCCTGTTGAAAATGCTTTTTAAAACAGGGGTGGAGGGGATGAAGAACAACGCGTGACGTACTTCCCATCGCCTTTCCCTCTGTTCCAAAGCCCGTAGCACCAAGGAGTCTCGCCATGCGCATGCGTTCTCTGTTCACCGGCCTCGCCCTCGCCACTGCAAGCCTGTTGGCCTTCGCCCAGAAGCCCGTTAAGACGATCCTGCTGGCCACCACCACCAGCACGCAGGATTCCGGTCTGCTGGATGTCCTCGTGCCCGCCTTCGAAAAGCAGAGCGGCTTTGTGGTGAAGACCATCGCCGTGGGCTCGGGTCAGGCCATGGCCATGGGTCAGAAGGGCGAGGCGGATGCCCTGCTCGTCCACAGTCCGGATGCGGAGAAGAAATTCGTGGCGGACGGCTTCGGTGTGAACCGCCGCCTCGTCATGCACAACGACTTCATCCTCGTAGGCCCCAGTAGGGACCCCGCGGGGGTGAAGGCCGCCAAGACGGCCATCGACGCGTTCAAGGCGATCCAGACCAAGGGCGCGCTGTTCCTCAGCCGAGGCGACAAGAGCGGCACCCACAGCGCCGAGCTGAAGCTCTGGAAGAACGCAGGCGTCACCGCCGAGGGCCAGGGCTGGTACCAGTCCACCGGCCTCGGCATGGGCCAGACCCTGGGCGTCACCAGCGAGAAGCGGGGCTACACCCTGACCGACCGCGGCACCTACCTCAGCATGAAGAAGCGCCTCGACCTGGCGATCCTGCGGGAAGGCGACGCCAGCCTGTTGAACGTCTACCACGTCATCGAGGTGAACCCCGCGAAGTTCCCCAAGGTCAACGCCCCCGGCGCCAAGGCCTTCGCCGATTTCATGGTCGCGGCCCCCACCCAGAAGATCATCGGCACCTTCGGAGTCGAGAAGTTCGGCGGCGCGCTCTTCTTCCCCGACGCCGGCAAAAAGGACGAATAGCCGCCCTTTTCGGCATCCAAGAGAGCCCCGCCCGCGCGGGGCTCTCTTTAGTCAACCGTTATTTCTCAAAAGGAACCACGATGTCCAACGCCCTATTCCAGCTTCCCGACTCCTACAACGAGCCCGCGCGTACCTATGCCCCGGGCACCCAGGAACGCTCCGACCTCAAGGCGGAACTCGCCCGGCAGGCCGCCCAGCAGCTCGACATCCCGCTCATCATCGGGGGCCGCGAGATCCGCACGGGCAACACCCTTCAGGCGGTCTGCCCCCACGACCACCAGCATGTCCTCGCCACCTGCCACCAGGCCGGGGAGGCGGAGATTCTCGCCGCCATCGACGCCTCGCTGAAGGCCAAGCGCGACTGGGAGAACACGCCGTGGGAGGACCGTGCGGCGATCTTCCACAAGGTGGGCAGCCTCATCGCAACGAAATACCGCTACGCGCTGAACGCCGCCACCATGCTCGGCCAGTCCAAGAGCGCCTACCAGGCGGAGATCGACAGCGCCTGCGAGGCGGCGGATTTCTTCCGCTACAACGTGAAGTTCCTCGAGCAGATCTATGCCAACCAGCCCAGCAGCAATCGCGACACCTGGAATCGGGTGCACTACCGGGCGCTGGAGGGCTTCGTTCTCGCCATCACGCCCTTCAACCTCACCGCCATCGCCCCGAACCTTCCCACGCCCCCCGTCATCATGGGCAACCCCGCCGTGTGGAATCCGTCCACCACCTCGCTCCTGTGGAACTACCTCCTGATGCAGATCTGCCGCGAGGCGGGCCGGTCGGATGCCGTGATCAGGTGCATCCCCTCCCCCGGCGCCCCCACACGCCTGCGCC